>CAYUOW010000001.1:0-35832 GCA_964446455.1 uncultured Desulfocurvus sp.
GAAGCCGAGCACGGTGGAAAACAGGGCCGAGGCCAGGATGCCCGCTGCGCTTATGGCCAGGGCGTTGCGCCGGGCCAGCTGCACGGTCTCGGCGATGGAGCCGTCGGAAAAGCCCACCTCCACCCAGCCGAGGACGACGCCCTGCTCCGTGATGACCGCCTTGGCGGTGCGGACGCCCTGGTCGCTATGGGATTCCCCATCGCGCTGGGCCAGCACCCCCCGCGACTCGCTGACGACCCTGGCGTAGACCAGCCCCGGCTCCTTGGCCAGGATGTCCATGGAGCTCTCGAGGGTGGCCAAGTCCAGGGAGATGATCTCGGCCTTGTTCGCGGCGGCGAAAAGCTCGGCCACGGCGCGTACGCGCTTGTCCAGCTGTGAGGTGTTCGAGTCGGCCAGGTAGTTCAGGCCGCTCCACACCATGAAGCACAGGAGCAGGGTCTCGATGACGGCGATGCCCAGGATGGTTTTGAGGCGCAGGGACATCAGGGCTTCTCCGCGATGTCCCTGTTCAGGTTCTCCAGCAGGCGGATGCCGAGCTTGCGGATGTCATCCCAGTCCGCGTCGCGGCCTTCCTCGAACCCCTTGAAGCCGATGCCCGCCAAAAGTTCCCGGCCGCGCTGGTCGGTGTCCAGGGCGACCAGCGCCGCCTGGAGCTTGCGCGTTATCTCCGGCCGCAGCCGGGGGTGGGAGGCCAAGGCATGCGGCGTATAAAAGGGCGACTTCCACAAGATGCGCAGGTTGGCCCGAACCTCCTGGGGGATGTTCTCGAAGGTGCGGTTGATGCCTCCCCCGGCGGGGAAGAATCCGCGCGACACGCCAAGGTATACCGAGTCGTGGGAGGAGGTGAAGGTGGGCTTCACCGGGACGTTCAGGGCCTTCAGGTGCGCCAGGGGCAAGATGGTGGCGGCGAAGGAGCCCGGAGCGGGGAAGGCCAGGGTCATTCCGGCCAGATCCTCCAGGCGGGTGGCGGAGCTGCTCTTGGGCACAACCAGGAACCCCTGGATCTTCCTGTCCTTCTCGCGGGCGAAGGCGTTGTACCCGGGCGCGGCGTGGAACACCACATAGTGATAGGGATTCATGTAGGCGATGTCGTACTCGCCCTTGGCCAGCCGTTTTTCAAAGGTGGGAATGTCCTTGGCGGTTTCAAAATGCAGCCGCAGGCCGGTGCGCTCTCCCAGGTAGGCCAGAAGCGGCACCCAGGTTTTGGCCATGTCGGCCGCGGACTGCTGCGGCACCACGCCCACGCTGAGGCTTTGCGCCGGCCCGGAGCGGGGCGCGGCGAGCAGGAGCGCGGCGAAAAGGCACAATGCGGCCAGTATCTTCTTCATGATCGCCCCCGTGCGAAGCGTGCCGGTGCGCGGCTTCGCTGACTCATGCAACAGGCGTCCGGCGCTGGGCCGGAGCGAAGGACAACGGCCGTCCGCCATGCCGGAGGCGGACAGTGTACGTATGAGTATGCCAGATTCTTCAGGAAGGTGGAAGAAAAAATCAACACAGACGGACAGCTCGCTTCGCAATGGCAAAGGCCGGCAGGATCGCTCCCCCGGCCTTTTTTGTGTGCTCTCCCGACGGCTTAAGCCACCGGCTCAAGGCTGTCAGATCAGCCCGTCCGGAATGGAGCCGCCCGGAGCGGGGCCGCCCGGGATTGAGTCGTCCGGCGGGTCCTGCTGCGGGCCGTCGCCATGGCGCTCAAAGGCGTAGTTGCCCTTGAAGAACTCGTCCACGTACCAGCCGATCTGCCCGTCGTCGGAAAGCAGCATGTCCAGCAGGCGCACGGCGCCAAGCAGGCGGCCCACCATGTCCAGCTTCTGCTTCAGGTCGGTCTGGGAGTACTTCTTGATCTCGCCGCGCACCATGTCGCCCTTGATCTCGGTCTTGAAGCCCAGGCGCTTCAATATCTGCGCGATGAGCTTGGCCCGGCGGGAGCGCCGGGCGATGTCGGCCGCGCCGCCCTTGAAGGAGAACACGATGTAGTTGTCGTTGATCGACGGGCCGCAGTAGCTGTCCACCACGGCGAAGTGGTAGCCCAGGCGGGTGTTGAAGTTCAGGTAGTGGTCGCTGACCACGGCGTAGCTGGGCCCGCCCATGCTGCCGTCGGCGTTGGGGTCGGTCAGGATGGACTCGGCCATGATGGTGGCGAAGCCCGTGAGGCTGACCCCCACCCCGCCCAGCCAGCGCACGCCGGGGTCGGTCATGCCGTGCAGCAGCCCCTGGAAGGGCGCGCTCTTGATGTGCTCCAGCTCCACGACCTTCTTGGGCGCCGTGGGGGTGAGCCCGCCGCCCAGGTCCACCACCAGGATGTTCAGCGGCAGGCCCGCGCGCAGGCGCACCGTGCCCTGGCTGTCGTCCATCTCGTCGCCGATGTTGAACATCTCGCGCATGCCCATCTCGTGGGCGAAGCGGATGACGTCGTGCAGGGAACGGCAGGCCTCGGGTGTGAAGTTGTCGGCCTTGGGATCGGTGAGGGTGAGCGGGGCCATGCGCTTGAGCGCTTCCTGCGCGGCCTTGTACACCGGGCTGCCCTTCATCAGGTTCACGCAGGGCTTGTCGCGGATGAGCTCCGGCACGATGCCCCGGTAGACGATGCGGCTGGTGGCGTCGAGGGTGATGTCCTCGCCCGGCTGGATGGCCAGGGTGGCGTTCTCCAGGCCCACGAGGGTGGGCACGCCGAACTCGCGTGCGACGCTCGCCATGTGCCCGGTGACGCTGCCCACCTCGGTGATGATGGCCCGGATGCGGTCCATGACCGGCACGTAGGTGGGCGAGGTCTGCTTGGCCACCAGGATGGCTCCCTGGGGCACGGCGGGCAGGTTGTGGTCGGTGGTCAAAATGTACGCCGGGCCGGCCGCGCTGCCGGGCGCGGCCATGTCGCCCCCGCGCAGGACGACTTCGCGGCCGTGCAGGGGCTCGGCCTCGGGCGTCAGGCTGCATTCGTCCTTCACCCCGTGGCCTATGCCCAGGGGCCGGGCCTGCAGGATGAACAGCCGACCGCCCTGGTCCTGGGCCCACTCGATGTCCAGCGGCTGGCCGTAGTGTTCCTCCAGCCGCACGCCGTAGGCCGCCAGCTGGCGGATCTTGCCCTCGTCCAGGCAGGGGGCCAGGCGCTCGGCCTCGGGCACGTCCTCCTCGCGGATGCCGTCCAGCTCGCGCAGGCGCAGGCGCTTGGCTTTCTTGGCCACGTCGTGGCGCAGCAGGGAGGAGTCCTTGCGGCGCACGGAGTAGAAGTCCGTGCAGGCGCTGCCGTCCACCACGCTCACCCCCAGGCCCCAGGCCGCGCTGATGAGGATGTCGTCCACACCCTCCCGGTGCGCGCCGGTGGCGTTGGGGTCGTTGGTGTACATGACCCCGCTTGAACGCGCGTCGATCATGGTGACGCAGAGCACGGCCATGACCACGTCCTCGTCGGAGTAGCCCATGCTGCGCCGGTAATACACCGCGCGCGGGCTGAAGGTGCTGGCCACGACTTCCTTCCAGGCGTTGCCCACATTGGCGGCGCTTACGTTCAGCACCGTGGAGTGCTGCCCGGCGAAGGTGGCCTCGGTGTCCTCGCAGGTGGCGCTGGAGCGCACGGAAACGCGCACGTCCGGCCCGAAGAGCTCGGCCAGCTCCTCCATGAGCCGGGCCATGCCGCGGGTCAGCTCCTCGGGCAGGGGGGCCTCCATGATCATGGCCTGGATCTCGTCGCAGATTTCGATGAGCTTTTCCGTGTCCTTCACGTCGATGCGCTTCATGCGCCGCTCGATGCGCTCGGCCAGGCCGGTGGTCTTGAGGAAATGCTGGCAGGCGTATGCGGAAATGGCGAAGCCGCGCGGCGTGGGCAGGCCGGCGCGGTTGGCCACCTCGCCCAGGTTGGCCGCCTTGCCGCCCACTTCGTCGGCCAGCTCGGCCGAAAGGGCGCGCATGGGCAGCAGAAGCTCACCCTTCTTGATGCGCTTTCTGTGCACCAGATCCTTCAGGATGGTGACGCCCAGGCGCTCCGTGGCGTCGAAGAGCCCGGGGTACTTGCCGCCGGAAAGGGCGTTCAGGTCCTCGGCCAGGTCGTAGACCAGGCTGATGAGGTCTTCCGACAGGGCCAGCACCTGGTCCAGGGTGAAGGGCTTGTTCTCGTACAGCAGGTGCTCAAGCTCGGTCAAAAGCTCCAGCGACCTGTTGTTCTTGATGAGCAGGCTCTTGAAGTACTCGTACTTGCGTTTGACGGCGTCGTCGTCCCTGGACTGTCCCTGTTGCCTGCCGCTGCCGAGGAGCATGTTCAGAAACTTGAGCATCTCTGTCTCCAGTGCTTGAGAATGAAAGCGCCGGGATGTGACGATGCGACACTACAGAAAGCGTTGGGGCGGCGCAAGGCCGGCGGGCTCACACGCCGCGTTTGGCGGGCCGCTTGGCGAAGCGCGGCGTCTCCGTGTCCCAGGACTGGTGCACCGGGCCGTCCTTCTTGTAGCGGAAGTCGCACAGGCCGTCGCCCTGGGCGATGGTGTGCGCCCGCGTGAGGCCCGTGCCCTCGGCCCGGGAGAGCACGAAGTCGTTGAGGCAGAAGTAAGGGGCCACGGCCCCAACGCCATGGGCCTGGAAGAATTTCACCGCACCGCATTCGGAATAGTCGTAGCCCACGTCGAAGGAGCTTCCGTCGCCGAACACGGCCTTGCCCACCCAGTCGCCGGGGTAGCGGCGCTTCTGGGTGTCCTTGGTCCAGGCGGCCAGGTCGGCGCGGCCCTCGGGCGTGAACATGGCCTGGCCCCTGGCGCGCAGGCGTTCCTGCGGCAGGTTGCGCATCTCGTCCTCGCACAGGTCGTACATCAGCCGCCCGGCTTCCTTTTCCGGCAGGCCCAGGGCGCGCATGGCCTGGGTGATGGCCGTGAGCCACACCGCCTGCATGAGGCTTTCCTGGTTCCTGTTGCCGGGGCCGATGTCCGGGATGGACGGCAGGAGCGCAGCGAAGCGCGTCCGGCTGTCCGCGGCGATGCGCTCGGCCCTGGCCGCGCCCAGGCGCGGGGCCAGCCATTCCTGCGCGCCCTGGCTCACGCCCGCGAACTCGGCCGTGAGGCCCGCCGTGCGGGCGGGGTCTGCCGTGGCGGGCACGACTGGCGTGGCCGCAAGCAGCCCGGCCGGGAAATAGCAGGCGCAGGCCCCGGCAAGGCCGGCAAGCAGGAAGGAGCGTCTGGAGAACAGGGCGGGTCCGGTCATGCGGCGTCTCGGTTGGCTTGAGTTGGCGCAACGGCGTGCGCTGTTTGGGGAGTATGGCGGGTTTCCGGGCGCATCGCAAGGGCAGGGCGCAGGGCCGGGCCAGTCCGGCGGCGCGGCCGACATTGCGAGCCGGGACCAAACAGGCTAGAGTGCCGGGCAGCAAAACGAGGAGCATGCATGTACAAAGGCAAGCGCATCCTGGCCACCATCAGCGCGCGCGGCGGCAGCAAGGGCGTGCCGGGCAAGAACATCCGCGACCTGGGCGGCCTGCCCCTCATCGCCTGGACCATCCGCGAGGCGAGGCGTTCGGCCCTGATCGACCGGCTCGTCGTGTCCTCCGACGACGAGGGCATCCTGGCCGTGGCGCGCAGCCACGGAGCGGAGACGCCCTTTGTGCGTCCGGCCGAGCTGGCGCGCGACGACACCCCCGGCGTGGACCCGGTGCTGCACGCGGTGGAGGCCCTCAAGCCAGAAGTCTACGACTACGTGGTGCTCCTGCAGCCCACCTCCCCCCTGCGCAGCGTGGAGGACATCGACGGCTGCATCAAGGCCTGCATCGACGGCGATGGCCACGGCGGGCACCCCTGCGTGCTCACCGTGACCGAGGCGGAAAAGAGCCCCTATTTCATGTTCAACATGGCGCCGGACGGCCGCATGTCGCCCGTCATCGCCCAGGAGCGCTACCACACCCGCAGGCAGGACCTGCCCCGGGTGTTTGCGCCCAACGGGGCCGTGTACGTGGCCGACTGCGCCTGGCTGGCCAAGACCAGAAGCTACCTGACCCCGGACACGCGCGGGTTCGAGATGCCCAAGGAGCGCGCCCAGGACATCGACGACCTGCTTGATTTCGACATCTGCGAACTGCTTTTGAAGAAGGCGGGCCGCATTCCATGAACGGAGAGAACATGAAAACTTTGCGCGCCGCGGTCATCGGCCTGGGCGGCATGGGCCGCAGGCATGTGGCCGCCCTCGACGCCCTGGCTGCACGCGGCACCTCTGTGCGCGTTTCCGCCCTGTGCGACATGAACACCGCAGCCGTGCAGGAACTGGCCGCCGCCCGCTCCGTCGAGGGGACGGACGCCCCGGCCGTCTTCGCCGACTGGCGCGAGCTTCTGGCCGCCGGCGGCGTGGACCTCCTGTGTCTCGCCACCAACGGCCCCAGCCATCGCGACATCGTGCTGGCCGCGGCCCAGGCAAAAATTCCGTACGTGCTGTGCGAAAAGCCAATGAGCACCAGCGGCGAGGCCGCGCGCGAGATGGCGAGCGCCTGCGAGGCCGCGGGCACGCGCCTGGCCGTGAACCTCTGCCGCCGCTTCCTCACCCGCTGTCTGCTGTTCCGCCAGGCTCTGCAGGACGGGCTGGTGGGCCGCCCCCGGCGCTTCTGGTCCGTCATCGGCGGCGGCGGCGTGGGCTGCGTGGGCCTGCATTATTTCGACTACGCGGGCTGGCTGTTTGACGCCAAGCCCCTCTGGGTCAGCGCGGAGCTGACGCAAAACCCCGCGCCCAACGTGCGCGGCCCGCAGTTCTTCGATCCGGGCGGGCAGGTGAGCGTGGGTTTCGAGTGCGCCGACGGCTGGCGCTTCGTGGGCGACTTCGAGTTGTCCGAGGACGTGCCCCGCGCCTCGCGCTGCATGGTCATCGGCACCGAGGGCGTGGCCGAGACCGACGACTTCACCCCGGCCCCGGCGGGCGCTGCCCGCGCCACGGCCCGGCCCCAGGATTTGCGCCACGTGGCCAAGACGCGGCTGGTGCAGCCCGAGGCCGTGCCCCTGGACCACGGCCCGGCGCTGGACATCGTGCAGGCCACTGTGGACTGCCTGGCCGACCTGGTGGGGCCCTACGCGCATCCCACTGTCCAGGCGGGCATCGAGTCCGTGGACGTGGTCCTGGCCGCGCATCTGTCGTCGAAGCAGGGCGGCGCGCGCGTGGCCTTGCCCCTCACCGGCGCGGGCCTGAAGCTCGACGTGCCCATCACCTAGCCGAGGAACCAGTATGAGTGCTTCCGCACCCGCTCCTGAAAAGAAGATCCGTGTCGGCCTCATCGGGGCCGGGCTCATCGCCCGGCAGCACCTGCTGGCCATGGCCCGCGTGCCTGGCCTAGCGCCCGTGGGCATCAGCTCGCGCACGATAGGCAAGGCCGAGGAACTGGCGGCGGAGTTCGCCATTCCGCTCGTGGCCGAGACGCCGGAGGAACTGGCCGGAAGCGTCGACGCCCTCATGGTCCTCGTGTCGCCCCAGGCCATGGCCGGGCTTGCCCTGCGCCTGCTGCCGCTGGGCCTGCCGCTGTTTCTGGAAAAGCCCGTGGGCCTCTGCGCGGCCGAGGCCGAGGACGTGGCCCAGGCGGCCCGCCGGAGCAAAACCCCCAACCTGGTGGGCTTCAACCGCAGGCAGTATTCCGTGTTCGCCAAGGGGCTGGAGAGGATCCGCAGCCGCGGCCGGCTTTTGGCCGTGCACATTGAGGGCAGCGAGCGCATGGCCGTGGCGCGCGGCACCGGGCGCTTCAGCGAGGACGTGCTGCGGGCCTGGCTTTTCGCCAACGCCACGCACACCATCGACCTGTTGCGGCACTTCGGCGGCGAGCCGGAGGAGGTGCACGCCCTGTGCGCCAGCCTGCACGAGCCCCTGGGCGACCAGTTCGCGGCCTGCCTGCGTTTTCCCGGCGGGGTGCTGGGCTCGTACACGGCCAACTGGCATTCGCCCGGCGGCTGGGGCGTGGTGCTCAAGGGCGAGGGCGTGAGCGTGGAGTTCCGTCCCCTGGAAACGGGCCGCGTGACCTACGCCGACGGAACCACGGAGGTCATCGAGGCCGATGCCTGCGAGGCGGGCGTGAAGCCTGGCTTCGTGGGCCAGCTGCAGGCCTTTGAGCGGCTTGTCCGCACGGGCGAGCTTGCTCCGCCCAGCCAGGACCTTGAGGGCGCGCTTTTGACCATGCGCCTGGCGGAGCGGCTCGCGGCCGGTCCCGTTGCGCTGAAATAGCCCCCCGGGCCTGACCTGCGCTTTCCCCCCCTTGGCGCGCTGCGGCCCGCGTTGACAGTACTGCTACCAAAGATTATCTTTAACACTTCGGGTCGATTGCCTTTTCGCTTCCCCCCCGCCCGTCGTCCCAGCCTCCGGCCCCGGCCAGAGCAGAGGAGGGCCATGACAGCCGCAGAGAACACAAGAAACCGGCCGCGAATACTCGTGGCCGACGACGAAACCATTATCGCCATGCAGATTGGCGAACTTCTTGAATCCGAGGGCTACGAGCTGGCCGGGGTTGCCGCCACCGCCTCCCAGGCCGTGGAGATGGCCGCCGACCTGCGTCCGGACCTCGTGCTCATGGACATCGTCATGCCCGGCGGAAACGGCGACGGCGCGGACGGCACCGGCATGTCCGAGCCCTCCGACGGCATAGACGCCTGCGCCATCATCCAGCGCGACCTGCGCATCCCCGTGGTGCTTTTGTCCGCCCACGGCGAGGAGCACTTCCTGCGCCGCGCGCGCCGCGCCCTGCCCGCGGCCTATCTGGTGAAGCCCTGCCAGAACACCCAGGTGCGCGCCGCCATCGAGGTGGCCCTGGCCCTGCGCGTGCACAACGACCCTTCGGCCCCGTTCCGCCTGCGCGAGGCGCACCACCGCATCAAAAACAGCTTTTCGCTTTTGCACAGCATGCTGCGCATCCAGGAAATCCAGGCCACGGACCCCCAGGCCCGGCACTCCCTGGCCGACGCGGGTGCGCGGGTGCTGGCCCTGGCCAAGGCCCACGAGTCCATGGTCGCCGGCGGGCCGGACACCATGAGCGACGCCAAGGCCCATGTGGAGCGCCTGGCCAGCACCTTGTTCGCGGCGCAGTCGCCGCCGCCGCCGCAATCGCCCCTGGCGCTGGAGCTGGACGTGGAGGCCATGAGTCTTCTGCCCGCCCAGGTCATCCCCTGCGGCATCTTCCTGGCCGAGGCCTTGACCAACGCCATCAAGCACGCCTTTCCCGACGGGTTCGGGACAGACGGCCGAGGCGGCGGACACGGCGGCGGGGTCATTCGCGTGGAGCTGCACGCAAGCGGGGGCCAGGCGGAGTTGAGCGTCTCGGACAACGGCAACGGGCTTGCGGGCGACCCCAAGGAACTGGGGCGCAATTCCTTTGGCCTGCAATGCCTGCAGGCCGCGGCGGAGCAGCTGGAAGGGCAGATGGCCATCGCCTCGAAGCCGGGGCAGGGCGTGCGCGTCAGTGTGCGCTTCCCCCTGTACCGCGACTACCAGAGCCGGTCGGCGTAGACGGCGGGCAGGCCCTTTTCGATGATGGCGGCGGCGGTCTTGGCGATGTCGTAGGCCACGAAGCGCACTTCGATCCGGTCCGGGACATTCCCGTCCCCGGGCTCCCACAGCAGATACTTGGCCTTGTTGTTGCCGTCGCGCGGCTGGCCCACGGCCCCGGCGTTGATGATGTGCCGCGCCGCAGGGTTCAGGGTGAGGCTGCCCTTGCCCAGTTCCTTGCGCGCTATCTTGCTGCGCTCGTGGAACTTGAGCAGGCTGATGCGCCCCAGCTCGTGGGTGTGCCCGGCGAAGCACAGGCGGTTCTGGTACAGGCCGAAGGTCTCGCGCAGGGCGTCGTTGTCCAGCTCGTAGAGGTACTTGCTCACAAGGCCCGGCGGGCAGCCGTGCACGAAGAGCGCGCCGTCCACCTCGCAGGTGCGGGCCAGGGTGCGGAAGTACATGAGCGATTCGTCGGACAAAAGGTCGCGCGTGCGGTCCAGCGCCTTGCGCGCCTGAGGGTTGAACCAGCCCCGCGCCTGGGCTTCCAGCAGGCCGTGCTCGTGGTTGCCCAGGATGGACTCGACCCCGCGCTCGCGCAGGAGCTTCACGCAGGCGTCGGGCTCCGGGCCGTAGCCCACCATGTCGCCCAGGTTGATGACCCGCGAGACGTTCTGGCCGTCCATGTCCGCCAGCACGGCGACCAGGGCCTCCAGGTTGCCGTGGACGTCGCTCATGACGGCCATGCGCTGTGTGTTTTCGCTCATGCCCAAGGCTACATCAGCGCGCCCCGGCACGCAACTCGCCTGCAGCGGAGCCTTGCGCGGCAGAATAATTTGCGGCACAAGTCCTTGTGAGGCTTGCGGCCTTTCGCGCCCGCCCCGTCCGCCCTTCCTTGACGGGAAAGCGGACGGCGCCAACCCTGCTACCGGGATCCGTCCGCCCATGGCCAAGCTTAAAACGCTCCTGCTGCACCCGGACCCCCTGGTCCGGCGCGACCTGCGCCGGGCGCTCTCCGACGCGGGTTTTCTGCAGGTGCTGGGCGAGGCCGTCACGGCCTTCGAGGCCATGGAGCTCATCGAGGCCATCCCCTACGGCGCGCTGTTCATCGGGCTCGACCTGCCCGGCGGGGTGAACGGCCTGGAGCTGGCGCAGATGCTCTCCGGCCGGAAGAACAAGCCCGCGCTCGTGTTTCTGGCCGCAAGCGAATCCCACGCCTATGCCGCCTTCGAGCAGGGCGCCACGGACTACCTCCTGTGGCCCGCCCCGGAAGAGCGCATCCAGAAGACCCTGCTGAAGCTCTCGGAGTTCAAGGCCCGCTTCCGCGAGGTGCCCATGCCCGAGAAGTGGTCCGAGGCAGCGCCCCAGAACGCCTTCGAGGACGGTCCCTGGAACGAGTCCGACGAGAAGACCGTTTCCGTGCCCCTGGAGGACGACGAGCAGGAGCACTTCCTCTCCGCCCTCAAGCAGGCCTGGGACACCAACCAGACCCGCACCCCGGAGATCGAGAAGCTGGCTGTTTCCCAGGACGGCCGCATGTTTCTGGTGCCCTATGGGCAGATCGTGTTCGTGGAGGCCTACGAGGACTATTCCTACGTGCACACGGCGCAGCAGAAGTACCTCACCAGCTACCGCGTGAAGTACCTGGAGGAGCGCCTGGCCCCGCACCGCTTCTTCCGCGTGCACCGCAAATATTTGGTGAATCTGGATATGGTGACGGAAATCGCGTCGCTTCCCGGCAGCAACTTCATGCTGCGCACCGCGGGCAGAACGCGCATCGAGCTGCCCATCAGCCGCAGGCGCATCGCGAGCCTGAAGCAGGTGCTGGGCTTCTAGGCGCGGCCATGGGCGGAAGCCCCGGCCATTCACCGCGCCAGCGCCGCCGTCCGTCGAATGGGATGGGCCAAGGCCGGGCGGACTGATGTAGACACTGTGCACATGCGGGCCGCAACAAGCGGAACGCCCTGGCTTTGGGCCGCGCAGGAACCCCCTTTCCCGCGCCCGAGGAGGACGAAGAACATGGACAACAGCGGAACCCTGGACAGCCTCGCGCAGGAACTGCGCGTCTTCCGGCCCCTGCCCCAGCTGGTCATCGAGGCCAACGTGAACCCCCAGGAGCTGGAGGGTTTCCGGCGTCAGGCCACGCACGATCCCCTGGGCTACTGGGAAGAGGCCGCCGACGAGCTGGACTGGTACAAGAAGTGGGACCAGGTGCTCGACGATTCGAACGCCCCCTTCTACCGCTGGTTCCCCGGCGCGCGCTGCAACATCGTCTACAACTGCCTGGACCGCCACATCGAGACGGCCAACAAGAACAAGCTGGCCCTCATCTGGGAGGGCGAGCCGGGCGATTCCCGCAAGTTCACCTATTACGAACTCTACCGCGAAGTGAACCGCTTCGCCGGGGCCCTGCGCACCCTGGGCGTCACCAAGGGCGACCGCGTGGTCATCTACATGCCGCCCCTGCCCGAGGCGGTCATCGCCATGCTGGCCACCGCGCGCATCGGCGCCGTGCATTCCCTGGTCTTCGCCGGCTTCTCGGCCAAGGCCCTGCGCTCGCGCATCAAGGACGTGAAGGCCAAGCTCGTGGTCACGGCCGACGGCTTCTACAGAAACGGCCAGATCATCAAGCTGAAGCCCGTGGTGGACGAGGCCCTCATGGGCGCCAGCACCGACAGCGTGGATTCCGTGGTCGTGGTGCACCGCGCCAAGGTGGACACCGACATGCAGGAGGGCCGCGACTTCTGGTTCGACGATGTGGTGCGCCGCGAGCGCCCGGAATCGCCCGCCGAGGTCATGGACGCGAACGACACGCTGTTTTTGCTGCACACCAGCGGCACCACCGGCGCGCCCAAGGTCGTCTCCCACTGTCACGGCGGCTACATGGTGGGCGTGCACCGCACCCTCACCCACGTGTTCGACATCAAGCCCACGGACATCTTCTGGTGCACCGCCGACATCGGCTGGGTCACGGGCCACAGCGCCGTGGTTTACGGGCCGCTTCTGGCCGGTACCACCACCCTCATCTACGAAGGCCACCCGAACTATCCCCAAGCCGACCGCATGTGGCACATCGTGAGCAAGTACGGGGTGAACATCTTCTACACCGCGCCCACGCTCATCCGCATGCTCATGCGCTTCGGCCCGCAGTACCCGCGCATGCACGACCTCTCCACCCTGCGCCTGCTCGGCACCGTGGGAGAGCCCATCGGCCCGGAGACCTGGCTGTGGTTCTACCGGCACATCGGCCGCGGCGAATGCCCGCTGCTCGATACCTGGTGGCAGACCGAGACCGGCATGTTCATGATCTCGCCCCTGCCCATCTCGCTTTTGAAGCCCGGTTCCGTCACCAAGCCCTTGCCCGGCGTGGAGGTGGACGTGGTGGACCGCGAGGGCAAGCCCGTGCCCACGGGCAAGGGCGGCCTGCTGGTCGTCACCAAGCCCTGGCCCGCCATGATGACCGGCATCTTCGATCCCTCCGGCAAGGAAGGGGGCAAGGAGGACGGCAAGGAACGCTACCTGGAGTCCTTCCGGCGCTTCCCGGGCAAGTACCTGGCGGGCGACGTGGCCAAGCGCGACGAGGACGGCTTCCTGTGGATTCAGGGCCGCGCCGACGACGTGCTGAATATCGCCGGCCACCGCCTTGGCACCGCCGAACTGGAGAACGCCTTCCGCGCGCACCCCGCCGTGGCCGAGGCCGCGGTCATCGGCGTGCCCGACAAGATCAAAGGCGAGGCCGCCAAGGCCTTCGTCATCCTGAACCAGGGCTTCAGCGGCTCGGACGAGCTGGTGCTGGAGCTGCAGCACCACATGCGCAAGGAGCTAGGGCCCGTGGCCGTCATCAAGGGCGTGGAGTTCCGCGAGACCCTGCCGCGCACCAAGAGCGGCAAGATCCTGCGCCGCGTGCTGAAGGCCGAGGAAACCGGCGAGGCGCCCGGCGACCTGAGCATGCTGGACGAGGCCGAGTAGGGCTGAGGCGCGACGCTTGATTTAGGCAGGAGCGCTGCCCCTGGACCCCGCTGGGGGCGCCGCCCCCAGACCCCCGCCAGGGGGTATGCACCCCCTGGACCCGCGTGGCCAAAAGCAAGGGCCGGGACGAGCAACGCTCGTCCCGGCCCTTGCTTTTGGCGGAGGGAGTGGGGGGCTGGGCTGTGTGCGCGGTCGGGCGGCGGGCCGGAAAAGCTAGGGCTTCGGGGAGGCCGGGGCCAGTTCAGGCTGGCTGAGGGCGGCCTGCTCCAGAAGCATCTCTCCGCAGGCCTTGATGCGCGCCACGACTCCCGCATCTTCGCCCAGCCCGCAGAAGGGCAGGCAGAAGGCGCATTCCCTGGACTCGGAAGTCTTGGAACCCTTCGGGGCGGCGGTATTGTCGTTCATGGCGCACCTCGGCTGCAGTTTGTTATGCCTTCTGTGACATAATGCGATGTTCTACGTCAAGGGTAAGCGCTGCTTCCTGCACCAAGCGCAAGAGAACGGGTCTGGACGTGCAGCGCACGTCCAGACCCGTTCTCTTGCCATGAGGGGGTCCGGGGGGAATCATTCCCCCCGGAAAAATATTCTCTTCCTCTTCTCCCCGCTACGTCAGCGTGTTCCAGGGCGAGGGCGCCATGGGCGCATAGCCCCGTTGCTGGGCCAGCACGTCCAGGTGCAGCAGGCTCATGGGCAGCATTTCCAGGTTGATGCGGTCGGTGCGGTCCACCAGGTTCACGGTGTTGAAGTAGGTCCGGCAATCCAGGCACAGGTGCGCGCGCTCCACCTCGGCGCGCGGGTCGCCCTCGGCGATGAGGATCTCCAGGCGGGCGGCGTCTTCGCAGTCGCACGCGGCGCAGCGCAGGCGCGGAAAGCGCCACAGGGCGGCGCACTGGCCGCAGTGGAACCACAGCTGCCCGGCCTTGGCGATGAGGAACTCCGAGTCCTCCTTGGCTTCTTTCATGAAGCCAACGTCCGGGCCGCCGCCACACACGGGGCAGTAGCCCCGGCGCCAGGCGTCCTGCTCCACCAGGGGAGCCAGCCGGACGGATTCGTGCGCCAGCACGGCCAGCAGGGATTCCGTGGCGGTCATGTGCAGCGCGGCCGGAACAAGATGCAGGCGCTCGGCCACGTCCTCGATGCTCTGTCCTTCAGGCGGGGCATCTGCGCCCGGGGCGATGGCGGCCAGCAGGGCGGCTGCCAGGCCTGCGCCTTCATCCTTGTCCGGGCCTGCGGAATCGAGCAGCAGGGCCACGCGTGCCATGTCCTGGGCCAGCTTGGGAAAGGCCTGGGCCGCCTGGGGCAGGATGATTTTGGCCGCGGCGCGGAAGCGTGTCACCAGTTCCGGGCTGGGGTTGCCCAGGTTTTCCAGCAGCCCGGCCAGGAAGGGGCGGCCCTGGACCAGGTCCGCCGTGGCGGGGGGACCGCCCAGCAGGCTCGACTGGGGCAGGGCGACCGCGGCGGCCAGGCGGGCCTTTTGCAGCAGCGCGTAAGAGGTGGCGATGTCCGTCATGGCCGGGCGGCGGGCCTTGATCTCCTCAAGGGCCTCGTCCACGTCGAACAGGCGTTCCTGGTGCTTGAGTGTCTGCCGCATGGATTCTCCCTGTATGGGGTTGAAAAATGACGGGCCGCGCTGCCATCTCCGGCGGCACGGCCCGTGCTTCGGTTCAGGCGGTGGTCTAGCCGAGCAGGCTCTTGAAGGGCTTGGCCACGGCGGCCAGCAGCTCCTGGCGGTTCAGCTCGGCGAACTGCGTCTTGGGCTGCACCTTGCGCTCGGCGAAGTCATGATACAGCTTGCGCGACTCCGTGACCAGGAAGATCACGCTCACGTCGTCGGGGTCCAGCAGTTGGGCCTTGGGGTAGGTCTTCTTGACCTTGGCCAGGCGTTCCTCGGCCAGCTTGAGCATGGCCTCGCGCTCGCCGAAGTTCATGCAGCCGGTGCAGCAGGTCTTCACGCAGGCGGGCACCTGGCCGTTGGTTATGCGGTCGAAGCACATGTCGCACTTGGTGAGCATGCCGCCGTCGGCGTTGTTCCGGCGGGGGATGTTGTACGGGCACATGGCGCGCACGTCCTCGGACTGCTGGGGCGTGAACTTCTTGGTCAGCTCTGTGTAGAGCACGGCTCCGGTCTTCTCATCCTTGATGATGGCGCCGGGCAGGATGGCGTCCGCGCCCTCCTTGCAGCCAGGAGCGTTGCAGTGGCGGCACTGTTCGGGGAAGAACAGCCACTCCACGCGGTCCTTCATCTTGTATTCCTTGAAGCGGATGAGTTTGTAGTTGTAGGGCCCCAGGTCGGGCGGGTTCTGGTGCGTGCCGGTCTGCTTGGTGTGCACGGCCGGGAAGTCCTTCCACTCCTTGCAGGCTATCTGGCAACCGCGGCAGGCTGTGCAGCGCGATGTGTCTATCAGAAAGGTCTTGGGCATGGCGTGTCTCCCTTGTGCGCCTGTCCGGCGGGCCCGCCACGTTCGGACGGGTCCCGCCGGGCGGGCGGTTATCTCTCGATTTCCGTGATCTTGGTGGCCTTGCGCACATTCACCAGCGAGGCCTTGAACTCCGGAATGTAGGTGTTGGGGTCGCCCACGGTGGGAGTCAGCCTGTTGGTGGAGTCGCCCACGCCGGGGGTCGTCCAGCCGAAGGCGAAGGGCATGCCGACCAGGTGCACGGTCTTGCCCATGACCTTGAAGGGCACCACGCGCACGGTGACCATGGCCACCGCCTGCACCTTGCCGCGGATGCTTTCGATCTCGACCACATCGCCGTTCTTGATGCCCTTTTCCTTGGCCAGCTCGTGGCTCATCTCCAGGTAGAGCTGGGGCTCGGCTTCAAGCAGGATCTTGGTGTTGCGCGAGTCCGTGCCGGAGAGCCAGTGCTCGGTGAGGCTGTAGGTGGTGAGCACGATGGGGAAGCGCGGGTCCGCGTTTTTGGCGAACTTGTCCATGTCCGAGGCGATCCAGCGGATGGCCGGGTTGGACATCTGCTTGCCGAAGGGGTTCTTGGCCAGCGGGGTTTCCGCGGGTTCGTAGTGCTCGGGCAGGGGGCCGTCCACCCGGCCGGGGCCGAAGAGCTGGGCATGGCCTTCCGTCTGCATGATGAAGGGGTACTTGCCGCCGGGCTGGGCCATGGGGGGCCCGCCGCCGTCGACAACGTCGCCCACCCAGCCCTTGCCGTCCCACAAGACCACGGGCAGCTCGGGGTTGAAGGGCTTGCCGTTCACGTCCACGCTGGCGCGGTTGTAGATGATGCGGCGGTTGACCGGCCAGGCGAAGGAGAAGTTGGGGTAGAGCCCAAGCTTGGCCTGCATGGGGGTCTGGGTGTGGTCGCGCCGCTTGGACAGGTTCTTGCCCACTTCCGGGTAGCTGCCGGAGTAAATCCAGCACAGGCAGTTGGTGGCGCCGTCGTCGGTCAGGAAGGCGAAGCTGGGCACCTGGTCGCCCTTCTTGAACTTGCGGCCGTTCACTTCCGCGTCGCGGGTGAACCAGCCGTTGACCTTCATGGCGACCTTTTCCGGGTCGTACTCGCGATCCAGGTCCAGGTTCAGCACGGGCTCGGGGAATACGCCGCCGTCCTTCTTGTACAGGTCGCGCACGGCGTGGAACAGCTCCACCTCGATCTGGCCCATGCTCTTGCTTACGCCCATGGGCTCGTAGCCCTTGTGGTGCCACATCTGCCAGCGGCCGGAATTGGTGGCCGTGCCGGCCTTTTCACCCCTGTGGGCACAGGGCAGCAGGAACACCTCGGTGTTGACCTTCTTGGGGTCCACGCCGGGGCCGCGCCAGAAGTCCGTGGTCTCGGTCAGGTGCACTTCGCCCATGACCAGCCAGTCCAGGTTCTCCAGGCTCTTCCTGATCTTGTGCGTGTTCGGCATGCTCTGGGCCGGGTTGTGGCCGAAGATGAACGCGCCCTTGATCTGCTTCTTGTACAGGCGGTCGAACATGAACATGCTGGCGTACTCTTCGCCGGGCTCCACCTTGGGTGTCCAGTCGTAGCCGTAGCCGTTCTGCTTGGTGCCCGCCTCGCCGAACCAGCCCTTGAACAGGCTGACGGCGTACTTGGGCTGGTTGACCTTCCAGTTGATGCTCATGGGGTCGTTGGTCTTGGGCGTGATGGCCTTGTTGTAGTCGTCCAGGGTGGGCTGGGTGGCCAGCGGCGCGGGAATGTACCCGGGCAGGATGTCCCACAGGACCGCATGGTCGGTGGAGCCCTGCACGTTGGGCTCGCCGCGCAGGGCGTTGATGCCGCCGCCCGCCACGCCGATGTTGCCCAAGAGCAGCTGGATCATGGCCGCCAGGCGGATGTTCTGGGTGCCCACGGTGTGCTGGGTCCAGCCGAGCGCGTACATCATGGTGCCGGCCTTGTCCGGCTTGCCCGTGGCGCCGAAGGTGTCGTACACCATGAGCAGGTTCTTCTTGGAAACGCCGGTCACCTGGCTCACCAGGTCCACCGTGTAGCGGGCGTAGTGCTTCTTCATCACCTGGAACACGCAGCGCGGGTCCTGCAAGGTCTTGTCGCGCTTGGAAACGCCGTTCTCGTCCTTGACGAAGCCCCACTTCTTGCGGTCGTACACGCGGGTCTGCGGGTCGTAGCCGCTGAACAGGCCGTCCTTGAAGTCGTAGTCGGCGCCGAGGATGAAGCTCGCGTTGGTGTATTCGGCGACGTATTCCTTGAAGAAGAGGTTCTTCTCCAGGATGTAGCGCAGCATGCCGCCCAGAAAGGCGATGTCCGTGCCGCTGCGCAGGGGCACGTGATGGTCGCAGCGCGCGCTGGTGCGGGAGAACTTGGGGTCAACGTGAATGACCTTGGCTCCCTGGTCCTTTGCGCGCAGCACCCACTTGAAGGAGATGGGGTGGTGCTCGGCAGCGTTGCTGCCCATGATCAGAATCGCGTTAGAGTTCTTGATGTCAATCCAGTGCTGGGTCATCGCGCCACGTCCGAACGACTCTGCCAGAGCCGGTACAGTGGGGCTGTGTCAGACCCTTGCCTGATGGTCTATTTGGTAGACCCCCAGGGCTCTGAGCATTTGGACGGTGACGGCGCACTCCTCGTTGTCCATGAGGGCGCTGCCCAGGTGCATGATGGTGTCCAGGCGGTTGACCACCTGGCCCTTGTCGTTCTTGATCTTGAAGTCGCGGTCGCGGGCGTCCTTCATGCGCTTGGCGATGGTGGAAAGCATGAAGGCCCAGTCCTTCTCCACCCACTTGTCGCTGCCGGGGGCGCGGTACAGGGGCTTCACGATGCGGTGCTCGTTCACGTGCAGGGCGTGGAAGGCCGCGCCCTTGGCGCACAGGCTGCCTTCGCTCACGGGGTAGTCCGGGTCGCCCTCGGAGCTGATGAACTTGCCGTCCTTGACGAACATGATGATGTTGCAGCCGCAGGAACAGTAGGGGCAGATGGACACCACCTCTTTGGCCCCGGCCGTCTTCATGCTGGTGGAGTAGGCCTGGGCCGGGCTGACGTCGAGCCCCAGCTTGGAGAGCCCGAAGCAGGCGGTGCCCGCCCCGAGCAGCTTTATGAACCCTCGCCGTGATACGTTCATGCGTCCTCCTTGCGTTCATTCCATGCGGAATATGGCTGTGGGGGTACCCCGAGCCGCTGGCTTCTCGTGATTATGACACCTCTGGCATAGTCTACCCGGTGAGTCAACGGGTTGCTGCGTATTCAGTTTTATGCTTCTGGCTTCTGGGTGGGTTCCTTGTTTCGCATCTGTTTGCTATTGTAGATATTTTTCCAGAAAGCCTGTGATGTGGCAAGTGATTGCTGTTACTCTTTTTCGGGGCCTTCGCGGCGCCTCGGGTGCCAAAACCCGTATCAGCGCCGCGAGGGACGTTAAAAAAAAGCGAGCCGGCGGGACGTCCCGCCGGCTCGCTTCGCGTGCGTGGAAAATGCGGGAGACCTAGCCCCGGTACAGCTCGCGCACCTTGAGGAAGGTGTCCAGGTTGTCCAGCAGGAGGTCGGCGATGGCGGGGTCGAAGTGCTTGCCCCGCTCGGCCTTGAAGTGCTCCACCACCTGGGCCAGGGGCCAGGCCGGGCGGTAGATGCGGTCGCTCATGAGGGCGTCGAAGACATCGGACACGGCGGCCAGGCGGCCGTAGATGTGGATGTCCTCGCCCGCGAGCCCGCCGGGGTAGCCGGTGCCGTCGAAGCGCTCGTGGTGCTGCAGGCAGATGATGGCCGCGGCCTTCAAAAGCTCCCGGTGGGAGGCCTTGAGGATCTCGTGCCCGATGGTCGGGTGGGTGCGGATGACGGAGAGTTCGGAGTCGGACAGGGAGGCGGGCTTGTTCAGGATGTTGTCTGGGATGCCCAGCTTGCCCACGTCGTGCATGGGCGCGGCCAGGCGCAGCAGGGTGGCCTCGTTTTCCGGCAGGCCATACTTGCGCGCCAGGATGTAGATGTATTCGGCCACGCGGCGCACATGGTTGCCCGTCTCCTGGGAGCGCCACTCGATGGTCTCGCCGAGCGTCAGCACGATCTCGCGCTGGGTGTCCTCCACTTCCTTGTTCAGGTGCAGGTTGTCGAAGGCGATGGACACGTTGGCGAAGAATATCTCCACCAGCTGCAGGTCCAGCTCGGTCAGCTCCTTGCAACCCTCCAGGTAGATGACGCTCTCGGAATCGTTCTGGCTGCGGAAGTAGCCGATGTAGCGCTTGCCGTCGAAGAACAGGCTGGTGCGGTTCTGCACCGCGCGCTCGAAGTGGGTGTAAATCTCCGGGGGCACCACCTCCTCCACGTGGCGGCGCACGTAGGGCTGGTATTCCCCGGTGGCGGCCAGGATGTTGAAGTGCCCCTTGTCGTTCACCGCGGCGAAGCCCGAGGCCTGGCAGACGATGGCGTTCCTGTTCAGGTCCAGGATGGAGATGAGCTGGCCGAGCACCCCGGTGGAGAACTTCTCCATGGACTGCAGCTCGAAGATGTTCTCGCTGGCCTCGATGATCTTTTCCAGGCCAAGGCGGTTGGCCTCGATGGTGGCGATGTCGCTGCTGGTGCGCAGGGCGGAGACGATGGCCGTCAGGAGCTTCTGCGCCGTCAGCTCGGTCTTTTCCTTGTAGTCGTTGATGTCGTACTCGACGATGACGCGCTCTTCCGGGGCCTGGCCGGGCTGGCCCGTGCGCAGGATGATGCGCACGAAGCGGTTCTCCAGGTCCTCGCGGATGTATTTGACGAGCTTGAGGCCGGTGTCGTTCTCCTCCATCACCACGTCCAGCAGGATGACGGCGATGTCCGGGTGGGCGGCAAGCATGGCCTTGGCCTCGGCCCCGGTGTAGGCGCTGACGAATTCGAGCCCGCGCCCCTTGTAGCGGAAGCCGCCGAGCACCAGCTTGGTGACGTTGTGGACCTCGGCCTCGTCGTCCACGATGAGCACCTTCCAGGCCGCCGGAGTTCCCGCGGCGCAGGGTTGGCCCTCGCCCTCGTCGAGGAAAAGCAGATCGTCTGATTTTTCAGTCATTGCGCGTCATGACCGCCTTGGGGCAACAGGAGTGTGAACGATGTGCCTTGTCCGGGCGTGCTTTCGCAGCGCACGGTACCGCCAAGCTTCTGGGTCACCAGGTTGTAGAGGATGTGCAGGCCGAGACCTGTTCCTCCTCTGCCTCTGCGGGTCGTATAGAATGGCTCAAATATCTTGTCCAGATTCTCAGGGGGTATTCCTCTACCGTTATCTACGTATATTAACTGCACTTGGCCTGCCTCAAGCGAGGCGGTGATGGTGATGCGCCCGGCCTCCCCGGGCTCGAAGGCATGCACGAGGGAGTTCATCACCAGGTTGGTGACGATCTGCGAAAGGGCGCCGGGGTAGGAGTCCATGATCAGTTCCGCGTCGCAGATGACGCTCACCTCGTGCTCGGTCTTCTTCAGGTGCGGCCGCAGCGAAAGCAGCACCTCCTCCAGGTAGGCGCGCAGCCGGAACACCCGCCGTTCCTCGGTGGAGCGGTCCACGGCCACCTGCTTGAAGCTGCGTATGAGCTCCGCAGCGCGCTTGAGGTTCGAGAGGATCATGCGCGTGGATTCGTCGCACACGCCCAAGTAAGCCTCCAGGCTGGCGCGCTTGAGGCCGCCGGACTTGTATTCGGCCACCATCTCCCTGGTCTTGTCCTCCAGGTGCGAGGCCGCGGTGACGCCGATGCCCACCGGGGTGTTGATCTCATGCGCGACGCCGGCCACCAGCCCGCCCAGGGAAGCCATCTTCTCCGACTCCACCAGCTGGTGGTGGGCGTTGGTCAGCTGGTCCAGGGCATGCTTCAGCTCGCTGTTGGCCTCCTCCAGCTGGCGGGTGCGCTCGCGCACGCGCAGTTCCAGGCTCTCGTTCATGCGCATGATGGTCGCCTCGCTCTCGCGCTGGGCCGTGATGTCGCGCGAGAAGCTGGCCAGCTGCCTGGGCACGCCGTCGGCATCCATGATGGGATAGATGGTGATGGAGTAGTAGAAGTCGCCGCGCTTCTCCTCGAAGGTGCGCGGGCTTCTGGTGCGCACGGCCTCCTGGGTCTGCAGGCGGCGTATCTCCGCCGCGTTGGGCGGCAGGTGGTCGTAGATGAAATGTCCGGTCATGTCCTCGGGCACGAGGTCGCGCCGCCTGGCCCCGTGTTCGTTGATGGCCAGGATGAGCCCCTCGGGGTCCATGAGGATCACCGAGTCCGAGGTGGCGTTGAACAGGGCGCGGATGCGCGCCTCGCTCTCGCGCAGTTCCTCCACCGCGCGCTTTCTCTCGGTCACGTCGGCCAGCAGGCCCTCGATGCGGATGATGGCGCCGTCCTCGCCGCGCACGGCCCGGGCGATGATGGAGCACCAGATGAGGCTGCCGTCCTTGCGGCGCACGGTGAGCTCCATGCCTTCCAGCGCGCCTTTCTCCACCAGGGCCCGCATGATCTTCTCGCGTCCCAGGGGGAAGGCGTACACCTGCCTGCCCAGGTCCTGCACCAGTTCCATCAGCTCCTCGGCCGAGGCGTAGCCCAGGATGCGGGCAAGGGCCGGATTGGCGGAAAGGAGCCGGCCTTCCAGGGTGCTCTGGAAAATGCCTTCCGGCGCGTTCATGAAGATGCTGCGGTAGTTTTCCTCGGCCTTGCGCAGGGCCTCCTCCATGCGCTTGCGCTCGACGATTTCCGTGTCGCGCAGGCGGATGGTCTCCTTGAGCTCCTCGGCGTGGATGGTCAGCAGGCGCTCGCGCTCCATGTGGTAGTCCACGCGGCGCACCATCTCGTCCGGGGTGATGCGCATGCGGGCCAGCATGCCGCCGTAGGCGTCGCCCAGGGCCCGCGTCTCCTCCGGGGTGAACACCCCGGCCCGGGCCAGGGCCTTGTGGGCCGCGGCCGCGCCCACCACGCCGGAAAAGGCCTTCTCCACCTCGGCGTACAGGGCGGCCAGGGCGGTGACGGAGATGCGCGGGCGGTTGGTCAGGCGCAGGGTGCGCACGCTGGTGTTCAGTATCTCCCTGGCCTCGGCCCGGGACAGGTACTCGCGCAGGGGCGCTTCCATGAGGCGGCGCTTCTCCGACAGGATGATGTCGTCCTCGGCCAGGGGCCCGGCCCTGCGCTCGGCCCCGCCGGGCAGGCCCGTGAACTCGGCCAACACGGCCGCTTCCTCCGGCGATTGCCGGGTGAAAAGCGACACCAGGGCGTACAGGCCGGTGTTGAAGAGCAGGGTCCAGAACACGGAGTGGGCCACGGGATCGAGCCCGGAGAGGCCGAAGAGGGCCTCCGGCCGCAGGAAGGTCAGGCCCAGCAGGCCCTCGCGCAGGGGGGCGGCCCACACGTGGCCGCTTTTGGACAGGGCGGGCAGCAGCATGGTGTGCGCCCACAGCAAAACGCCGGCGGAGAGCCCGGCCATGGCCCCGGCGCGGGTGCCGCGGCTCCAGAACAGGCCGCCCAGGATGGCCGGGGCGAACTGCAGCACCGCGCCGAAGGCGATGATGCCGATGTTTACCAGGATGTAGGATTCGCCCACGGCCAGCTCGAACCAGTACGAGACCAGGATGAGGAAGGCCACGGAGCCCCAGCGGCATTCCAGCAGGCGGCGCTTCAGGCCGCCCAGGGCGGGCACGCGGTCGATGACCGGCAGGAGCACGTGGTTGGTCAGCATCACCGCGTTGGTCATGGCCGAAACCATGACCATGCTCATGGCGGCGGAGAAGCCGCCCAGGAACACCAGCAGGGCCAGGGCGCGCTGGCCGCCCGCCAGGGGCAGGCCCAGCACGTAGGTGTCGGCCTGGGCGGGGTCGAGCCCGGCGGCCAGCCCGGCCAGGGCGATGGGCACCACGAAGAGGTTGATCAAGAGCAGGTACAGCGGGAAGGCCCAGGCCGCGGTGAGGATGTGCCGCTCGTCAGAGTTTTCCACCACGGCCAGGTGGAACTGATGCGGCAGAAACAGCGTGGCCGACATGGCCAAAAGCAGGTACCCCGCCCAGGCCACGTAGGGCGAGCCCGTCTGGGCGCTCAGGCCCGTCACGTGGGCCAGGCGCTCCGGCGGCAGGCTGGCCATGAGCTGCGCCGGGCCGTCGTGCAGCACGAAGGTGGCGAACACGCCCACAGCCAGAAGCGCCGCCAGTTTGATGAGCGCCTCGGCCGTCACCGTGGCCACCATGCCGGGGTGGCGGTCCGTGGGGTCCATGCGCCGCACGCCGAGCAAAATGGTGTAGCAGATCATGAGCACCACCACGAGGGGGCCCATGAAGCTCAAGAGCGGGGAGCTGCCGTCCGCCAGGAGCGAGAAGGTGGAGATGACGCTTTTGAGCTGCAGGGCCACGTAGGGCACGCTGCCCAGGAAGGCCACGGTGGTGGCCAGGGCGGCTATGCGGTGGGACTTGCCGTAGCGCGCGGCCAGAATGTCGGCGATGCTCGCCACGTGGAAGCTCGATTTGATGCGCACCAGCTTGCGCAGGAGCCACCACCACAGGGCGGCGGAAATGGTGGGGCCGATGTAGATGGTGAGGAAGTACAGGCCGGAATCCACGGCCTTGCCCACGGAGCCGTAGAAGGTCCAGCTGGTGCAGTAGGTGGCCAGGGAAAGGGCGTACACCCAGGAGCGGTCCGTCACCGGCCGCCCGGACTCGGAGCGGGCTTCCGCCCAGCGGGCCAGCAGGAACAGGCAGGCCGTGTAGGCGGCCAGCAGCAGCAGCACGAAGAGCGGGCTAAACATCATCCGTCCCGGGGGCTGCGTCCTCGCTCCGGGGCAGGCCGTCTTGCGCATCGCTGAAGTCCGGCGGGGGCTGGCACGTGGCTGCGGCGCCGCGCGCGGCCAGGCCCAGCAGCGCGATGGCCGCGACCCAGGCCGCGAACAGCCAGCCCAGCAGTTGTCCGGGGCCGGGGATGCTCAAGAGCGGCCAGTTGAAGGCCAGCAGCAGCGCCGCGAAAACCAGGGCGAACACGCCCGAGCGGCCCCAGCAGTTGTCCATCACGCACCCCCCGGCCAGCAGACCCAGACCCCACGCCAGTCCCCGGCCGTGTTCCGGCCGCGGCAGCTGGTGGTTGCCCAGACAGTACAGCGAAAAGAAGCTGTTGCGCAACGGGAACCTTGGGCGATGCGGCACGTTGCCTGCCAATTACGCCGTGCCGCCTGTGACAGGACGCATATTTTTTCGCCAAGGGGCTTGGTGACCTGTCGGGCAGTGAACGCCCTCTCCGCATGGCGGGCGACTCCTACTCGCTCCGCCGGAGAGCGGTTTCGACAGGTGTACCGGCTGGTGCCGGCCCCTGCGCCGGGCTGGAGACTGCAGGGAGGAACCATGTACACCACTCGATATATGTATCGACAACATAAATAGATGCTCGTTCTGGTATTGCGCTTGGGGCGTATTCTGGGTATACGTAGCGAAGAACCGGGCCGTGCAAGGCTGACGGCGCAACACACAGGAATTCCCATGGCTGAGAACGACGAATATGGAACGCTCGGAGAGCGCCTGCGGGCCTTGCGCCACAAGGCGCGGCTCACCCAGGCCAAGCTGGCGGAGCACGCCGACATTTCCTGCGTCTATGTGAACAAGCTGGAGCGCGGGCTCGCGGTGCCCTCCCTGCAGGTGCTGAACCGCTTGGCCAAGAGCTTGAACACCGACGCGGCCAGCCTGCTGGCCGCCGAGCCTTCGGACGTGGGGACCCAGCCCGGCCCGGCCCAGTCTTCCGGAAAAAAGAACCAGCCACCCCGGCAGCGCGTGTTCGAGCCCAGTCCGTACCTGGCCCTGTATCTTTCAGGAACCAAGCGCAGTACGCGCAACCTGGTGTTCCAGACCACGGAAACTCCGCTTCCTCCGCTTCCTTCCGCCGTACGCAAAACGCAAGAATAACGTTCCCGGTCTGCAACGCGGAGCGCTTCCGGCGCGTCTGAACTCGTACTCACAGTATCTTGTAACTGCGTATACCCATGGTATAAGTTGTACGCAATTGCGTGAAATGCAATGGGGTTGCAATACGGTCATGGAGGCCCGCCCCTCGGCGGCCCGTGCCGACAAGGAGGGGGAGCATGCTGGGCAAGGTCTCGGTACTCATCATCGATGACAGCGCCAGCCTGTGTGAGGGTCTGAAGCTCAGCCTTGAGCATCGGCACGGCTTCGCCGTGCACACCGCCCAGGACGGCAAAACCGGGCTTGCCCTGGCCCGCTCGAAACAGCCGGATGTCATCGTGCTCGACGTGATGATGCCCGGCATGTCCGGCGGGGAAGTGGCCGAGTCCCTGCGCGAGCACCCCGCCACGGCGGGCATCCCCATCATCTTTCTCACCGGAATGATAAGCCGGGCCGAGGTGGAGGAGCATGGCGGCGAAATCGGCGGGGAGCGGTTCATGGCCAAGCCCGTCGACCACGTGGAACTGGCCGCCACCATCCGCAGGCTGCTCGGCCGCTGAGCCCCGAGCCGGAGGCGGCCCCGGGCCCCGGCGCCCCAAAGACAAGGAGGACACCATGCGGAGCCGTTCCCGCTTTCCGCTGCATTCGCGCCTGCTGGGCTTGGCCTCGTGCCTGGCCTCCGGTCTGGCTTCGTGCCTGGCGCTGGTGCTGTTGTTTGCCGCGCCGGCCCGGGCGGAAGAGCTCATCGTGGGCGGCACCGGTTCCGCCGGGCCCCTGGTACAGATCCTGTTCGAGGGCTACCGCAAGCAGGCCCCGGAACACACCCTGCGCATCCTCAACCCGCCCCTGGGCACCAACGGGGCCCTGGCCGCCCTGTCCCAGGGCCGCGTGCACATGGTCATGGTGGGCCGTCCCCTGGCCCAGTCGGAATTCGCCAGCTTCGGGCAGCATTTCGACCTGGCGGACACGCCCTTCATCGTGGCTTCCCACGACGGCCTGCGCCGGGGCGGGTTCAGCCTGGAGGAACTGGCCCAGGTGTACGAGGGCAAGCTGACCAAGTGGGACGACGGTTCGCCCATCCGCCTGGTGCTGCGCGGCGCCTTTGAGAGCGACACGCTGCTCTTGAAGGACATGTCCAAGCAGCTGGCCGCCGCCATGGACGCGGCCAGGAGCCGCCCGGGCATGGCCGGGGCGGTGAATGACCTGGAGACCGTGACCGTGCTGGCCGGAACGCGCGGCTCCCTCGGCCCCACCACCTTGGGCCTGCTGACCACCATGAATGTCCGTCTGCAAGTGTTCTCTTTGAATGGCGCGGCCCCCACCATCGCCAACCTCAAGAACGGAAAGTACCCATGGCACAAGCGGCTCACCGTGGTCCTTCCCCAACGTCCCAGCCCGGCAGCGGCCGGTTTCGCGGCTTTCCTCCGTTCTGCAAAGGCGCGGGAGCTTCTGCTGCGCAACGACTATCTGCCACTCACGCCATGACCGGAACCGACAAGAACAAGTCGCCCCTGGCCACCCTCGTCTCGCGGTTGGCCCTGCTGCTGGCCATCGTGGTGGGCATCGTGCCGCCCCTGGCCTACCTGACCTATTCCTACACGCGCATCACCGCGGAGCTTGAGGGCAACCTGCGCATCCAGGCCACCGCCCTGACGGACTTCATCGCCACCCAGCCGGACAACTGGGACGTGGCCCACGACCGCATGCTGGGCAGCCTGGACCGCCACCTCTCCTACGAGAAGGGCTTCCGCATCCGCAAGGTCAGCGGGGAAGTCGTCGCCGAGTCGCCCTCGAAGTTCCATGGCCCCTTTGCGGTGCGCACCCACACGGTGTACTCCTTCGGCCAGCCCGTGGGCTCCATCGAGGGCTGGGAATCGCTCTTCGAGACCCTGGTCACCGGGCTCGCGGTGCTGTGCGGCAGCTTCGTGTGCGCCTGGCTCTTGTGGGGGCCCATCCGCAGCCTGCCCCTGGCGGCCCTGGCCGCGGCCGAGCGCGACCTGCGGGCCCAGGAGCGCTACCAGCGGGCCCTTTTGAACAACTTTCCGTTCATGGTCTGGCTGAAGGATGTGGAAAGCCGCTACCTGGCGGTGAACTCGCGCTTCCTGGAGCTTACGGCCCTGCGCACCGAGGAGCAGCTCATCGGCCAGGCCACCCTGGGCATCGCCCCGCCCGAGGTGGAAGAAAAGTTCCGGGCCGACGACAAGGTCGTGCTGGCCAGCGGCCAGGCCAAGCGCACGGAGCAGTGGCTGGAATACCAGGGCCAGCGCCGCTGCCTGGAGATCTACAAGTCCCCGGTGTGCCTGGATGGCGAGATCATCGGCACCGTGGGCTACGCCCAGGACATCACCCTGCGCAAGCAGGACGAGGAGAAGCTGACCGAGACCCTGCGCCTGCTGGAGGAAACCCAGGCCCTGAGCCGTTTTGGCGGCTGGGAATACGACGTGGAGAACCGCCAGATGACCTGGTCGGGCGAGGTCTACCGTCTGCACGGGGTGGAGCCGGACTACGACGTGAACAATTTCGAGGAGACCCTGACCTTCTATCCCCCGGACACGGCCAAGCTTGTGGCCCAGGCCTTCCGGCAGGCGGTGGAGCAGGGCGTGCCCTACGACCTGGACGTGCAGTTCCTGCCGCGCGGCGGCAGCACCATGTGGATGCGCCTCATGGGCACCCCGCAGTTCGTGAACGGCAAGATCGCTTGCGTCCACGGCAACTTCATGGACATCACCGAAAAGAAGAACATGGAGCTGGAGCTGCAGCTGGCCAACGAGATGCTCGAGTTGCGCGTGTTCCAGCGCACCCAGGAGCTGGCGGCCACCAACCGCAGCATCAGCCAGATCCTCTCGTCCATCTCCTCCATCCTTTTCGTCATAGACACCCAGGGCCGCGTGAACCAGTGGAACACTGCGGCCCGGAGCATCCTGCTCGATCCCCTGGCCGACGTGCAGGGCCAGGACTTCCGGCGGCTCAAGCTCGGGCTGGACGTAAAGCCCCTGGCCGAAGGCATGGAGAAGTGCCGCCAGGAAAAGCAGCCCGTGAAGATCCACAACCTCCTCTACAAGGGCGGCGAGGGCAAGGAAGGCTTCCTGGCCTTCACCGTGAGCCCCATCCTGGACGAGCAGGGCGAGCTAGGGGGCGTGCTCTACCTGGGCGACGACATCACCGACCTGAAGTTCCTGGAATCCAAGCTGGCCCAGGCCCAGCGGCTCGAGTCCATCGGCCAGCTGGCCGCGGGCATCGCGCATGAGATCAACACTCCTGTCCAGTTCATAGGAGACTCCATGTCCTTCCTCGTCGACGCCTTCAAGGAATTGAAGACCATCCTCGACCTTTGCGGACAGCTCAAAGCGGAGGGGCGGCTCAGCAGCGAGGCCCACGAGGAGCTCGTGGAAGCCATCAGCGCCAGCCTGCAGGAGGCCAACTACGACTACCTGCAGCGGGAGATCCCCAAGTCCTTCACCCGGGCCTTCGAGGGCATCGACCGCGTGACCACCATCGTGCAGGCCATGAAGCGCTTCTCCCACCCCGGCGGACCGGACAAGCGCGCCGTGGACATCAACAAGGCCGTGGAGAGCACCCTCACCGTGAGCCACAACGAGTGGAAGTACGTGGCCGACGGCGTGACCGAGCTTTCCCCGGACCTGCCGCCGGTCATCTGCCTGCCGGGCGACCTGAACCAGGTGCTTTTGAACGTCATCGTCAATGCGGCCCACGCCATAGCCGACAAGGTCTCCCAGACCGGGGGCCGGGGCCGCATCACCGTGAGCACGCGCCTGGAGGACAACCATGTGGTCATCGCCGTGTCCGACACGGGCACGGGCATTCCGGCCGCCGCGCGCGACAAGATCTTCAACCCCTTCTTCACCACCAAGGAAGTGGGCAAGGGCACGGGCCAGGGCCTGGCCATCGCCTACGACATCGTGGTCAACAAGCATGGCGGAACCCTGACCTTCGAATCCACCGAAGGCGAAGGCTCAACATTTTTCATTCGCCTGCCCGTCGGCGGCTGAGGTACGCATGCACAAGAAGACCCCCAAGGCGGAAGCCCAGAACAAGCCCAGGATCATGTTCGTCGACGACGAGCCGGAGATCCTGGAGGGGCTTCAGGCCATGCTCTACTCCATGCGCGGGGAATGGAACCTGACCTTCGTGGGCAGTGGAGCCGAAGCCTTGGCGCATTTGGAGCAGCACACCCAGGACGTGGTGGTGACGGACATGCGCATGCCCGGCATGGACGGCGCCCAGCTTCTGCACGAGGTGCAGCAGCGCACCCCGGAAACCGTGCGCATCATCCTCTCCGGCTACTCGGACCAGGAAAGCGTCATGCGCACGGTGAAGCTGGCCCACCGCTACCTGAGCAAGCCCTGCCCCCCGGCGGAGATGAAGCAGGCCATCCAGAAGGCCCTGCGCCTGCGCGATATCATCCTGAACGTGCAGCTCAAGCAGCTCATCTCGCGCATCGAGTCGCTGCCGGCCCTGCCGGAGCTGTACCGCCGGCTCACCATGGCCCTCATGAACGATGGGGCCTCGCTGCAGCAGATAGGCGACATCATCGCCCAGGACGTGGGCATGAGCGCGAGCATCCTGCGCCTGGTGAACTCGGCCTTCTTCGGCCTGCCCACGCGCGTGGCCAACGTGCAGCACGCGGTGAAGCTCCTCGGCACGGAAACCATCCGCGTGCTCATCCTGTCCATCCATCTCTTTTCCACCATCAGCCCGCGCAGTTTCCCGGGCTTTTCGCTCAAGATGCTCTGGGAGCACAGCACACGCGTGGCCTGCTTCGCCCGGGCCATAGCCGAGGCGGAAAACGCCGGCATGGACGCGCGCGACGACTGCTTCATCGCCGGCATGCTGCACGACGTGGGTAAACTGGTCATCGCCACCACCATGACGAGCGACTACCGCAAGGTGCTGGCCCTGGTGCGCGACAAGGAAATAAAGGTGTTCGAGGCGGAGATGGAGGTCATGGAGACGACCCATGCCGACGTGGGCGCCTATCTCATCAGCCTGTGGGGCTTCAACGACACCATCGTGGAAGCCGTGTGCTGGCACAGCCGCGACCAGCTCCTGTCCTGCGGAAAGTTCTCCGTCGCCACCGCCGTGGCGGTGGCCAACTGCTTTGACCACGAATACGTGTACATCGGTCCGAACCAGGGCAACTCGCGCAACAACACCAAGCCGGCGACTGCTACCGCCGCGCACTTCCGCTTCGCCGACAAGGTGGAATACCTGCGGCTCATGCGCGACTGGCGGGATATTTGCGCGCGTCTTGTGCAGAAGGGTGACTAAATGGCAGACAAGATCCTGTTCGTCGACGACGAAGTGAATGTGCTGGAAGGGTTCCGCGCCAACATGAGCAGGCGCTACGACGTGGACACCGCCCTGGGCCCCGAGGAGGGCCTGTCCCTGGTGGAGAAGTCCGGCCCCTACGCCGTGGTGGTCAGCGACCTCAAGATGCCGAACATGGACGGCATCACCTTCCTTACCCAGGTGCGCGACATGTCGCCGGACACGGTGCGCATGATGCTCACCGGCTTTGCCGATGTGGACGTGGCCATCAACGCCGTCAACGAAGGCCAGGTGTTCCGTTTCCTTACCAAGCCCTGCACGGCCGATGTGCTGGCCAAGGCCCTGGCCGCGGGCATGGAGCAGTACCGCCTGGTGACGGCGGAGAAGGAGCTCCTGCGCGGCACCCTGCGCGGCAGCATCCGCGTGCTTTCCGAGGCGCTCAGCCTGGCCAACCCCGAGGCCTATGGCCGCACGGAGCGCATCAAGGCCCTGGTGCGCCGCCTGATCAAGAATGGCGGCATCAAGGCCACCTGGGAGCTGGACCTCGCGACCATGCTTTCGCACATCGGCTGCATGGCCCTGCCGCGCACCCTGCTGGACAAGATCGCCACGGGCCAGAAGCTCAACTCCGAGGAGCAGAAGCTGTACGCCAGCCACCCGGCCGTGGGAGCGGGCCTCATCGAGCACATCCCCCGCCTGGGCAAGGTGGCCGAGATCATCGCCGGGCAGCACAAGCGCTACGACGCCCACCAGCCCGAGGGCGCACGCATCCTCAAGATCGTCGTGGACTACGACACCCTGGAGAGCAGGGGCCTTGCGCCCACGAACATCTTCGTGCGCATGCGCGGCTGCAAGGGCTGCTACGACCCGGGCCTGCTGGACCGCTTCGAGAAGGCCATCGGCATCGAGGGACCGTACCTGCGCAAGCACGTGGCCGTGAAGGAGCTGACCGAGAACATGATCCTGGATGAGAACGTGGTGACGCGCGAGGGGCTGCTGCTTCTGGCGCGCGGCATGGAGCTCAACGAGACGAGCATCTACCGTCTCATCCAGACCGGGCAGACCTTTGACATAGTGGAACCCATCACCGTGCTGGTGATGCCGGAAAACCGGCCGCAGCAGCGCGTGGAATAGCATTTGCCGCCCGGCGGAAGCCCGGCCCTCCCCCCAAGGACCCTGGCCGGGACCGCAGCAGCAAGACCCCCGAAGCCCCGCGCTTCGGGGGTCGAACTGTTTCTTGGCGCGTCCGGGTTTGGCCCGGCCAGCCTGAAATCTTGACGGCATTGCTTCCCCGGCATAACGGTGTCTATACTCGGGAACAGCCGCATGCCCCGGCACCGGGGCCTTGGCGGCGGGCACGCGGCGGCCGCGCTGGCCGCAAGGGAGGCGCAGGTGGAGCAGATGCAGAAGGCCTGGGCGAGGATCGTCGCCAAGGCCTGGGCCGACGGAGCGTACAAGGCGCGGTTGCTGGAGAACGCCGGGGCCGTGCTTCAGGCAGAGGGGCTGGTCCTGCCCACCGGAGCGGCGGTGCGGGTGGTGGAGGCCGCGCCGGACGAACTGCTCTTCGTGCTGCCCCCGCGGCCCTCGGCCTCCGGCGGCCCGGCTGCGGAAGAAGAGCGCATCTCTCCGATCGTTTGACGCGAACCCGATGACGCGGGACCTGAGTTTCCCACCGTTCACCCACAACCCACGCGCGGGAGCGCCGGGCCAAGCAGCCCCGGCTCCATGCACAGGAGACGCTGATGGCGGACACGACTGATCTGCAGAAGGCCTGGACCAGGATGGTGGCCAAGGCCTGGGCCGACGATGGCTACAAGGCGCGCCTGCTGGCCGATCCGGCAGCTGTCTTCCAGGCCGAGGGCTTGAGCCTGCCCGCCGGAAAGACCCTGCGCGTGGTGGAGGCCGCGCCGAACGAGGCCCTGTTCGTGCTGCCGCGGCCCCTGGCCTCCGGTGGCCCGGCTTCGGAGGAAGAGCGCATCTCCCCCATTCTCTACTAGCTTTCCGGCAGGGTTCCGGGGCGGGCCGGCGGGCGCCGGCCAAAGGCCATGATGGACAGCAACAGGCTCTCCTTCAGTTTTCCGTACAACCAGTCCTGGCTGCCCTACGTGCAGGACTGCCTGCAGCGCTATGGGCTCATGGTGGACTTCTCCCCCCAGCTCTCGGAGACGTGCACCACCTCGGTCATGGAGGCCCTGGAGGAACTGCACCGCCTGGCGGACGAGGCCGGAGGGGCGGGAAAGCCCGAACGGCCCGGACAACCCGGAGGCTACGAGCTGTTGCTGGACAACAAGGGCGAGACCGTGGTCATGGACATCGTCTACGACGCGCGGCTGGCCCTGAACCCCACCAACACGGCCAACTACGAGATTCCGGACAGCGACACGGACCTGGACGCCTTGGACATGGGCACCCTGTGGCTGCACATGATCAAGCAGCGCATGGACCGCGTGCACTTCATGGTGGCCGGAAACCGGCACATCCTGCGCATGATCAAGTACCGGCGCGACGCCGGCAAGGAGAAGCAGGCCTGGGTCATGGCCATCCGGCCCGAGCTGCGCAGCGGCCTGCTTTTCCACATCGACGACCCCGGGGCGGAGTTCCCGTCCTCGCTTTTGCAGGCCGTGGGGCGGGGCGTGCTCAAGCTCGGCCCCTCCGAGACCTTCTTCGTGCGCAACATGGACGGCACGAAATCCTTCCACGACCTGTACATGGAACACATCGACGCCCTGGGACTCATCGCCCCGGACACGCTGGCCAGGCTGTACGAGAAGCTCGAGTCCATGCGCATGCTGAAAGCCCAGGAGGACGAGCGCAAGGCCAGCCGTCTGCGCCGGGCCGCCAGCCGGCTCCTTCAGCCGGATTTTTCCATCCCCCACGCCGACAAGGTCGCCGGTTACCTGCACCAGCGGTTCTGCTTCCTGTGCAGCCCGCTGCTGGGCTGGCTCCTGGTCGCCCTTGGGATTTCCGGCCTAGCGCCCGCGCTATACCATCACCAGCGCTTCGTGCAGGTTGTTTCCGGCCTGGAGCAGGCGGTGTTCGACAACGGCTGGATTTTGCTGCCGCTGTATTCCCTGGTGCTCGTCCACGTCATCCTGCACGAGCTGGGGCACGGCGTGGCCTGCAAGCACTACGGCGGCTTCGTGCCGCGCATCGGGCTCATGTTCTACATGGCCTCGTTCATCTTTTACTGCGACACCACCGCGGCCCTGAACTTCCCGGACAAGCGCCAGCGCATCCTGGTCTCCCTTGGCGGGCCCGTGATGTCCTGCGCGGTGTTCGGCCTGGCGGTGTGGCTGGCGGGCTGGAATGCGGGCACTGGCGGCATGTGGGAATACGTGTTCGTGGCCTTCAGCCTCTTGAGCGCCGTGAGCCTGGTGATGAACTTCAATCCCTTCCTCAAGATGGACGCCTACTACATGCTGGTGGACCACACCGGCGTGGCCAACCTGCGCGCGCGCTCCTTCAAGTTCCTGGAGCGCAAGCTGCTGGGCTGGCTGGGCCTGGGGGCCAAGGACGACGAGCGGGCCACCCTGCAAGAGCGGCGGCTGTTCTGGTGGTACGGAACCCTGGGCGCGCTGGCCACGGTGCTGTTCGTGGCCTTTCCCGTGTACCGGCTGGTGCGCCTGCTGAAGGAGCACTCCGTCTCGGGCGGGGCGCTGTTCTTCGGGGTCATCGTGGGGGCGTTCATGGTGGCGCGCGTGGGCTCTCTGGCTTACGGCAAGCTCAAGCGCGCGCGCTACCGCGAGTACACCATCAAGTAGGCGAACGAGAGGGAACCCTCTTTCATACTTTCCTAGACAATGTCGGTTCAATCCGGATACTGCGTATCCGCGCGTGATCGCGGGCAACATGCGCCAATCTGAGTGGCGGTTTTGCTGTTGCTATTCAGTTAACGCGAGCGAGCTGCTTTTGGGAGGACACCGGGACATGGCTCGAAGCTTGGGATGTGACGGCAGCGTGATGAATGCCGTGGTGTTGTTGCGAAAAGTTACGACAGGGGTGCTTGTCGTTATGTTGTGTACCGGGTGTTCAAAATCAGTCCGGGAAGACGCGGGGGCTGCTGTTGCAATTACGGGGCTTGCAGCCGTCGTGATCGCGGCGCAGGTCTCCGGTGTGGCGCCGCTTATTCGCGTCGCCACGACGCCGACTCCGCTTGAGCGTCTATCCGCCGCAAGTTGCTTTTCGGCCAACCCCCAGGCCCAGGCGCTTGCTGCTGCGGCGGAAAAAGGGGACGTTAAAGAAATCGACAGACTTGTGGACGCTGGCGCAGATGTGAATGCTGTCGGTATGTATGGTCTGACGATCGCCGAGTGGCTGTTGTTTCATCCGAACGAGGATGGGTTTCGCAGGCTTCTTGAGCGTGGCGCTGACGCGAATATGCTCACGGTGTGGAGCGGGGAAGACGTCGTCTATCGAGGCTTTCAACAGCAGCAGTCATCACTTGTGCATTGGGCTGCTTACAGAACCAAGGCGCTTGGGCCGGAATATTTACGATTGGTGCTCGATGTGGGCAAAGGTGATCCCAATCTGGAACCCCCTGACCGGCAATCACGTCCCATTATGAAAGCACTTGAAGTTGGCAACGAAGCAGCATTTTTCTTGTTGTTGAACAAGGGGGCAGAGCTTGAGTTTTTCAATGCCACGAGAGAGTCGCCCATTGGTGCAGCGGCAAGCCCGCCTTATTGGAACTACAGGCTAGTGCATTTCATGCTGCTTCGGGGCGTGTGTTTTAAGCATTCGCAAGGAAAACTCAATAGTTCACTGCTGTATGAGATTAATCGTGGCTTGAGATATGGATCTATGGCAAGAGAACCTTTTAGCGTTGAATATATGTGGTTCTGGAGATGCGTCGACTATCTAGAAAAGAACGCTGTGCGGCTGGATTATGAGTCAACTGACAGAGGGGCTCC
>CAYUOW010000001.1:35842-110912 GCA_964446455.1 uncultured Desulfocurvus sp.
CCGCTGCGTCCTGCAGTGATTGATACTGTCGTCGATGATTTGCTTTCCCCTGCGCGAGATCAGTTTGTCAGGGCAAGAGACGTTTGTGCGTATGGTGTTTCGTTTAGATTGTCGCGACCGTACTGGGATAGAGTTTCAGGCCTTGAGAAGAAATATCATTGTCTAAGCAAGAAGGACGGCTCTGGCTATCACTATATCTATTATGGCAAGGGCGAATTGACGAATCCTGTCGCACAGCATCTGATTGTACGTCCAGCACATGGGATGAGTTTTGAACAACTGTCGGCTTCTGTCCTCAGCGAATATAGAGAGGGCTTGCGCATGGAGACGGAGCTTGTCGAGAAGGGGAAAGACAATGGGATATACCAGATCAAGAAGGCGTCTCGGCACGACTTTGGCGGGTATATGTACATTGGACTGTGTAACGATACGCTCGTGATCATATGGCAGATGATCCAGAAGACCGACGCAGAAGCGGATGCAGCAAACGCTGCGTACGTGCTCCAGGGGATGAGGCAGGTCAACCTCTCTCCCAAAGGGTGACGGCTTCGTTGCTGGAAAAGAAGATGAGAGCGCCGGGGCAGGGCAGGGGCGCAACGAAAAAGCGGCCAGGATGTTCTCCTGACCGCTTTAATTTGCGCTGGCGTCCCCAAGGGGATTTGAACCCCTGTTAACGGCGTGAAAGGCCGTCGTCCTGGACCAGGCTAGACGATGGGGACATGGTGAGAAGTGGCTGGGGGACGAGGAATCGAACCTCGATTGGCGGAGCCAGAACCCGCAGTATTGCCTTTATACGATCCCCCAGCAGGTTGCGAGGGCACGTGATACTGGCTTCGGGGCGTTCTTGTCAACCCCGAAGTGTGCCCTGCGCGAAAAAACTACAGCGCGCGCGACAGGCGGCGGGTGCGCTTCTTCAGCTTGTTGATCTTGCGGCGAAGCTGGGTGCGCTCCTGGCGGGCTTCAACGGTGCCCTTGGCCACGCGCATCTCGCGGATCTTGCGCTTCATGGTGAAGATCTGGTCCTTGTAGGGGGAAACGGCGCCCTCTTCGTCAACGATGCCGAACACGCCCTTGATGGCGGTGACCAGCTCTTCCTTCTGCATGCCGCTGGCACCCACGATGGAGGGGATCTTCTTGACCACCACCAGCTGGCGCAGCTCTTTGGCGGTCATCTTGTCCAGGGGCTTGGTCAGGCCCAGGCTCTCAAAGCTCATTTCCAAAATTTCCTGGCTCATTTCCTTCTCCTTGACGCCCCTTGGGGGCGAGTATTCGCGTCGTTGGCCGCGCCCTCATCGGGCAGGCTGGAAAAATACCGCACATAGGCCAGATAGCAACGGCCAACGGCGGAATCCGGGTCGATTTTGCCGATCAGCCCGCCGAGATTGCTCGGCTTTTTGGGGTGGCTGGCGCGCGGAGAAGTCTCCGCGTGACTTTGCAGCCCCAAAGGAACTCTGCCATCTAGCAGCTCGAACCGCACCTTGTCAAAGACTTCTTTGCCGAAAAATGCGTTCACGCGCTCCAGCAGCTCGAAAACGTAGTAGCTGAGCTGCTGCGCGGCGATGGCGTCCTGGGCGAAGAGCACAAGCGTGCCGTCCTTGTGGCCCAGGGGGCGGGCCAGCTCGGCCACCTCGGGGCCAACCACGTTCTCCCACTCGCGCCACAGGCGCACCAGTTCCAGGCCGCCTTTCTTGTCGTAGCGGGAGAGCAGCCGGAACATGGAGTCCTCGCCCACCTTGCGGTGGCGCGACTCGCGTCCCGGGTGCTGCAGCCTGCGCCGCGCCCTCACGGTCGGAACCCCTGGGGGGCGGCGGACATGTTCCTGCGGCCTGCGCGCGTCATTTCCGCCTCCTACTCCGGATGCGGCCTGGGCGCAAGGCCCGGCGGGCCAGCCGGGAGGCGTGGAAGAAATATCGCGCAGACCTATTCGTTTCGCCTATACGCCGGTCGAGGGGGCGTATCGCCTGTTGCCGCCGGGCCGGGCTTCTGGTAACAGGCCTTTTCTACGCCCAAATAGCCACCCCCGGAGGAGCACCCATGGCCAAAAAGCCCGCCACGAGCCCTGAAGATCTGCGCCTGGAAGCACTCACCACGGCGCTCACCACCATTGAGCGCAAGTTCGGCAAGGGCGCCATCATGCGCATGGACGACGGCGCGGCCCTGACCGCCATCCCGGTCATTCCCACCGGCTCCATCGGGCTCGACCTGGCGCTTGGCGTTGGCGGCATCCCCAAGGGGCGCGTCACCGAAATCTACGGCCCGGAATCCTCGGGCAAGACGACGCTGACCCTGCACCTGGTGGCCGAATGCCAGAAGCGCGGCGGCACGGCGGCCTTCATCGACGCCGAACACGCTCTGGACGTGGCCTACGCCCGCCGCCTCGGCGTCAAGACCGAGGAACTGCTCATCTCTCAGCCGGACTTCGGCGAGCAGGCCCTCGAGATCGCCGACCTCTTGGTGCGCTCCAACGCGGTGGACCTCGTGGTCATCGACTCCGTGGCCGCGCTCATCCCCCAGGCCGAACTTGAGGGCCAGATGGGCGAGACCCAGGTGGGCGGCCAGGCCCGGCTCATGAGCCATGCCCTGCGCAAGCTCACCGGCACCATCCACAAGTCCCGCGCGGTGGTGGTGTTCATCAACCAGATCCGCATGAAGATCGGCATGACCGGCTACGGCAGCCCGGAGACCACCACCGGCGGCAACGCGCTCAAGTTCTACGCCTCCATCCGCATGGACATCCGCCGCATCCAGAGCCTCAAGGACAAGGAAGAGGCCTACGGCAACCGCACGCGCATCAAGGTGGTCAAGAACAAGGTCGCCCCGCCCTTCCGCGAGGCCCTGGTGGACATCCTCTACGGCACCGGCATGAGCCGTGAGGGCGAGATCATCGACCTGGGCGTGGAGCACAAGATCATCGAGCAGAGCGGCTCCTGGTTCGCCTTCGGCAACGAGCGCCTGGGCCAGGGCAAGGAGAACGTCCGCGCGCTCCTGGCCGAGAATCACGAGCTGCGCCAGCAGATCGAGGACAAGATCCTGGAGCACCTGGGCATGAACCCGCCTGCCTTCATCCCCGCGGCCGAAGAACCCGCGGACATGGACGACTAGCACGCGGGCAGCTCCGGCCCGCCCGACCCCATACATTATTTTGGAGAACGAAACCCGCATGAACGCCGCAGAAATACGCTCCCGCTTTTTGAAGTTCTTTGAGAAGAACGGCCACACCGTGGTGGAGTCCTCCACCCTGGTGCCCAAGGACGACCCCAGCCTGCTGTTCACCAACGCGGGCATGGTGCAGTTCAAGAAGGTGTTCCTGGGCCAGGAGAAACGCGCCTACGTGCGCGCCACCACCAGCCAGAAATGCCTGCGCGTGGGCGGCAAGCACAACGACCTGGAGAACGTGGGCCGCACCGCGCGCCACCACACCTTCTTCGAGATGCTGGGCAACTTCTCCTTCGGCGACTACTTCAAGGCCGACGCCATCAAGTACGCCTGGGCCTTCATCACCGAGGAGCTGAAGCTGCCCAAGGACAAGCTCTACGTCTCCATATATAAGGATGACGACGAGGCGGGCGAGCTGTGGCAGAAGGTGGCGGGCGTGCCCGCGGACCGCATCTTCCGCCTGGGCGAGAAGGACAACTTCTGGTCCATGGGCGACACCGGCCCCTGCGGCCCCTGCTCGGAGATCTATGTGGACCAGGGCGCGGACATGGCCTGCGGCCCGGACTGCGGCATCGGCAAGTGCGACTGCGACCGCTACCTGGAGATTTGGAACCTGGTGTTCATGCAGTTCGACCAGGCCGCCGACGGCACCCGCACCGCGCTGCCGCGCCCCAGCATCGACACCGGCATGGGCCTTGAGCGCATCGCCGCCGTGGTGCAGGGCAAGCGCTCCAACTTCGAGACCGACATCTTCCGCGCCCTCATCGACTACGTGGCCGAGAAGGCCAAGGTGAAGTACCACGCGGACAAGGAGACGGACACCGCGCTGCAGGTCATCGCCGACCACAGCCGCTCCATCGCCTTCCTCATCACCGACCAGATCCTGCCCAGTAACGAGGGCCGGGGCTACGTGCTGCGCCGTCTCATCCGCCGGGCCTTCCGCTTCGGCAGGCTCATCGGCCTCACCGACCCCTTCCTGCACGAGACCGCCCGCCAGGTGGTGGCGCACATGCGCGACGCCTACCCTGAGCTTCTGTCCAACCAGGAGTTCATGACCAAGGTCATCCGCGAGGAGGAGGAGCGCTTCTCCCAGACCCTCGACAAGGGCCTGGTCATCCTTGAGGAAGAGCTTGCGCGCCTGAAGGCCGAGGGCACGGGCGGCGGCATCACCGGCGAATTCGCCTTCAAGCTGTACGACACCTTCGGCTTCCCCCTGGACATCGTCAACGACGTGGCCGGGAAGCTCGGCGTGGCCGTGGACGAGCCCGGCTTCATGGCCTGCATGAAGGAGCAGAAGACCCGCGCCAAGAAGGCCTGGAAGGGTTCCGGCGAGAAGGACGTGGCCAGCATGTTCCAGGGCCTGCTGGAAGCCGGCATGAAGACCCGCTTCACCGGCAGCACCCAGTTCGAGGACGAGGGGCGCATCGTGGCCCTTCTGAACGGCGAGGGCGAGGCCGTGGAGAAGCTGGAGCAGGGCGAGGGCGGCTGGCTCGTGGCCGCGAGCACCCCGTTCTACGGCGAGTCCGGCGGCCAGGAAGGCGACCAGGGCGAGGTGCACACCGAGACCGGCGGCGCCGACGTGCTGGAAACCGTGAAGCCTGCCGGCGACCTCACGGTGCACAAGATCTTCGTCAACGAGGGCGAGATGCTGGCCGGCCAGACCGCCACCCTCACCGTGGACGCGCGCGGCCGCATGGCAAGCTCGCGCAACCACACCACCACCCATTTGCTGCACGCGGCCCTGCGCCAGGTGCTGGGCGACCACGTGAAGCAGTCCGGCTCCCTTGTGGGACCGGAGCGCCTGCGCTTCGACTTCACGCACATCGCGCCCATGACCCCGGCCGAGATCACCCGCGTGGAGCAGATCGTGAACCGCGCCATCCTGGACGACATCCCGGTGGGACGCGAGTTCGTGAGCCAGAAGGAGGCCGTGGCGCGCGGCGCGACGGCGCTGTTCGGCGAGAAGTACGGCGACACCGTGTGCCTGGTGGAAGTGCCCGGCGTGAGCATGGAGCTGTGCGGCGGCACCCATCTGGTGCAGACCGGCCAGGCGGGCAGCTTCGTCATCCTTTCCGAGACCGGCGTGGCCGCGGGCATCCGCCGCATCGAGGCCGCCACGGGCTGGAACGCCCTGAACCACCTGCAGACCCTGCGCCAGGAAATGGGCGAGGTCCAGGCCGTGCTGAAGGCCCGGCCCGAGGAAGTGGCCGCCCGCACCAAGGCCATGGCCGCCCAGGTGAAGGCCCTGCAGAAGGAAGTGGAGCGCCTGCAGACCAAGCTGGCTTCCGGCGAGGGCGGGGCGCGCATGGCCGAGGTTGAGGAGATTGGCGGAGTGAAGGTCATCGCCGTGAAGGCCGAGGCCGCCAGCATCAAGAGCCTGCGCGACCAGATGGACGCGCTGAAGAGCAAGCTGCCCTCCGGCGTGGCCATGATCGCCGCGCCCACCGAGGACGGCAAGGTCGCCGTGCTCATCGCCGTCAGCAAGGATCTGCACGGCAGGTTCACCGCCCCTGTGCTCATCAAGGACGTGGCGGCGGAAGTCGGCGGTTCCGGCGGCGGCAGGCCCGACATGGCCCAGGCCGGCGGCACCGACGCGGCGGGAATCGACAAGGCCATCGCCAAGCTCAAGGAGCTGGTTGCCAAGGCCTAGCATACGTTTGGCGTCTTCTGGCGGGATTGTCCCGCAGGAAAGACGATGATTTTGGGTTGACAGGCTACAACAAAGCCAGTAAGAGCCCTGTTTCCAGTTTGGATGAAGGAGCAGCCCTACATGAATACGTACAGCCCGGTCCCCGCGGACCTGAAGCACGAATGGTTTGTGGTCGATGCCACGGACAAGGTGCTTGGCCGTTTGGCCACTGAGATCGCCCACCGCCTTCGCGGCAAGCACAAGCCCGGTTACGCCCCCCACATGGATGGTGGCGACTTCATCGTCGTGGTCAACGCCTCGAAGATCAAGGTCACGGGCGACAAGCTGAACAAGAAGATGTACTACAAGCACACCTTGTACCCCGGCGGCATCAAGAGCCGCACCCTCAAGGAAATGCTTGAGAAGAACCCCGAGCTGGTGATCATCCAGGCTGTGCGCGGCATGATGCCGAAGAACCGCCTGTCCCGTCAGATCATCAAGAAGCTCAAGGTGTTCCCCGGTCCCGACCACACCCATGCCGCCCAGAAGCCTCAGGCTCTGGACCTGTAAAGAGGAGCGGAACCCATGTCCGATTTCAACTACGGCACCGGCAAGCGCAAGAACGCCGTCGCCCGCACCCGTCTGTACCAGGGCACCGGTCAGATCACCATCAATGACCGTCCCTACGAAGACTACTTCCCGCGCAAGACCCTGCAGATGATCGTGCAGCAGGCGCTGAAGCTGACCAAGAATGCCGACAAGTTCGACATCAAGGTCAACGTCGCCGGCGGCGGCGTGGCCGGACAGGCCCAGGCCGTCCGTCACGGCATCGCCCGCGCCCTGCTCCTGGTCGATCCCGAACTGCGTGGCACCCTGAAGAAGGCCGGGTTCCTGACCCGTGACGCCCGCAAGAAGGAACGCAAGAAGTACGGCCAGAAGGGCGCCCGCGCTCGCTTCCAGTACTCGAAGCGTTAAGCCGACAAGGCTTCCCGCCTTCCTTTACCAGCCCATCCGGGCCGGCACCCCACAAGGGTGTCGGCCCTTTTCCGTTTGGTTCACTTCCCCCCGACCCTTCTTGCAAACCTGCCGCCGGTCTTTGTCTGTTGCTAGACAGGAATTCGCAAACTGCGTACTTCGCCGTAGAGGTGGCAAAGCTATCGTTCGCATCAAAGGGTCGGGACAACCAAGGAGGGGACCATGCGCAGGGGCACCGTTCTGCTGGTATTGCTCGGGTTTCTTGGCGGGTGCGCGTCGATTCCGGACGCGACGATCCAGTACTGGCGGCCAAAGGCGGACGTGACCGTGTCGGTGACGCAGGTGCTTGGCTGCAGCAAGGACGGAACGCGCCTCGCCTACTCGAATGCCGTCACCGCCGAAACAAAGTACTCCAGCTGGATGGCTGAAAAGCCGCTGTCGTTTGACCTCAAATGCCTGGACACGTGTCTGGGGGATGCGGACATGACCTTCGGCTTCACCGAGGATGGCCGGCTTGTGTCGGTCAATTCGGTTCAAACAGGCGGAGGACAGAAGGCGATCGTTGCAGGTGTCGCTGTCCTGGCCGCGTTGGAGCCGTTCGGGTTCATAAAGAAAGGTGCGGAGAAAGCCAAAGACAGGCCCGTGGACGTAACCGCCGCGTGCAAGGCGCTAAGCAGCCTGGTGGGCGACAAGACGTTGACCTTGAATTACCGGCGCCGGGTTTCCTGGGAGGACATGCAGGCCTCCACCAGTTCGGAGTTTGTCCCCCTTGAAGGGGATGTTGAGGCGCATGCGGTGCTGAAACAGTACCTGCCCCCGCTCACGTTGCGCTGGAACTACGGGGACGGACAGACCATCACTCCTGTGCGGGCGAAAAACGAGAAAGGCAGCGGGCAGGCCGACAATTGCACGTTGAAGATGAATGAAGCGCGGCTGCTCACCCTCACCGCGGCTGCCGGGGGTGTCGAGATCTGGAATGGCCAGGCCATAGTGCCAAGCACCAAGGGCACCTACGACATCCCGCTGCCGAAGCCTGCAGCCTTTGGGAGTCAGGAGTTTTCGTTGAGCCTGTCAGAGGCGGGGGTGATCAAGAGCCTGAAATACAAGAAGGGATCCGGCACTTCCAGCGCCCTTGGGTCAACGGAATCCTTGCTCAAGGCCTTTGCGCCGAGCACCACGGCCGAGAAACTGGCCGAGACCAAGGCCGAAGCGGACCTCGTCTACCAGCAGCAGCGGCTTGTGCAGTGCAAGGCGGACCCGACCAACTGCAAGTAGCGCGGGTTGCTTCCGCGCTCATCCCACGCTCAGAATCTCGCGCAACGCCTCGGATATGGCCGCCTGGCTATATGGCTTGGCCAGCACGCGCAGGATGTTGGGCGGCAGGTCGGGCGGGATGTCGCCGGTGTGCAGGCGGCCGGAGATCATGATGACCGGCAGGCCGGGGTGCTGGACGAGGATGCGCCGCGCGAACTCCACGCCGTTCACCTCGGGCATGTCGAAGTCCGTCAGCACGGCGTCGAAGCCGCTGGGGTTCTCGTCCAGCTCGCGCAGGGCCTCCGGCGCGCTGGAGCGGCCGGTGACCTCGTAGCCCAGCTTGCCCAGCACGCGGGGGATGGTGGCCAGCTGGTCCTGGTCGTCCTCCACAAAGAGGATGCGCCCCTGGCCCCGGCGCACCTGCTCGGGGTGGACGGAATCAAGCCGACTGATGCGCTCGTACTGCGGCAGGTAGATGTCGAAGCTGGTGCGTTCCCAGGGGATGCTGTCCACGGCCACGGCGCCCTTGTGGGCCTTGATGATGCCGTGGACCACGGCGAGGCCCAGGCCGGTGCCTTCGGCCTTGCCCTTGGTGGTGAAGAAGGGGTCGAAGATCTTGTCCAGGATCTCCTGCTCGATGCCCGGGCCGTTGTCGGTGATGGTGAGGTGCAGGTAGCGTCCCGGCGGCAAGGAAAGGCCTTCCGCGGCCTGGGCGTCCAGCGCCTCGGAGTGGAGCGTCAGCAGCAGGTCGCCTCCGGTTTCGCGCATGGCCTGGAAGGCGTTGGTGCACAGGTTCAGGAACACCTGGTGCAGCTGGATGGGGTCGGCCAGGGCCAGGGCCGGGTCCTGGCGTATGTCCTCGCGCACGCTGATGTTGCGCGGCAGTGAGGCGGACAGGAGGCTCAAGGTTTCCCGCGCCACCTCGGCCACGTTCACGTACTGGAAGCCCGCCTGGGACGGGCGGCTGAAGGCCAGGATCTGCCGCACCAGCTGGCTGCCGCGCTGCCCGGCCTTGAGCACGCGCAACAGGTCCTGGGCCATGTCCGAGCTCTCGGGCGCGTCCATGAGTGCCAGCTCCGCGCTGTTGATGATGCTTGTGAGGATGTTGTTGAAGTCGTGCGCGATGCCGCCCGCCAGGGTGCCGATGGCCTCCATCTTCTGCGACTGCAGCAGCTGGCGCTCCAGGTTGTTCTTCTCGGTCACGTCCTCGGCCGCGCACAAGAGACCGACGACCGCGCCCCCGGAATCGTGCAGGGGCACGCGCGAGACCTCCAGCAGCACGGGCCGGCCGAAGCCGTCCTCCGCGTGCCAGGCCGCGCGGTACTGGGCCTGGTTCTTCTCCACCACCATGCGGTCGTGGGCCTGGGCGCTCTGGGCGGACTCGCGCCCCTCGAAAAGCTCCTCGTCGGTTCTGCCCAGCACGCGGCGGGCGTCCTCCAGGCCGAAGAAGGACAGGAAGGAGCGGTTCACGCCCAGGTAGCGCAGGTCGCGGTCCTTCCAGGAAACCAGCTGGGGGATGGTGTCGAGCACCAGCTGGAGCATGCGCTCGCTCTTGGACAGGGCGCGCTCGGCGTTCTCGCGCTGGGTGATGTCCTCCACCACGCCTTCGTAGGCGGCAAGGGAACCATCGGCCCCGGCCACGGCGCGCACGTGCAGGAAGGTGGTGATGCGCCGGCCGTCGGGGCGCACGAACTCGCGCCGGTAGGCGGCCACGCCGCCGGGGCCCGTGGCGGCGGAGAGCCAGTTGGGCGCGCCATCGCCGCTGCCGGAAAGGAAATCCGCGCCCGTGGCCAGCAGGTCGCCCAGGCTGCCGAAGCCGAGCATCTCCACCAGGGCGTGGTTGGCGTCCTGCAGGTGTCCCTCGGGCGCGGCGCGGAAGATGCCCAGCACCGAGTTCTCGAAGATGCCGCGGTATTTCTCCTCGGCCTGGCGCAGTTCCTCCTGCGCGCGCTTGAGGCCGGAGATGTCGTTCAACACGCCCACCAGGCCCAGGATCTCGCCCTTGGCGTTCAGGTAGGTGGCCTTGCTGAGCATGACGGCGCGGTTGTCCTCGCCGGGCAGGCGCAGCTCGGACTCGTACATGCGCACCCCGGCGGAGGCGAGCAGCTCCTTGTCCACGGCGTCGCGCAGGCCAGCGGCCCCAATATCCTGCCCGGCGCCGGGCTCGCCGATGTCCTCCGGCGCCTTGCCCTGGATGGCGGCGCGGCTGACGCCGAAGAGCCGCTCGAAGGCCAGGTTGCAGTCCTGGAACAGCCCGTGCCGGGTGAGGGAGTAGAGCGGCAGGGGGATGGCGTCCATGAGGATCTTGAGGAAGGAGAGCTGGTCGTTGACGCGCTCCTGGATGCGCCTGCGCTGCGTGATGCTGGCCACCAGCAGCACCAGGATGAAGATGAGCGCGGCCAGGCTGACCATGATGGTCCAGAACAGGCCCTTGTCGATGGTATAGAAGCGGTAGGGCTCGTTGATGATGTCCGCGCCGGAGGGCAGCTCGGACAGGGGGATATTGAGCTTGCGAAGCACGTCCCAGTCAAAGGCGTAGGGGTCGTCGAAGCTTTTGATGATCGGGATGTCGCTTGGGTTGGCCCCGGCCAGGATGCGCAGGGCCAGGCCCCCGGCGATGCGGCCGTGGTCCACGCCGCTGTGCAGCTTGCCGCCCACGCAGCCGTGGCCCAGAAGGAAGCGCCAGCAGCTGTATACCGGCAGCGAGACATTGGCCGAGATGACCTCGAGGACCTCGTCCGCGGCGTAGAGCCTGCCCTCGTGCTCCAGGTACATGGGGATGACGAAGAGCAGGGTGTTGGGCGGCATGGCGTGCAACCGGTCCAGGATGGTCTCCATGGGCAGGTCGTCCCAGTACTCGAACTCCAGGATGCCGCGCAGGCGCGGGGCCACCTCGCGCAGCTGGCCCTGGATGGCCATGCCGGTGACGGAACGGTCGCCGATGACGATCATGCGGTTCGCTTCCGGGTGCAGGCGCGCGGCCAGGCGCAGGGTGGACTCGAAGTCCACGTTCTCCACCAGCCCGGTGATGTTGGTCTTGCCGGCCATCTTGGCGGGCTTCAGGTCGTTGACGCCGCAGAAGACCACGGGCAGGCCGGGGAAGAGCTGGTCCTGGTAGTCCAGGATGAAGTTGTAGGCGAAGTCGTCGGAGGCGATGATCAGGTCGAAGTCCGCGCCCTTGAACTTGTCGCGGTAGAACTCGAACAGGGCGCGGGCGCGCTCCGGCGTGGCGAAGCGCTTGGTGTCCATGTACTCGATCTGCAGGTCCACCAGGTACTGCGACTCGGCGAAGAAGGCGCGCAGGCCGCGCATGATCTCGTCCGACCAGGCGTAGCCGTCGTGGTAGGAATTGAAGACCAGGACGTTCTTGCGCGGTTTCTCGGCCAGCGCGGAGGAAGGCAGCGCGGCGCTGGCCAGCAGGAGCCCCACAAGGGCCAGGCAGAGGGCCAGTTTTCGCACGCGTTACAGCCCCAGGCGCGCCAGGTCGTCCACCAGGGCGCGCACGCGGCCCACGGAAAAGTCGAAGGCCGCGCGTTCGGTGTCGTCCAGCGTGATCTCGCAGACCCTTTCCAGGCCGCGCCCGCCCAGCACGCAGGGCACGCCCACGAACAGGTCCTTTACGCCGAACTCGCCGTCCAGCAGGGCGGCGCAGGGCAGCACGCGGCGCTGGTCGCGCAGGATGGATTCGGCCATCTGCACCACGCTGGCGGCCGGGGCGTAGAAGGCCGAGCCGGTCTCCAAAAGCTTGATGATCTCGTCGCCGCCGCGCCGGGCGCGCTCCACCAGGGCCTCGATGCGCGGGCCGTCCAGCAGCTCCGTCAGGGGTACGCCGCCCACGAAGCAGTGGCGCGGCATGGGTACCATGCTGTCGCCGTGGCCGCCCATGACCAGCGCCTGCACGTCGCGCACGCTGACGCCCAGTTCCAGGGCCACGAAGGTGCGGAAGCGGGAGGAATCGAGGATGCCGGCCATGCCGAGCACTCGCTCGCGCGGGAAGCCGAGCTCGCGCTTGGCCACGAAGCACATGGCGTCCAACGGGTTGGTGACGATGATGACCACGGCTCCGGGTGAATGCTTCTTGATCTCGCGGCAGCAGGAGGCCACCACGTTGGCGTTGATGGTCAGCAGGTCGTCGCGCGTCAGCCCCGGCCTGCGGGGCGAACCCGCGGTGACCACCACCACGTGGGAGCCCGCCGTGTCGGCGTAGTCGGCCGTGCCCTTCACCTGGGAGTCGAAGAGCTGCACCGCGGCGGTCTGCAGGATGTCGAGCGCCTTGCCCTTGGCCGAGCCTTCGTTGATGTCCAAGAGCACCACGTCGCCCACGCCGCGGCTGGCCAGCATGAGGGCGCAGGTGGCGCCCACCTGGCCGGAACCGATGACGGAGATCTTCTTTCTGCGGAAGGGCATGGCGGTCCTCCTGGGTCTGCGCGGTTTCGGCCGGTCTTCTGGCGCCTGCGCGGCACGGGGGGCGCGGGCCTGTCTGCGAATTTTGTCCGCTTTCATCCCGTGCGTCAAGGCGCGACGCGGACTTGGCTGCCAGGGGCCGCCATGGCGCGCCGCACCGGCGTAACCCGGTCCTGCGGGGGCGCGTCATAGCAGGGAACAAGTAGCAGGCGGCTCGGCGGCGTGCCCGCCAGAACGCAAGAAGGCCGGCCTTCCCCCCATGGACAGGGAGGAGGGCCGGCCCGATGTTTTTGGAGCGCCGGGGCTAGGCCTTGGGGGCCTCGCCTTCCTTCTTGAACACGATGAGCGGGCAGTTCTTGCAGATGTCCGCGCCGGGGAAGGGCTCGCCCAGGCGGGTGATGGCCGCGCCGCCCTTCTCGTCGATGCGCTTCTGCAGGCGCGCCACCAGGGACTCCATGTGCCCGCCCGGGATGGCCACGTTGATCTCGCCGCGCTCGGTCTTGCCGGAGTTGTAGCTGCCGCTGCAGGCCAGGAACAGGTTGGCCTGCTTCTCGTTGTAGGCGAACACGTTGCCGCCGCAGGCCGCGGAGTTCACGCTCATGGAGGGGCGGAAGGGGTGCACGTCCTGGGTGGCCATCCAGTCGCCCAGAATGTGGTAGGCCTGCATGTTGTCGCAGTAGAAGTGCACCACGTCCGGGGTGCCCACGCTCAGGGCCAGCGGGCTCACGGCCACGGCGAGCAGTTCGCCTTCGGGCAGGCGGGGCTTGCCCTCCACCACGCGCTTGGCCTGGTCGGCGTCGGTGCAGTACTTCACGTGGCTCTTCACCTCGCCCTCGTCCAGCCCCTTCCAGCCGAACACGAACTGGGCGTTGGTGCAGCCCAGCTTCTCGCGCTCCAGCAGCACGGCGATGCCTTCCATGCGCGCGCCGATCTCGGCCTGGCAGAAGGTCAGGGGTTTCACGGGCGAGTAGTGGGGCTGGTCCTTGCGGAAGGCGTCCAGCTCGGCCTGATCGAAGAAGTACTTGATGGCCACAGGGTAGTGCATGAGCCGAAGCTCGCGCATGAGCAGTTCCTGCATTTTCACGAAATCGGGTGCGGACATGGGAAGCTCCTTTTGCGGCCAGGGCGTCGCCACGCCCGCAAAGGGGCACGCGCGCGGACCGGGGGTTACGTGTGGGGGGTAGATAATTCCGAGGACCGGGTCCGTCAATGCGTAGTGGGAAAACGCAAGAACCGGACCTCTTGCCGAGGCCCGGTTCGTGTCGGGTGCCGCCGCGCAAGCGGGGCTATTCGGGTATGGTGGGCGTCGCCGCGAAGCGCGGGTCTACTCGGGAATAGTGGGAGTCGCCGCGAAACGCGGCTCGTGCAGCGGCAGCAGTATGTCCGCCGCCTGCTTCACTTTCAGGATGTTGTCGTAGGCCTGGTAGGCGTTGACCACGGTGCCGCAGGGAATCACTTCCATCTCCATGGCCTTGACCTCCTTGGGCGGGGTCAGGTTGTCCATGATGACGCAGAAGCCGGTGATGGCGGCCACGCCCTTCTCGGTGTCCACCAGCACGGTCAGGCCGCCCTCGGTGTGGGCCGGGGTGTGCAGCACGCGCACGCCGGGCACGATCTCCGCGTCGCCGGTGAGCACCTCCAGCTGGCCGTTCTCCTCCACGTCGAGGATGTAGTCCTCCAGGTAGCGGTAATCCAGCGGGTGCGGGTCGTGGATGTGCTCCAGTTCCTTCTCGTGCACGTAGATGCGCGCGTTGACGCACTTGTAGTCGTTTTCGCAGTGGTCGTTGTGCAGGTGCGTGTGCACCACGATGTCGATGTCCTCGGGCTTCAGGCCGTACTGGGCCAGGCCGTCCTCGAAGGTGTGGATCTTTCCGCCGATGGCCGCCTCGCGCTCGGGGCTGATGATGGGCTGCATCTCGCCGGTGTCCACCAGGATCTTCTTGTCGCCGCCTTCCAAATACCAGCAGTAGATGGGGATGGTGTAGGGCTTGCCGTAGGAGTGCTGGTAGGTCATCATGCCATGGTCGAAGATTTTCGTGCCCATGACGATGGGGTGTATCTTGAACGTGGCCACGGGGGCTCCTCCTTCCATCAACGTGTCTGAATGCCGGCCGGAGTAATTCCCGCCGCGTTGGCGGATATGTACCAAAGCCGGGCCCGGCGGGCAACGGCAAATCCCTGCCGAACCCTTGCCATGCAGGGGTATATGGTTACCCTTTCAGCAAAGTAAAGGAGGCTGTCATGGAACTGCACTACGAATTCTCCGGGTTCAGCTTCGACGCCGCACCCGATCCGGACAAGGCCGACCGCATCCGCGTCACCATCCTCAAGGGGGGCGAGCCCTTCACCGACCTGCACGGCCGCCCCATCGAGCGGGCGTTCATGGGCAACATCCGCCCGGAAAGCGTGGAGGAGTTCTGCCGCCGCTTCGCCACGGACAGCGCCTACCGGAACGAACTGCTGGTGAAGCAGACCTTGAGCTGCTGCTAGCGGGGCAGCCCCGGCCAGAGCCGGGCCGTCTGCGGAGTCCGCTGCCGCTTCAACTGGCGCGTCAATTGGCGCGTCAATTGTCGCGGGTGCGCGCGGCGGACGGGGAGCCCCCCAGCCAGCCCTTGCGCCGGAAGAAATACAGCATGGTGCCCACCGTGCAGGCCATGACGCCAAGCACCACGAAGTAGCCGTACTGGGTCTTGAGTTCCGGCATGTGCTCGAAGTTCATGCCGTACAGCGAAGCCAGGAAGCTTAACGGGATGAAGATGGTGCTGATCATGGTCAGCACCTTCATGATCTCGTTCAGCTTCAGGCTCACGTTCGAAAGATACAGTTCCACCATGCCCGAAAGCATGTCGCGGAAGGTCTCCACCGTGTCCATCACCTGGATGGTGTGGTCGTACAGGTCGCGCAGGTAGAGGATGGTGGAGTCCTTGATGAGGGGGCTGCCGCCCTTTTCCAGCCTGGCCAGCACCTCGCGCAGGGGCCAGATGAACCGCCGCAGAAAGAGCGCCTCGCGCCGCAGGCCGTGGATGGTCTCCAGCTCCTGGGGCGTGGGCGAAACCAGCAACGCCTCCTCCACCTCCTCGATGTCCTCGCCCATGCGCTCCAGCACCACGAAATAGTTGTCCACCACGGCGTCGATGAGCCCGTACATGAGGTAGTCCGGCCCGGCCTTGCAGAGCTTGCCCGCGCCGGAGACGAGCCGCTTGCGCACCTCGCCGAACACGTCGCCGCCGCCCTTCTCCTGGAAGGTCAGCAGCACGTTCTCCTTGAGGATGAAGCTCACCTGCTCGTCGGAGATGGTGCGGGTGTCCTCGTCGTAGCGCAGCATCTTCAAGACCGCGAAAAGCGCGTCGCCCAGCTCGTCCAGCTTGGGCCGCTGGCCCGTGTGCACGATGTCCTCCAGCACCAGCGGGTGCAGCGAGAACAGTTCGCCCAGGCGGGTCACGCAGTCCGGGTCGTGCAGGCCGTCCACGTTGATCCAGGTGAGGCCAGGCGTGGAGACGTAGGGGGCGCATTCATCGGCGCTCTTGGGGCGCAGCTGGCGCACGCCGTCTTCCCCCGCGCCCGGCGCGGGAATGTGGATGATCTCGATGGCCACGGCGGAGCTGCGCTCCGGGCCGATATAGGTGACGGTGCCGGGCGGCAGGCCCTTCTTGCGGATGCGGCGGTGCAGGGACTCGAACATATGCGGCCTCCCGGCTGTGGCTGGGCGTTGTCTGCCAGGGCCGGAGGAAAGCGCCGACCCTGGCCGGAACATAGCCGGGAACGGGCCGTCCGTACAGGGGCGGCCATGCGGCCATGCCGTCAGGCCGGACCCAGGCCGTTGGGGTCAGGCGGCGCTGTCGGCCTGGGCGGGGGCTTGGGCCTTGGCCTTGCCCCGCGTCTGGCCCAGCAGCACGCCCGTCAATATGAGCCCGCAGGCCGCGGTCTGCGCCGGGGCCAGGGCCTCGCCCAGCATGAGCCAGCCCGCCAGCACGGCCACCAGCGGCACCAGGTTGATGCTCGCCGCGGCCTGGGCCGAGGCCAGGCGCGCCACGGCCTGGTTGTACAGGCCGAAGGCCCCGAGGGTCACCACGCCGCCCAGGTAGCCCACGGCCAGCCAGGCCTCGCCCGGCACGGTGCGGAACGCGGAGGCCGGGTCGGCCAGCCACTGCGGAGAGGACAAAAGCGCGGCGGGCAGGAAGAACAGCGCCCCGGCGAAAACCTGCAGCCCCGTGAGCTGCCAGGAATTGTAGCGGCTGGACAGATGTTTGAGCACCAGCATGTAGCCGCTGGCGCAGCACATGGCGAGAAGCTCCAGGAAGTTGCCCAGGGCCGGGTTCGGCGCGGACTCTCCCGCGGACCCGGACAGGGACAGCCAGACCACGCCGGACAGGGACAGGCCCAGGCCCATGATCATCCGCGCGGAGAGCGCCTCGCGCAGGAAGACGAAGGCCCCGGCGGCCACCAAGAGCGGCACGAGGGAGGAGATCATGCCCGCCTGGGCCGAGGTGGTGAGGCTCACGGCGAAGCCCTCCAGCAGGAAGTACAGGCAGGGCTGCAGCAGGCACACGAAGCCCAGCCACTTGAGGTCGCCGGGCTCGCGGCCCGCCTTGGGCACGCGGCCCCAGAACAGGCTCATGATGAGCGAGGCCAGGGCCATGCGCAGAAAGATCACGGCCATGGGTGCAAAGCCGGTCAGGGCATACTTCATGGCCACGAAGCTGGTGCCCCAGAGCAGCACGGCTCCGGCCAGGCACAGGTAGGGGACAAGGGGGCGGTGTGCGTTCATGGGGCCACCATGCCACGGGGCGCGGCGGGTGTATGGTACGAAATTGCGGTGGAAGGGCTCAGGCCCGGCAGGGTTGCCCGGCACAGGGCCAGGCGTCGCAGGGGCGGCTCGTCAGGTACTGGCGCGGCGTGGCCCCGGTGAACTCCCGGAAGCAGCGCGAGAAGTGGCTCTGGTCCGCGAAGCCCGCGTCCAGCGCGGCCTGGCTGATGGTCATGCCCCCGGCCAGGAGCGTCTTGGCGTGCTCCACGGCCTGCTGCATCTGGAAGGCGTGGGGCGGCAGGCCCGTGGCGGCCTTGAACACCCGCAGGAAATGGTGGGGCGAAAGCCCGGCCCGGCGCGCCAGATCATCCAGAGGCTCGAAGCTGCCGGGGTTGGCCTCGATGTGCCTGCGCACCTTGTCCACGCCGGGGTTGGCCACGGCGGGGTTGCCCTGGTTCCGCCCTTCCTGGTCACGTTTTGCGCCGAGTTCCGCGTGGCGGGCCACCAGCCCGCCCAGGCAGGCCATGAGCAGGGCCTGTTTCTCGCCTGTGGGAGCCCCCCACACGTAGGCCTCGTGCAGTTCTCGCCAGGCGGCGTAGAGCTCCGGGTCGTCGAGCACCGGGGAGGGAAAGCGCAGGGCCTGGCCCTGGGCCGCGCCGGCCAGCCAGCCGGGAGCCACGGACAGGAGCCGGTAGGAGATGCCTGTGGCCGGGTCCGGGTTGCAGGCATGGGGCCGCCCGGCCTCGATGACCACGATATGCCCGGCGCGCGCGGTGTGGCGGGCGCCTTCAAGGCTGAAGCAGGTGCCGCCGGCTTCGACCAGGGAGATGATGCACTCGCGGTGCGTGTGGGTGCGGAAGGCTTTTTGCGTGTACGTGGACGAGCGCGCCTCCACCCCGGGCAGGGCTTCGTCGCGCCAGAAGCGCACGTCTGCGTGGAGCGGCGCGCCGGACATGGCCGGGGGCTAGCGCCAGCCGCCGCCGTGCTTGGAGGTGTAGATGAGGCGGTTGGTCTTTTCGCTCACGGGCTCGAAGGGGCCCTGGCGGCAGGCGTCTGCGCTCTTGCCCACGCTTTCCAGCACCTGCTCCTTGTAGATCAGGTTGCCCACGTAGAAGTGCGGGTTGCTCTCGGAGCGGCGCACCTGGCAGACCACGCCGGGCAGGTCTATGGCGCGGAAAGACGCGCGGTACAGGCCGTCGGAGCCTTTGTGGACCTGCATGCTGTGGCGGCCGCCCAGGATGGTGGCGTTCATGCGCTCCACCTGGGTGCGGGCGAAGTGGGAGAAGTTTTCGTGTTCGCGCACGAGTTCCGGGTCCAGGTGGGCGGGCACTTCCTGCGCCGGGGCCACGGCCAGGGTGGGCTGGGGCACGGCGGGAGATTCGGCCCGGGCCGCCAAAGGCAGCGCCAGGAGGGCCAGGAGTGCGAGGGAGCTGAAGCGGGCTTTCACGGACATTTTTGAACTCCGGCGAAGGGGACACGAACAGGGAGAGCGGTTCGGGGCTGCGGAGCATTGTGCCCCGCAGCCCCGGTGAGGTCAAGAGGCTAGTTGCTGCGGATTTCCACGCGGCGGTTAAGGTGGCGGCCTTCCTCGGTCTTGTTGTCGAACTTGGGCTCAAGCTTGCCCTTGCCGACCGGGTTCAGGCGGGAAGCGCTCATGCCGTGGTCCGACAGCCACTTGGCCACGGAGCCGGCGCGGCGCTCGGACAGCTTCTGGTTGTAGGGCACGCCGCCCACGTTGTCGGTGTGGCCCTCAATGGTGAACTTCTGGCACTTGGAATCCTTCAGGATGGCCAGGGCCTGCTCCAGGGCGGGCTCCATTTCCTTGGTGATCTGGAACTTGTCGAAGCCGAAGTTCAGGTTGCCGAAGGTGATGGTCTCGCACTCGGCCTTCATGGGGGCCATGGCGCGGGGAGCGTCGGCCTCGACGTCGTAGAACACGTCCTTCACGAACTTCTTCAGGGTGGCGGCATCGCCCAGGCCCTTGGCATCGCCGGCCACGGTGCAGCGGCTGATGGCGCGGATCTCGTCGATGACCATCTTGCCGCGGGCGTTGTCGGCGTAGGAGACGACGTGGATGCACAGGTTGGGGTACTTGGCGTACAGGGCCTTGGCTTCGGCAACGGGGTCGGTGCCGTAGTTGGAGTCGCCGTCGGTGAAGATGATCAGCGCGGTCTTGCCGGAGAACTTGGCCAGCACGGGATCAAGGTCCTTCAGGCCGGCGCCCATGGGGGTGTTGCGGCCGTAAATCTCGTAGTCGGTCTTGAGCTTGGCGTTGGCCGCGGCGATGCTGGCCTTGTCGTAAGCCTTGGGGGCCTGCAGCACTTCATAGGGGGCGAAGGTGGCCATGCCGCCCTGGTACTTGAGGGCCGGGATCTCGGCGTTCATGCGGCCGATGAGTTCCTTGGCGTGCTTGATTTTCACGGTCTTCAGGGCTTCGCTGTTCATGGCCATGGAGCCGGAGTAGTCGACGAACAGGATGAAGTTGTCGACCTTGGGCTTCAGGGTTTCCGCAGGGGCCTGAACGGCCAGAACCAGGGCCATCAGTGCAGCCAGCATCAGGCTGGTGAAAAGGCGCTTGCGAATGCTCATTGAGTGTGCTCCTTGAATTTCAAGCGTTTAGAGAGGGTTAAGCACGACTTTTGGCACGATTTTGTGCTTTCAACTATATATAGGGAAAAGTTCGAGGATTGGCAACAATATCCGCACTGCTTTGTTTCAATCGGCCAGGGGCGCGGGCTTGCGGTTGCCAAGCGGGTGTTCTCAGGATAAAGTTTAGGGTTCCGGAACGCGACCCGCCCCACCCCGGGGGCCGGGCGCCACAAATCTCGGGGCACAACCGTCAAGGAGCCGACTCATGTACATCGTCACCGGCGGCGCGGGCTTCATCGGCAGCGCCATGATCTGGAAGCTGAACCAGATGGGCATCGACGACATCCTTGTGGTGGACAACCTGGCCTCCACCGAGAAGTGGAAGAACCTGGTGAACCTGCGCTACACGGACTACCTGCATCGCGACCGCTTTCTCAAGCTGGTGGCTGGCGAGGGCGATCCCTTCGGCGTCACGGGCATCGTGCACATGGGCGCCTGCTCCAGCACCACGGAGCGGGATGCCGATTTCCTGATGGAGAACAACACCCGCTACACCCAGGTGCTGTGCCGCTACGCCCTGGCCAACGGCGCACGCTTCCTGAACGCCTCCAGCGCGGCCACCTACGGCGGCGGCGAGTTCGGCTTCGAGGACGACCACGCGGGCCTGCACCGGCTCAAGCCGCTGAACATGTACGGCTACTCCAAGCACCTCTTCGATCTCTGGGCGCAGCGTGCGGGCGTGCTGGACAAGATCGCCTGCATCAAGTTCTTCAACGTCTTCGGCCCCAACGAATACCACAAGGGCGACATGAAGAGCGTCATCTGCAAGGCCTACGCGCAGATCCTGGAACGCGGCCAGATGCGGCTGTTCCGCTCCTACCGCCCGGAGTACCCGGACGGCGGCCAGATGCGCGACTTCGTGTACATCAAGGACTGCGTCGACATCCTCTGGTGGCTCCTGGAACACCCCGAAGCCAACGGCGTCATCAATGTTGGCACCGGAATTGCTCGTACCTGGAATGATTTGGCCAAGGCCGTGTTTCTGGCCATGGGCCGCAAACCCAACATCGAGTACATCGACATGCCCGAATCCATCCGCGACAAGTACCAGTACCTCACCCGCGCGGAGATGGGGAAGCTTCGGGCCCTGGGCTACACCGCCCCGTTCAGCACCCTGGAGGACGGCGTAAAGGACTACGTCACCGGGTATCTGGCCAAGGACGATGCCTATCTTGATTCCAGAAAAGATTAATGAAGAAAGGACGATACTGATTTGAAGCGCACGCGGCACACCATGCTTCCGGCTCTCTGGCTCTTCTTGAGCCTGCTGGCCGGGCCCGCCCTGGGGGCGACCGGAGACACCGTCTCCGGCGCCAGCGAAGTGCGTCTGCCGGTGACGCCGCCGCCCTCCAAAGACGTCAAGACCGCCACGAGCCAGATGCGCCAGGTGCGCCTGGACATCGCCACCCGCACCACCCCGGCCGCGCCGGACTTCACCAAGGGCGTCGAGATTCCGACGGCCGCCCAGCCCGCGCTGCCCGTGTTCGACGAAAACCAGATCCTGGGGCAGATCGCCGCGCCGCCGCCGCCGCCCGTGTTCCCCGGCTTTTCCACCAACGGCCCGGAACTGCGCATGGGTGTGACCCCGCCGTCCGCCGCCGCCAAGGGCGGGGCCAACGGGCAGAACTCCCTGGCCGTGGGCGGGCAGGAGCAGTGGAACCTGGCCGCAGACCGCATCATCGGCCAGCACGGCAGCGAATACATCGAGGCTGTGGGCGGGGCCACCCTGGTGCGCGGCCTGAACACCCTCAAGGCCGACTTCATCCGCTACTACCAGGCCAGCCGCTGGGTCATCCTGCGCGGCAACGTGCGCGTGCTCTGGGAGGGCGACGTGCTGGAGGCCGAGGAGGCCGAGTTCGACCTGACCAGCATGCAGGGCTGGCTCAAGCGCGGCAAGATCTACGTGGCCAAGACCAACTCCCACGTGGAGACGGCCTACGCCCGCAAGTACGGCACCTCGAGCTACCGCTTCCAGAATGCCAAGTTCACCGCCTGCGACGGCGACAAGCCCGCCTGGTCCTTCACGGCCGAGGACGGCGACCTGAACCTGGACGGCCGCACCCAGCTCTGGGGCTCGCGCTTCAACGTGCTGGACCAGCCCGTGGCCTACTCGCCCTTCCTTTCGCTGCCGGGCAGCGGCAAGCGCCAGAGCGGCCTGCTGATTCCGGAGCTTTCGCACAGCAGCCGGCGCGGCTATGCCGTCAACCAGCCCTATTACTATGTTCTCGATGAAGAGCGCGACCTGACTTTCTTTGAGAACGCCATGAGCAGCCGGGGCCTGATGCAGGGCCTGGAGTACCGCCACGCGGAAAACAGCCGCACCAAGGGCGACTGGCGCATAGACTTCCTGCACGACCGCAAGGTTGCCGCCAAGCAGGCCGACGAGGAGCTGTACCAGCAGAACGACGGCCTTGTGCGCCCCAACCGCAACCGCTGGTGGGCGCGCAGCAAGTACGACGGCTTCGTGGTGGACCCGGACTGGAACTTCAAGCTCGACATGGACATGGTGAGCGACCAGAACTACCTGCGCGAATTCGGCTCCGGGGCTTCCGGCTTCGAGGCCAGTCGCCGCAATTTCCTGAAGGACTTCGGCCGCGATCTCGAAGTGGCCGACTCGCTTACCCGCACCAGCACGGCTTTTGTTTCGCGCAGCTGGGAAAAATACGGGGTCACGGCCAAGGCCTCCTGGGTGCAGAACTTGGCCTACATGAACGGCAACAACTCCGCCTCCAAGAACCCCACCACCCAGAGCCTGCCGGAGCTGAACGCCTTCGCCTTCAAGGACGCCCTGGCGGGCACGCCCTTTGACCTGGAGGCGGCCAGCCGCTTCAACTATTTCTGGCGTGAGTACGGCACGCGGGGCGTGCGCACCGACCTGCACCCCACGCTGAGCCTGCCGCTGAACATGGGCCCGGTGACGCTGATTCCCAGCGGCGGCGTGCGCAACACGGCCTACACCGTGGGCGGCTACACCAACGAGCCCTCCACCACCACGGGCAACAAGACTCCCACCCGCACCTTCTACGAGCTGGGCTTCACCGGCTTCACCGAATTTTCGCGGGTGTTCAGCCTGGCCGACCAGCCCCTGGCCGCCACGCAGGAGAACATCGGCAAGAGCGAGTGGGGCGCCGTGCGCCACAGCGTCACGCCCCGGCTGGAGTTCGCCTACGTGCCCGCGCCCAAGTCCCAGGACCGCCTGCCCTACTTCGACACCCTGGACCGCCTGAACCGTCAGAACCTCGTCACCTACTCGCTGACCAACGTCTTCGACCGCAAGCGCAGCAGCGTGGTGGCTGGACCGAACAAGCCCGGCGTGGACGGCAACTCCACCATCCCGGTGACCAGCACCGACTATCTGGACTTCCTGCGCGTACGCATCGAGGAATCCTTCAACCGCGACGAGGCCGCCCGCACCGACCAGCTGGGCACCTATTCCAAGCGGCCCTTCTCCGACGTCATGCTTGAGGCAGCCTTCCGTCCGGAGAAGTACCTGACCTTGACCACCAAGACCTACTATTCGCCTTACCTCAACCGGCCCACGGAGCACGAGAACAGCGTGACCCTGACCAAGGAGAAGCTGGGCGAGCTGCGCTTCGGCTACGACTACCTGCACCCGGTGGACGAGTATACGCGCCACCGCACCAGCAATGTGCAGGTGCTTACCCTTGGTGCGGATTATCACATCACCGAGAAGCTCAAGTTCGTCAGCGACTACCGCATGGACATCGCCGCGCACTCCGACCTGGAGAAGACGGCCGGCTTCGTCTGGCGCGACCAGTGCTACGAGATCCAGTTGAAGTACTCGCGCAAGCCCAGCGACCAGAGCGTGGAACTGCGCTTCAACCTGCTTGATTTCGGCAAGCCCTAAGGGCATCCTTGGGGCATGACGCGCCCCGCAATCACCCTGCTTCCAGAAACCCTGCGCAACCAGATCGCCGCCGGCGAAGTGGTGGAGCGCCCGTCCAGCGTGCTCAAGGAACTCGTGGAGAACAGCCTCGACGCGGGCGCAAGCCGTGTCGACGTCATCCTTGAGGGCGGCGGCGTGACGCGCCTGCTCGTGGCCGACGACGGCGACGGCATTCCGGCCGGGGAACTGGCCCTGGCCGTCACCCGCCACGCCACCAGCAAGCTCAAGACCGCGGCCGATCTTTTCGCCGTGACGAGCTTCGGCTTCCGGGGCGAGGCCCTGCCGAGCATCGCCTCGGTGTCCCACGTCACCCTTACCTCCCGCGCGCGGGAGGCCGCCGAGGCCGCCTTCATCGAGGTGGAGCACGGCACCGTGACGGCCGAAGGCCCGGCGGCGCACTCCGCGGGCACGCGGGTGGAGATGCGCAGACTCTTCGCCAGCACCCCGGCGCGGCTGAAATTCTTGCGCACCGAGGCCACCGAGGCCAAGCGCTGCCAGGAAGCCCTCATGCGCATGGCCCTGGCCCGGCCCGACGTGGCCTTTTCGCTCACAAGCGGCGGGCGCGAGATCTTCCGCCTGCCCGGCGGGCAGACCCTCGCCGCGCGTCTGGGCCAGTTCTGGCCGCCGCAGGTGCTGGAAGGCCTGGGCGAGTTCGCCCGCGAGAAGGAAGGCATGACCGCGCGCGGCCTGGCGGGACGGCCTTCCCACGCGCAGAACAAGGCCGACCGCATGCTGTTCTACGTCAACGGCCGCCCCGTGCAGGATCGCCTGCTCATGCGCGCCGCGCGCGAGGCCTACAAGGGCCGCCTGCTCTCGGGCGAGCACCCGCAGCTGCTGCTCTTCCTCGAGCTGCCCCCGGAGGAGGTGGACGTGAACGTGCACCCCTCCAAGATGGAGGTGCGCTTCCGCGACGAGAGCGCCGTGTTCTCCCTGGTGCGCTGGGCCCTGGAGCCCGTGGCCGGGTCCGGCGGTCTGGCCGAGTCCGCCGCTTCCTACGCCGCCGCCTGTGCTGGGCGCGGGCAGGACTCCGGCGCGCCCGAGCCTTGCCGTCCGTCTGGCGGCGCCTGGGGCTCCGCCCCCCCACGGCCTTCCGCAGCCCCTTCGGGCGGGTTCGGCTGGCCAGGCGGCTCCGGAGCCTGGTCTCGGGGCGAAAAGCCCGCCCAGCTGCGCGCGTACGATGATTTCCGCTCACCTCCGCCGGAGCGCGAGGTGCCCTTGCCCTTCACTCCGGGCGGCCCGGAACCGGCGCAGGCCGGGCCTGCGGCGCTGGCTGCGGCCGCGCCCAGGGCCCTGAGCCGCGAAGGCCTGGAATACCTGGGCCAGGTGGCGGACACATACCTCATTCTGCGCCAGGGGGGCGCGCACTCCGGGCGGCTCGTCATCGTGGACCAGCACGCCGCGCACGAGCGGGTGATTCTGGAAGGCATGCGCCGGGCGCGCAGCGCGGGCGACACCCAGCCCCTGGCCGTGCCCCTGTCTTTGTCCCTGCACCCGGCGGAGGCCCTGCGCCTGGACGAACTGGCCGAAGGCCTGCGCGAGGTGGGCTTCGTGCTTGAGCGCGAGGGCGGCGACCTGCTGGTCAAGGGCGTGCCGCCCAGCCTGCCCGCGGGCAAGGCCGTGGAACACCTGCGCGAGATCCTGGACGAGCAGTCCGACGGGCTCACCTCCCTGTGGGCGCTTATGTCCTGCAAGTCGGCCATCAAGGCCGGGCAGCCGCTCGCCGTGGACGAGGCCCTGGCCCTTTTGGAAGCCTGGCTGGACGCGCCGGAGCGCGAGCACTGCCCCCACGGCAGGCCCGTTGTCGTCTCCTTTGCGGAGGGCGACCTGGAACGGTTGTTCAAGCGCAAATAGCGCGCCGAAGCTTTTTGTTTCCCGCACCTGGGGGGTACTTGGCATCTTGCGCCCCGGGGAAAACTCTGCCAATCTGCCCCCCGCGCCTCCCTCCATCGACATCGGCGCGCAGGAGATTTCCCCCCAATGAGCATTTTGTACAACAAGTTCGAGGTCCGCGTCCGCCTTGCGGCCATCCGGGCGAACTACCGTCTCTTGTGCGGCCATGGCGGCCGCGTCATCGGGGTCATCAAGGCCGACGCCTACGGCCATGGCCTGAATGAAGTGGCCCAGGCCCTTTCCCAGGAAGGCTGCGACACCTTCGCCATCGGCTCCGTGGAGGAGGGCGCGGCCCTGCGTCAGTATCTGCGCGGAGCGGGCATCAATGCGCGCATTCTCTCGCTTTTGGGCCCGGTTGACCCCGAGGACTATCCGCTCCTGTGGGAGCATGAGATCATTCCCTTCGTGGGCAGCTTCCGCCAGCTGGAAACCCTGGCCGGACAGGCCGCCCGCGTGGGCAAGGCCCTGCCCGTGTCCCTCAAGTTCGACACCGGCATGGCGCGCCTGGGCTTCACCGCCGTGGACATCCCCCGCCTGGTGGAACGCCTGCGCGAGGCCCCGCTGGTCAAGCCCGTCATGGCCAGCTCGCACCTGGCCACGGCCGACGACCCCGAGGCCGTGAACTACGTCATGAGCCAGGCCGGGCGCTTCGAGGAAATCATTTCCACCCTGGCCCAGGCCGGATTCCCGGTGGAGGCCAACCTGGCCAACTCCGCGGGCATTTTGGCGCACCAGAAGCTGCACCACCAGAGCCAGCGCGGCGGCATCGCCCTGTATGGGGCCAATCCCTTCGCGGGCACCGCCTGGGAGCACCTGGGCAAGGGGCTCACCCCGGCCATGGAGGTGCGCACCAAGATCGTCTCCGTGCACCCGCTGAAAAAGGGCCAGTGCATCAGCTACGGCTGCACCTACACGGCCGAGCGCGACATGACCGTGGCCATCGTTGCCGCCGGCTATGCCGACGCCTACAGCCGGGGCCTCACCGGCAAGGGCGCGCAGATGCTCGTCGCGGGCCGCCGCGTGCCGCAGATAGGCCGCGTGTGCATGCAGCTGTGCGCCTGCGACGTGAGCGACGTGCCCGACGTGCGCCCGGGCGACTGGGCCGTGCTTTTGGGCGGCACCGGCCCCCTGGCCATCTCGGCCGAGGAGCTGGCCTCCTGGTGGGGCACCATCAGCTACGAAGTTTTCTGCCTGCTGGGAATGAACCGGCGGGTCTACGTCTAGGGTTCAAGGAGCACATCATGGAAGAGGAATGGATTCTCGCCGAAAAGCTGCCTATTGACGACTGCGACCCCAAGGCCCTGCTGGGCAAATGGGCCAACGTGGCCGAGGACATGGCCCTGGTGCCGGAACTCAACGTGCGCATGCGCGTGGAAGCCGGCCACTTCGTGGTCGAGGTGAGCCCCGAGCTGTTCGAGGTGTTTCGCAACGCCTAAGCCTCCCCCTTCGCTTTGTTGTTTTCACCTTCCGGGACGCGGGCTGTAACCGGCCAGCGTCCCGGAATTTGACAAGCCCCTCGCGCGCCACGTATCCTTCCGCCATCCTGAATATCTGGGGGGCGAGATGGGCGACTGGTCCTGGTGGGCAGTGCTTGCGCTGGCCGTGGCATCCGCCGCCGCCGGTTTCGGCCTGGGCCGCCTGACCCGGCGCAGCGTGCGTCCGGTCCCGGGGGCTTGGCCGGGCGGTTCAGCCGGCGCCTCGGGCGATGTGGCCCCGGCGCTGCGCTCCCTGGCCGCAGGCGGCGTGGCGCTCGACATCATGCCCCGCGCATGGGTGGACGCCGGCGACGGCGCACCCTACGAGCCCCTGGCCCGCTGCGTGGCCCGCCAAGCAGGACCAGACGGCCTCATCTGCGAAATCTTCGCTTCCTCCCCTGCGCTCGAATCCTCCGTGGCCGTGCCGGTCACCTGCTTCTTTGCCCCGCAGCGCCAGAACGGCCGCCAAATCAATGCCTTCGAGACGGTCATCGCCAGCGTGGAGGCCGCGCTCGAGCCCCCGCGCCTGACCCTTGGCCCGCCCACGGAGCTTCTGTCCGTGGCGCGCAGGCGCAACCCCAGGAAGCGCGTCAGCGACCAGCGTTTCGTGCGCGTGCGCCTGTGGGCTGCGGAACAAGGCAAAACCGCGCTGTACTTCCCCGACGCCCAGCCCGACATCTGGATCAACGCCTACGAGGGCGGCCGCGAGGGCGAGAACACCGTCACGGACATCTCCGCCGGGGGCCTGGCGCTTGAGGTGCGCGCCGCACAGGTTCCGCCGGGGCTTGCCATCGGGGCCCCTGTGGTGCTCAAATGCTCCCTGTTCCTGTTCAAGGAGAAGCAGTTCAAGCCCTACTGGTACGCGGGCGCGGTGCGCGCCCTGAGCGAGGCCCAGGAAGGGGCCACCCGGCGCATCGCCATCGGCTTCACCCACGTGGGCGCGGTGGACCCCGGAAGCCCCCAGGGCGTGGCCTGGACCGAGCGGACCCCCAACGACAAAGGAGACGGCTGATGAAAGTGCTTGGCATCAACGGCAGCGCGCGGCTGAACGGCAACACGGCCATCATGCTGAACACCGCCCTTGAGGAACTGGCGGCGGAAGGCTTCGAGACCGAGCTCGTGCAGCTTGGCCCCAAGGCGCTCCAGGGCTGCATCGCCTGCTACAAGTGCTTCGAGAACAAGGACAAGCGCTGCGCCGTGGAAGACCTCATGAACGGGTACATCGAGAAGATGCTCGAGGCCGACGGCATCCTGCTGGGCTCGCCCACCTATTTTGCGGACGTGACCACCAACATGAAGGCCCTCATGGACCGCTCGGGCATGGTGGCCCGCGCCAACGACGACATGTTCCGCCGCAAGGCCGGGGCGGCCGTGGTCACCGCGCGCCGGGGCGGGGCCATCCACACCTTCGACACCCTGAACCACTTCTTCTTCATCGGCCAGATGGTAGTGCCCGGCTCCAGCTACTGGAACATGGGCTACGGGCGCGAACCCGGCCAGGTGAAGGGCGATGACGAGGGCCTGGGCACCATGCGCGTGCTGGGCCGGAACATGGCCTGGCTGCTCAAGAAGCTGGCGGACTAGCCTCATATGGACATGCTTTCCGGGGGCCTGGCCCTTGCGCTGGCCCTGGCCGTGGGCTTGGCGTTGGGCGCGGCCCTGGCCGCGCTGCTGCTCAAGTCCCGCTCCGCCGGGGTGGACGAGCGCCTGCGCGGGGCGGAAGCCCAGGCCATGCAGCTGCGCGCCGATCTGGACGCCGCCCGCGCCGCGGGCCTCAAGGCCGTGGAGGCCCTGCGGGCCGAGACCGCGCGCCGCGCCGGGGCCGAGGAAACCGCCGCCCGCGTGCCCGGCCTGGAGGACCGCCTGAACCAGCTGGCCGCCGAGGTCTCCGCCTTGCGCGTGCGCGAGGGCGACCTCTCCGCGCGCATGGAGGCCGAGCGCAAGGCCGCCAGTGAGCGCCAGGCCCTGCTGGAAGACCTGCAGGCCAAGTTGCAGGACACCTTCAAGGCCCTCTCGGCCGACGCCCTCAAACACAACAATCAGAACTTCGTGGAACTTGCCAAGGCCCATCTGTCCACCTTCCAGGAGGCCGCCAAGGGCGACCTGGAGCTGCGCCAGAAGAGCATCGAGGGCCTGGTGAAGCCCATCCGCGAGTCCCTTTCCCAGGTGGACGCGCGCATCCAGGACATGGAGAAATCGCGCCAGAACGCCTACGTGGAACTCTGCCAGCAGGTGAAGTTCCTGGCCTCCGACCAGGTGGACCTGAAAAAGGAGACGCGCAAGCTGGTGGAGGCCCTGCGCCGGCCCACCGTGCGCGGTCGCTGGGGCGAGATGCAGCTCCGGCGCGTGGTCGAGCTGGCGGGCATGGTGGGGTATTGCGATTTCACCGAGCAGGCCAGCGTGACCACGGCGGACGGGCGCCTGCGGCCGGACATGGTGGTGCGCCTGCCCGGCGGCAAGAACGTGGTGGTGGACGCCAAGGCCCCGCTGGAAGCCTACCTGAACGCCTACGAGGCCCCGGACGACGAGGCGCGCCGCAACAACATGCAGAGCCACGCCCGGCAGATACGCGAGCACCTGGCCAAGCTGGGCCAGAAAAGCTACTGGGAGCACCTTTCGCCCACGCCGGAGTTCGTGGTCATGTTCCTGCCAGGCGAAATCTTCTTCAGCTCCGCGCTCGAGCACGATCCCTCGCTCATCGAGGAAGGCGTCGAGAAAGGCGTCATAGTGGCCTCGCCCACCACGCTCATCGCGCTCTTGCGCGCCGTGGCCTACGGCTGGCGGCAGGAGAAGGTGGCCGAGAGCGCCCAGCAGGTGAGCGAACTGGGCCGCGAGCTGTACAAGCGCATCGTGACCCTCTCCGAGCACTTCTCCCGCGTGGGCAAGGGGCTCTCCGGCGCGGTGGAGGCCTACAACAAGACCGTGAGCTCGCTCGAATCGCGCGTGCTGGTGCAGGCCCGGCGCTTCAAGGAGCTGGCCGCCGCGCCGGAAAAGGAACTGCCAGAGCTGGAGCAGCTGGAGATCGCCCCGCGCCAGGTGCAGAAGGGCGAGGAATAGGGGGGAGGGGACGCTTGTCCGCCTGAAACCCGCACCCCCAAAGCCGTGACGCTGCCGCGCGGCAAGGGCGAGTGTGCGCCGCTGACGGGCAGCACTTGATCTATCCTGTCAACAGGGAATTTTCGTCCTTTTGGCAGCCCGAATGTGGAGAATTTTGTCCGGCGCATAAAGCCCGTGCTATATTCCATTGAAAGACCAAAGGAGGTCGGATATGGAATCGACACGCACGGATAAGCGCATCTGGACCAGGGTGAGCGAGGACGGCAAATCCGCCGCTGCCGCCATGGGCCTGGGGCCTGCCTTGGGCACGAAGCCCGGCGGCGGCGGCGAGGAACAGCCGTACGACGACCACGGGCGCTACCTGGGCACGCTGTACGCGGCCAACACCCGCGCCAAGACGGCCACGGACGCTGGCGGCGGCCACCGCAGGAGCCCGCTGGGCAAGGTTGAACGTGGACAGAAGGTTGGCAAGCGGTACGTGTTGCCTCCGAACGTGATGGAGGAGAACAAGCACATTGCGCTGGTGTACAGCCAGTCAAGCGGCGAGCTCACGGACATGGAGGACAGGCGCGTGGGCAAGGGCTACTCCGGCGCGCCGGGAAACGTGAACGTCCCCGCCAGCCAGGGCAAGAAGGATCTCGGCGTCATTCCCGAAGGCACCTGGACCATTGGCGAGGTCATATGGGACAAGGATTACACCCGCGGCAAGGGCGAGAACCTCATCCATCTCGTGCCGGACGCGGCCACGGCCGAGCGCGTGCGGGCCATGGGCCGCGATCCGAATACGTTTTACATCCATGCGGGAAAGAAAGACCCCACTGACCTGAGCGCCTCCCAGGGGTGTGTCATCATGGAGAAAAAAGTGAGAGAGGCCATCATTGAACTGCAAGGAGCGAAAATCCGTGTGGTGCCCTAGGCGGATTCTGTTATTGGCCTGCGCGGTGTTTGGCTTTTCCACTTCAGCTATGGCTGGTTTCTTGGCGCACGGCTCCGAAATCGACGAGAGCGACGAACACAGATACTTCATCTTTACCACCGACCATGCTTTGATTGGGGGAAAGAGGGTATATGATTACAAGACCTCCATCCCAGACGAGGTCTTCGACCGCATCTACGATGAGGCACACGACCGCTTCGTGGGCTTCGGGTCAGAGGGCAACGCCACGCTCACCGTGGACGAGAGCCTGCGCGCCGACGTGGAGCGCACCCTCGGCACAACCACGCGCCTGAACGTGGGCGGCTACGAGGAGCGCGTGCTCTGCTACGCCTCCAGCCGCCCCGGCGACGACACGGTGGCGCTGTTCACGCTTTCCAAGTGCCCGGAGAACTGCCAGCGCGTGAGCGAGATCCAGGTGCGGGCGCGCAAGCGCGAGGTGCGCGTGCTGGACAAGTGCGCAAAGGTTCCGGGCGTGCACGCGGGCCTCGCCACCGAGTCCGGCCTGCATCTCGGCATGACGATTGCTGAGGCGGAGGCGGTGCTGGGCAAGCCGCAACACGTCCAGAAAGGATTACAGGGCACCATGTGGTTCTACGCCGCCAGCGTGAGCGTGGCCATGAGCCGCGAAGAGGCCACGCGCCGGGGCTTTCCCGGCGTGGAGCACGTGCCCGTGCCCGGCTCCAGCTATTCGCCCACGCCCGGCTTCGACAAGTACATCGTGCTGTGGCTGCGCGAGGGCCGCGTGAGCGCCTGGCGCGTGTGGCTGGACTGGGGCCTGTAGCCGTCCTGGCGCATTTGCGAGGTCCTGCAATACTGCTTACAGCCCGCTGCGAAGGACTCGTCGACACGCCCGCAGTATCCTTTCCCCCCACGCCGAAAGGGCCGGACAGACTATAGTCTGTCCGGCCCTTTCGGCGTCATGCGGGTCCAGGGGGCGCATGCCCTCTGGGCCGGCCAGTATTTTGTCCGGCCCTCCCCTTGGGGCGCCTGGGGGGCCGGGGGGGCCCCGCCCCCCGGCCCGCCGGAGGCATATTCTCTTGGTCTCACCTGCGCTTGGGCCCCCGGAGCCGATCTCCGGGAGCCCGCGCGCATAGGCGAGGGGAGGCTGTTTCTCCGGCAGTCTAGGAGACCAGCCGTGAAACCTGGAAGATGGCCACGGCCACGACGAAGGCCAGGCCGGTGTTGAAGGCCATGGAGAAGGCGGCCCATTTCCAGCCGGCTTCCTTGGCCATGGCGACCACCGTGACGAAGCACGGGGTGTAGAGCATGACAAAGGCGATGAGGGCGATGGCCGCCGCCTTGGAGAAGGTCTCGTCCTTGGAGATGGTTTCGGACAGGGGCGCGGCTTCTTCGGCCTCGATCTTGCCCAGGGCGTAGGCCGTGCCCAGGGTGGACACGATGACTTCCTTGGCCGCGAAGCCGCCCAGAAGCGAGATGTTCACGCGCCAGTTGAAGCCAGCCAGGGAGCTGACGGATTCCATGGCCATGCCCGCGCGTCCGGCGAAGGAGTTGAGCAGCTCGGCCTCGGCCTTTTCGGCCTCAACGGCGTCCTTGGCTTCCTCCAGTTCGCTCTTGGGCTCCTCGGCCTTGTCCTCGTCGGCCGCTGCGGCGTCCTTCGGGGCATCCTTGGCGGCGATCACCGTTCCGGCCAGGGCGGCGGGTGCTGCGGCTTCAGCCTCGGCGGCTTCCTTGGGTCCGGCGGCCTTTTCTTCGTCGATCTGCGTCTGGATGGCGGCGATGCGGTCCTCAAAGGTTTTGGCCTGGTCCTCGGGCAGGGTGGGGAAGGTCATGGCGGCCCACAGGAGGACCGAGACGGCCAGGATCACCGTGCCCGCCTTGCGGATGTACGACCAGGAACGCTCCCAGGTGTGGATGCACAGGCCGCGCAGGGTGGGCATGCGGTAGGGCGGCAGCTCCATGACGAAGGGCGTGCTTTCGCCCTTGACCACGGTGGAGCGCAGCAGGCGCGCCACGATGAGCGCGGCACACCACGCGCCGAGGGTCACGAGGGTCATCACCTGGGCCTCGGAATCGGGGAAGAAGGCCGCGGCGAGCATCATGAACACCGGCACCTTGGCTCCGCAGGTCATGAAGGGCGCGGTGAGCAGGGTGGCCAGCTTTTCCTTGGGGCTGCGCAGGGTGCGCGTGGCCATGACGCCGGGCACGGCGCAGCCGCCCGCGATGCCGCCGGAGATGATGAACGGCAGCACGGACACGCCGTGCAGGCCGAAGATGCGGAACACGCGGTCGAGCATGTAGGCCATGCGCGCCACGTAGCCCGTGTCCTCCAGGGCGGAAAGCAGGAAGAACATGATCATGATCAGCGGCACGAAGCCCATGACGCCGCCCACGCCGGCGATGGCGCCGTCCACGATGAGCGAGCGCAGCAGGCCGTCCCCCATGGCGTCCTTCACCGTGTCGCCCAGCCAGCCGAAGGCGGCCTCCAGGCCGTCCATGGGGAATTTCCCCAGGGCGAAGGTGATGGTGTACAGGGTGTAGATGACGAGGCCCATGATGACCGGCCCGGCCAGCGGGTGGGTCAGCACCTTGTCCAGGCGGTCGGACATGCGGATGCGCTCGGCGCGGTCGTCAGGGTAGCGCACCACCTGCTTGGCGATGCCCGTGATGTAGCCGTAGCGGTAGTCGGCGATGATGCCGTCGGGCGTGGTTCCCAGGGTCTTCATGAGGTGCTGGGCCACCTTGGCCACCATGGCCTCCAGCCGGGCGGAGACCACGGCGTTCTGCTCCTGCCCGTGGCGGATGACCGAGGGGTCGCCCTCCAGGTACTTGATGCCCACCCAACGGGCCGGGCCCTTGTCGGCCAGGAGCCTGGCATTGGCGATGGTCTGCTCCATCTCCTCCAGCACCGGGTCCAGGTCCGCGCCATAGGTGATGCGCAGGGGCTCGGCGCGGCCCGCGCGCTCCTTGGCGATGCGCACGGCCTCGTCCAGCAGCTCGCGCTTGCCCTTGCCCTGGCGGGCCACGGTCTCCACCGCCGGGCAGTTCAGCAGGCGGGAAAGCAGGCCCACGTCGATGTCCTTGCCGCCCTTGCGCACCTCGTCCATCATGTTCAGCGCCAGCACCAGGGGCACGCCCAGTTCCATGATCTGCACGGCCAGGTACAGGTTGCGTTCCAGGGCGTCGGCGTTCAGCACGCTGATGACGGCGTGGGGGTGGTCGTCGGTGAGGAAGTTGCGGGCGGCGCGCTCCTCGTCGGAATAGGCGGTGAGGGAATAGGTGCCCGGCAGGTCCACCATGTCCAGGGTCAGGTCGCCCTGCTGGATCTTGCCGGATTTTTTCTCAACCGTGACGCCCGGCCAGTTGCCCACGTGCTGGTGGGCCCCGGTGAGGGCGTTGAACATGGTGGTCTTGCCGCAGTTGGGATTGCCGGCAAGGCCGATGGTGTATGTTGTCGACATGTCGGGGCTACTCCACGGGCTCGACCGTGATGTGGTCGGCCTCGTTGTTGCGCAGGGTCATGGTGAAGTCCCGCAGGCGCAGGGCCACGGGATCCTTGAGCGGAGCCTTGCCCACCACGGTGATTTCGGCACCGGGGATGAGCCCCATGTCGCGTACCCTGCGGGCAAGCTCGCCCTTGGCGTCGATGGTGCAGATGCGCAGCTTCTGGTTCAACTGCGCGCGGCGCAGCGTGTGGCACGAATTCATGGGCGTCTCCTTGGCTCGTTCACGCATTTTTCCTGCGTGATTGCGGATGAGGGAATAATAGATCAGGCAGCGGTCCATCTGCTTCGAGCAGCCTTTAGGCCGCACACCTCTGCGTGCCGCCGCGGCCGCCGGACCTGCCGGGCTTCTTCCCGGAGCCGCACGCGCCCTGGCTGCCCTTGCAGGTGCAGCCCCCGCCGCAGCAGGATTTTTCGCCAGTGAATTTGCCGTAGAAGCTCCACAGGGTGAAGCCGGCCCCAACCGCCAGGATCAAGTAGACAGCGATCTCTTGCCACATGACAGAACTCTCCTTTCGTTTCGGCGCGCCCACGCGGGCCGGCGCCGTCGAGATCGTGTCTATTGAAATTGAAATTCGATGTCAACTAGGAGAGGGGCAAAAAAAAACGTTCCCGCAAAAAATGCGGGGGCGGGTTTTGCCGTTGCGGCGAAGGGGCGGGGGGAAGGGCTAGAAGTGCTGCACCAGGCGCCGCAGCATGTCCAGCAGGCGGTCCAGTTCATCCGGGGAAAGGGCCCCGGCCATGTCCTGGGAGAGCTGCCCGTGCAGCTTGTGGTGCTCCTCGAAGAGCCTGGCCCCGGCCGGGGTGAGGCCCACGCGGATGGAGCGGCGGTCCTCGGCGTTGGGCTTGCGCTCCACAAGCTCCGCGCGTTCCAGGCGGTCCACCAGCACGGTGAGCGAGCCCGTGGTCACGCCCATCTTCTCGGCCAGCTCCTTCATGCGCAGGTGCCCGCAGGACCCCAGAATTTCAAGGGTGTGCATCTGCTGCAGGGTGATGCCCGTCTCGCGCACCACGGCCTGCTCCCAGGAGGAGAAGCGCTCGTAGAATTCGATCAAGAGCCGGGTGAACTCCTCGGTCTGCCTGTGCTCGGCTTCCGGCTGGGCGGGGGGGCAAGAGCGGGGCGGGCGCTGGGGCATCGTCGTCCTCCTCGGGGGGGGCTGGAACGGGCTTTGGGGGCCGGCCGGATCAGGCTCCGGCGCTGGTGTCCTTGTACAGCAGAAGGCTGGCCGAGGCCAGCACCACCAGGATGGAGCCGCCGTTGTGGAACAGCGAGGCCGCGATGGGCGAGAGCAGGCCGCTCATGCCGCCGTACACGGCCACGGTGTTCGAGAGGAGCCCCAGGCCGATGTTCAGCTTGACCACGGAGAGCATGCGCCGCGAGAGCGAAACAACGAAGGGCAGGCGGGTGATGTCGTCGCGCACGAGGGCCATGCCCGCCGTCTCCAGGGCCACGTCCGTGCCCGCGGCGGCCATGGCCACGCCGATGTCCGCGCCGGCCAGGGCCGGGGCGTCGTTCACGCCGTCGCCCACGTAGAGCACGGTGCGGCCCTGGCTCTGGAAGTCGCGGATGACCGCGAGCTTGTCCTTGGGCTTCAGGCCCGCCCAGCGTTCGGTGAGGCTCAGGGAGTCGGCCATGTGGGCCACGGGCGCGGCCTCGTCGCCGGAGAGCATGCCCAGGCGCAGGAAGCCCAGGCAGCGCAGGGAATCACAGGTGCCCTGGGCGGTTGGCCGGGCCGTGTCGGAAACGGCCAGAAGGCCCAGGGGCGCGCCGTCGGCCAGGACGACGAGGGCCGTGGCCCCGCGTTCGCGCATGGCCGCAAGGCTGGTCATAAGTTCGCCGGAAAGGCTGCGCCCGGCCAAGAGGGCCGGTCCGCCCACTTCCACCAGGCGCTCCGCGCCGTCGAGCCTGAGGCTGCCGCGCACGCCAAGGCCCACCTCGGCCACCACGCCCTCGGCCTCCGGGGCGTTCACGCCGCGCTCTTCCGCCGCGCGCAGCACAGCGCGTGCCAGGGGGTGCGAGCAGTGGCGCTCCACCCCGGCGGCGGCGGCCAGCAGGGCGGCCCCGTCCACGCCGGGCGCGGGCGCGATTTCCACCACTCGGGGCTCGCCCAGGGTCAGGGTGCCTGTCTTGTCGAAGAGGGCGGCGTCGGCCCTGGCCGCGGCCTCCATCTGCGCACCGCCCTTGATGAGCACGCCGGAGCGCGCGGCGCGGGCCACGGCGGCCACGGTGGCCGTGGGCGCGGCCAGAAGCAGGGCGCAGGGGCAGCCCGCCACCAGCACGGCCACGGCGCGGGAGGCCTCGCCGCTGGTGGCCCAGGCGGCGCCCGCCAGGGTCAGCACGAGCGGCGTGAACCAGCGGGCGTAGGAATCCACGAAGCGCACGGCGCGGGGCTTGTGGGCCTCGGCCTCCTCCACCAGGCGCATGACGCGGCCCAAGGTGGTGTCCGCGCCCACCTGTCCGGCCTCGATCTCGATGACGCCGTTGTAGTTGAGCGTGCTGGCCAGCACGGAGTCCCCGGCCGCGCGCTCGCGCGGGATGGACTCGCCGGTGATGGTGGATTCGTCCACGGCCGTGGTGCCGGAAACGATGGTCCCGTCCACGGGAATGCGTTCGCCCGGGCGAACCAGCAGGCGCTGGCCGGGAAGGATGTCCTTCACGGGCACGGTCCTGGGGCCGTCCGGGCCAAGCAGGGTGGCCTCCTGCGGGGTCATGCGCGCCAGAGACTGGATGGAGCGCCGGGCGGATTCGCTGATGGCTTCCTCCAGGAGCGAGCCCATGGACATGATGAAGCCCACCACGGCGGCGGTGAGCAGTTCGCCCTGGATGAGCGAGGCCGTGATGGCCAGGGCCACGAGTTCGTCCACGTTGACGCGGCGCTCCATGAGCCCCTGCACGGCGCCCCAGATGATGGGCAGGCCGGTGAGGGCCACGGCGCAGAGAGCCAGCCCCTGCGCGGTCCAGGCCGGGGAGAGGCCGGATGCTCCCCAGAGGTAGGAGGCCAGCGCGAAGCCGCCGCCGGCCAGGCATTGCAGTGCCTCCCGCTGCTGGAGCAGTTCGCGGTATTCGCCGAGCTTGGAAAAACGTCCGATCATGAGAGCCTCTTTTCTCCCCGCTGGGAAGTATCTTGATGTGCAAATATGAATAGTGCAAAGAATCTTGATTGTCAAGCAATTTGATTGCGCAGGGCAGTGCGCGGAGGCGGGGACGCCGCTGTGGCGGTATGTGGCCGCTGGGACTCGTCTAAGGCCATCTCGACCAAGCGGCGGTGCTGGGAACCGGCTCCCGCAGCGTGAGGGCGCTGTGAGCGCGGGGGGAGGCCGAGGCTTTCGGGACCGGTCCGGCTTTTTCGGGATGCCCCCGGCCCCGGCTGACTGCGCCCGACTGCGGGGCGGGATGCCGACAGGACCTGCGTTCCGCCTGCCACGCGTTCCAAAATCTTCGCAGGGGCAAAATAGTGCTTGATCTTGAAAATGAATTTCAATATCAAGACAGCGACCGGCCACGCCGGCCACCAATCCCCCCAACAAGGAGAGAATCATGGCCAAAGCGCTCATCGTTTATGGATCCAACACCGGCAATACCGAGACCGCGGCGGAGTACATCTGCACCGCGTTGCTGAAGAAGGGCTGGGACGTCACCACCAGGGACGCGTCAGGCGTCAACGCCGCGGGCCTGGCCCAGGGCTTCGACCTGGTGCTCTTCGGCTGCTCCACCTGGGGCGACGAGGAGATCGAGCTGCAGGACGACTTCGTGCCGCTGTTCGACGAGCTGGAGCTGGCCGGATTGTCCGGCAAGAAGCTGGCGGTCTTTGGCTGCGGCGACTCCAGCTACACCCATTTTTGCGGCGCTGTGGACGCCATTGAGGAAAAGGCGGCGGGCCTTGGCGCGCTGCTGGTGGCGGGCTCGCTCAAGATCGACGGCGACCCCGAGCGCGGCGAGATCTCGGCCTGGGCCGAAGAGGTGGCCGCCCATGTCTAGGGGCTGCTCCGGCCGTTGCCGGACCCTGGTCCACGCCGCGAACACCTGGCGCGAGGGCATGCAGGCCTTTGGCCAAGGCGACGCCGCCACGGGCGAACTGATGCAGCGCAAGGCCCTGGCCATCGTGGCCGAGCTGGGAGGCTTCCCGGTGCTGGAGGCCAAGATCCGCAACAACCTGGGCGTGATCCTGGGTTGCGCGGGCAGGAACGCCGAGGCCCGGTGGGAGTTTTCCCAGGCCCTGACGCTGCTTTCCGGCCGCGTGGACCCGGGCTCGCGCTTTCATGAGGTCATTGCCAGGAATTATGGACAGACGCTGACGCAGCAGGCCTTGCCGCCCGCCGGGGAGGCCCGGCTGGCCATCGCCAGCTAGCGCGGAGGCATCCGGTGGCCGTGCCGCCAGACCGTCGATGGACGTGCGGGCGCGGCTCCCGGCGTTTCACAAGGGGCGGGCCGAGGCCAGGAAGGGTCCGTTGACCAGATCCGGCTTGTTCACCGGCATGCGCGCGCCGGGCACGCCGCCCTCGAAGCGCAGCACGCTGCCGCCCGCGCCCTCCACCACGGCCTGGCCCGCCGCCGTGTCCCACTCCCGCGTGAAGTTGAAGCGCGGGTACAGGTCGGCCGAGCCCTCGGCCACCAGGCAGAACTTCAACGCGCTGCCCGCAGTGATGCGTTTGGGCTCGGGCCCTGCGGCCAGGTAGGCCTCCAGCTCCGGCGAGGGGTGCGAGCGGCTGGCCAGCACCACGAGGTTGGCCGGGTCCGGCTGACGCACGCCGATGGCCCGCCAGGGACCGGCCGGGCTGCCCGGCTCCGGGGGCGAGCCGCGCCGGAACGCGCCCAATCCCAAGCCGCCCACATAGGTCTTGCCCCACAGGGGCACATGCACCGCGCCCAGCACTGGGAAGCCCGCCTCGGCCAGGGCAATGCACACGCAGAATTCCCCCAGCTCCTTCACGAATTCCTTGGTGCCGTCCAGCGGGTCCACGATGAACAGTTGCGGCCAGCGGGAGCGCTCGGCGTAGGGCAGGTCCGCGCCTTCCTCGGACAGCACGGGCACGCCGGGAAAGGCGCGCGCAAGTCCGCGCAGGATTGTCTCGTGCGCTGCGGTGTCGGCCTGGGTCAGGGGTGAGTGGTCGGCCTTGTAGGCCACCTCGAAGCCGTCACGCCGCACGTCCAGGATGGCCTGGCCTGCCGCTTCGGCGATGTCCGCCAGGACCGCGAGCTCACGGTCCGGCGTCGCAGCCTGGGCCGTGGCCGCGTTCATCCCGCAGCCTCCATGCGCAAGGGGGCGTTTTCGCCGCGCAGGGCCGCAGCCAGGGCGGCGCGGGAAAGGGACGCTCCATCCAACTCGAACTCCGCCTGGGCCAGGGCCTCGGGCCGTTCGTCCAAAAGTTCGGCCAGGCGCCCGCCGCGCACCTCCACCCCATGCGAAAGCACCTGGGCCAGGCACTCCACGGCCACGGTGTTGAAGAGCTTCAGGGTGACGCGCAGGCGGCGCGGAGTCTCGGCCACGGCGCCATCCTGCCACACGGGGTGGGTCTGGTGGGTGATGCCCTCGCGGTACACGCCGATGCGGCTGCCGCGCTGCATGGCGATGCCCGCCACGCCCGGCAGGGCCCCGGCCAGGGCCAGCACGCTGCCCGGCCGCGCGAAGTCGGTGTCGATGTCGTCCACCGGCGAGCCGTCCAGGAACACGGTCTGGATGCGCTTCTCCACGCATTCCCTGCCCAGGCCCAGGTCGTCGGCCAGGGTGGCCCGCAGGCTGCACCCCGCGGTGATGTCGACCCCGAAGCCCTCGCGGGCCAAGGGAGTCAAGGCCTCCAGGGCCTCTGCCGGGGCTTTCACCAGCAGGGTTCTCGTCGCGGCCATGTGGTCCCCTTGTTATGCTGCGGGCGACATATGTCTACCGTGACATAAAACTTGAATATTATTGACTTAAATTTTCCAATGCCTATATTTGCTGTAACCCTGTGCGTAGCGCAGGGGCCTGCATTTCGCAACCGGAAACAATGTAAGGAGCGACGCCATGTCGAAGATACTGCGCATCAACACCCGCACCAGGGAATACCGTTTCGAGGAGCTTGGCAAGTACGCCGGGCTGGGCGGCCGCGCCCTCACCTCCCGCGTGGTCCTGAACGAGGTTCCGGCAACCTGTCATCCGCTTTCCGCCGCCAACAAGCTGGTCATCGCCGGAGGCATCCTGGCGGGCACCACGGCGGCCAATTCCGGCCGTTCCTCCGTGGGCGCCAAGTCTCCGCTCACCGGCGGCATCAAGGAATCCAACGTGGGCGGCCAGTTCGCCCATAAGCTGCCCAGGCTTGGCCTCATCGCCATCATCCTGGAGGACAAGCCCGAGGCCGACGCGCCCTTCTGCAACATCCTGGTCAAGAAGGACAAGGTGGAGTTCCTGGACGCCGCCGAGCTTTTGGGCAAGGGCAACTACGCCGCACACGAGATCGTCAAGGCCAAGTTCGGCGAGAAGGTCGTCACCGCCATGATCGGGCCCGCCGGTGAGCAGAGCCTCATGGCCGCCACCATCCAGTTCTCCGATCCCGACGGCCGCCCGAGCCGTTCCGCCGGCCGCGGCGGCATGGGCGCGGTCATGGGCTCCAAGAAGGTCAAGGCCGTCATTCTGGACCCCGAGGGCAAGGACAACGTGGAGATGGCCGATGCCGAGAAGTTCAAGACCGCCCGCAAGCGCTGGGTCGACATCCTCATGGGCCACCCGGTCACCAGCCAGGGCCTGCCCACCTACGGCACCGCCATCCTGGTGAACATCATCAACGAGGCGGGCGCGCTGCCCACCAAGAACTTCCGCTCCGGCCGCTTCGACGGCGCGGCCAAGATCAGCGGCGAGGCCCTGACCGAGACCATCAAGGCGCGCAAGGGCCAGTACAAGCACGGCTGCCACACCGGCTGCGTCATCCAGTGCTCCCAGGTCTATAACGACAAGGACGGCAACTACCTGACCACCGGCTTTGAGTACGAGACCATCTGGGGCTTCGGCGCGAACATCCTGGTGGACAACCTGGACGACATCGCCATGATGGACCGCACCTGCGACGAGGCGGGCATGGACACCATCGAGATGGCCAACACCATTGCCATGGCCATGGAAGCGGGCCTTGTGAAGTGGGGCGACGGCAAGGGCGTCATCGAGCTCTTGAAGAAGGTGGGCACCAAGGATCCCCTGGGGCGCATCCTGGGCAACGGCACCGTGTTCACGGCCCAGGCCTTCGGTGTGGATCGCGTGCCCGTGGTCAAGAAGCAGGCCCTGCCCGCGTATGACCCTCGCGTGGTCAAGGGCGTGGGCGTGACCTACAGCACCACCCCCATGGGCGCGGACCACACCGCGGGCTACGCCGTGTGCCAGAACGTGCTCAAGGTGGGCGGCGACGTGCCTTCCCACGGCAAGGCTGGCCAGGTGGAAGTGTCCAAGAACCTGCAGATCGCCACGGCGGCCGTGGATTCCCTCGGCCTGTGCCTGTTCGTGGCCTTTGCCGTGCTGGACACCCCGGACGCCCTGGGCGTCGTGGCCGACCTGGTCTCCGCCTACACGGGCAAGCCGTACAGCGTGGACGACATCGTGAACCTGGGCGTGAACACCCTGAAGGACGAGCTGGCCTTCAACGCCGCCGCCGGCTTCACCAGCAAGGACGACCAGCTGCCGGACTTCTTCAAGAACGAGCCCCTGCCCCCGCACAACCTCGCCTGGGACTTCACCGCCGAGGAGATGCAGGCCGCCAAGGTCTAGCCGCTTAGCGACTCAAGAAATGAATACGGCCGGGGCTCCGATTGGGGCTCCGGCCTTTTTGCGTGCGGGCTACTGCGATTGTCCGTGCGCGGGCATTGGCGGCACGATGATGAACTCGACCGGGGCCGTAGGGCACACAGCGCGGGCCGCGTCGAAGGCGTCCTGTTCGTTGAAGAGGAAAGTAATGACTTTCTTTCCGCCATACCCACGAATCTCCAGTATGTCGCACTGCAACGGCTTGCCGTTTGCCGTGACAGAAAGCGCCGCATACCAGGGGTAGGGCTTTGCAGTACGAGAGAGCTGGGCTTGCCGCGACACCTCGACAAAAGCCTGGAACGCGCGCAGGGCCTCCGGTTTCAGAACAAACGTCACACCATGCACGAAGCCATCCGGGGAGCGTTGTGCCAGGAACCTGTCCTCGTCTCGAACGATGAGGATGTTTGAGACGTTTTCGCAGGAGAGGTCATAGGTCGGCTGCTGCGCGAGGGCCGTGGCGGGGACGAGCAGGAGCAGAAGAACAAGGAGTCTCATTCGTTCTCTCTAAGGCCCGTAGGTGGTCACTGTGGTTGGAGTCAGCGCCGGACAGACCGACCGTGCGGCGTTGAAGGCGTCCTGCTCCAGAATGATCATGATGCCGACCGTTCCTTCTCCATGTGAGTCGCATTCTGGCACGTCATTCCGCAATGGCTTGCCGTTTGCGGTAATCGTCAGCTTAGTGCGGTCATAACCACTGCCATCTCTGCGGATGAAGAAAGACCGCGACGCCTTGACGAGCTTACTGAATTCTTCAACTGCACTTTGTTTGAGTTCGAAATATACGGTATTGAATGTGCTGGGATATAATTCAGAGGTATGTTTTGCGCCGCTGATGCGCGTTATGGATACGCGCTCGACATTTTCGCAGGAAATGTCGAATGACGAATCAGCATTGGCCGTTGCCGGAAGCAGCAGCAACAGGAAAAAGAAGATATATTGCATGCGCATCACCCTCGTACTTTAAACCCGATGGTCGAGCCTTCAAGGCCAAGATAGATGAGAAAGAGTTCCCAAGTCATCGGTGTGTCTCCAAATTTTGCGAATTCGAAGGATTTGGGACGTCCTGGTAATAGTTGCCCCGTCAATTGTTCCTTCGCTTGGTCAACCCGCATCCCCACTCCAGCCGGGAAGGGGCCCAGGTTGAGAAACGTGATGGTGATCTTCTGGCCTGCGAGAAAACTTCCGAAGTAACAGTCTCCATCCCCTTGCAACGATCCGAAATTAACGACCCTGGGTTTCCACTCTGGCGGGGCAACCCTGCGCGCCTCGCAGGTGCAGTTCGGATGGATCGGGACAGGCTTGCGGTCGAACCGCTTCCCTCCCATCGTTTTGCATGTGCGGCAGGCGTTCTTGCCGGGAACGACTTCCCAATATGTGTTTCCGTCAGTGCTGGCAACGCCTGCCATGTGCTTAGGCAGGCCGTAAATCAACTGGTCGTCGCCGATGTGCTGGACCCCATTGTCACCCATGGTTGTGTTCTCCTTGTGCAGGGTTGCGGGTGTTCCCGGCTGGTGCCGGAAATTGCCGCAGAGCATAGCACGGGTTTTGAGAGGCCAGCTGTAAGGGGATGAGAATGGGCAAGACAGGGCAAAACCGGCAGGAAAAAGGCGTGCGGAAAACCCTTGACGGGTTTTGAAAAAAGGCCGGAGCCCTTGCGGACCCCGGCCTTTTGCCTTCATTACGCCAGCGCGTGGAAGCTACTCCGCCTCCCGCGCCTCCACCACCTTCAGCTCGTTTGTCAGCGCGTCGATGCGCCCGAAGAACAGGTCGAAGCGCATGCCCGGCTGCACGCGGTCGCCCAGCATATTGCGCGGCACGCGCGTGGTGATCTGCAAGTCCGGCAGCGACAGGGTGGGGTAGGGCCCGGCGTCGTCCACCACCACGGCCGGGAAGGGCTCGCGCTTGTGCTGGGAAAGGTACACCAGCTTCCAGTACCGCGGGCGGAAGCGCTGCACCTGGCCCACCTCCTGCGTGCGGGCCGAAAGGTGCGGGATGATGGCCTCCAGGCCCGCGCGGTCCAGCCTGGGCGCCCCGGTTTCAAGATAGCTCTGCACCTGGGCCATGTTCAGAAAATCCACATAGCGCCGGATGGGCGAAGTGAGGGTGGCGTAAGCCTCGCAGGCCAGCGCCGCGTGCTTGCGCGGCTGGCACTCCAGCGCGGGCGGGGCGAGCAGCTTCACCACGCGGAAGATGTCCACCGCGTCGGTGAACACGCCCGTGGCCTCCTTGGGCAGGGCGATGTCCTGGGTGCGGCACAGGAGCGGCACGCCGTGCTCCCGCGCCCACAGGGCCACGCCGCTGTTGGCCAGGATCATGAACTCGCTGACGAGCAGCTCCGCGTCCGGGCTGGTCTCGCGCAGGGCGATGTCCACCGTGACGTTGGCCGGGTCGCCCGCAAGCACCACCTGCGGTTCGGGCTTGTCGATGACCACGGCTCCGCGTTCCAGGCGGCGGGCGAAGAGCTCGCGGGCCACGCGCATGGCCAGGGAAAGCTGCGGGTCCGTATCGGCGTCGATGGCGCTTTGGGCGTCCGGGTAGGCGATGTTCCGGGCGATTTTGACCCAGGAGAGCCGGGGCCGGGTGTCCACGATCTCGGCGCGCTGGTTCAGCAGGAACTCGGCCACCAGGGCGGGCTTGGGGCCGTCGGCCGTCAGGCTGTAGAGCCCGGTGCCCAGCCCCTCGGGCATCATGTGGCCGCTGCCTTCGGGCAGGTACAGGCTGGTGGCGCGGGAGAACACCTCGCGGTCGAGCCCCGAGCCGAAGTCCCAGGTCACGCCCGGCCGGGCCAGGGTGACGCAGCAGGAGTACCCGGCGCCGCCATCGGGCAGGGTGGCCTCGGCCACGAAAAAGGCGTCGTCGATGTCGCGCGTGGTGGCCGCGTCGATGCTGACGTAGGGCGTGGGGTCCACCTGCGCGCCGGCGGCAAGGGTGGCGAAGCGGGCCTTCTGCTCCGCGATCTCGTCCGCGAAGTCGTGCGACCAGTCGTCGCCCCAGGCGTAGCCCACTTCGTCGAGCATATGGTTGTGGTGCGGCGGCAAGACGCCCCAGGCCTGGGCCAGCTGCAGGGCCAGGTGCGGGGCTTCGCCCTTGATGGGCAGGGGCTTCTTGAGATTCTCCCACAGCTTGGCCAGGGCGTCGTATTCGCCGCCCGGACCGCCAGTGGTCTTCTTGGCCACCTGGGCCAGCAGCATGGCGCGCAGGCGGGCCTCCACCTCCGGGTCCATGCCCTCGGCCTCGCGCAGCACCATGTGCGGGGAAAGCGGCGGCTGGCCGCTCTTGATGCGCGCCCACAGGGCGGAGAACACCGCGTGCCCGGCGCTGGCCACGGCCTCGCGGTCCTTGTCCTCCTGCTCGCGCACCAAGCGGGCTTCCACCTTGTCGGCCGGATGGATCTCGAAATCGGGCGGCTGGAACTTGAAGTGGGCCTTGGCGGCCAGAAGCGCGCGGCCAAGCCCGGCGATCTCGTCCACGCCGGGGTCGGTCCACAGAAGCTGGGCGAACCACTCGGCCGGGGCCTGGGTCAGCTCGCCCTGGGCCATTTCCCACAGCTCCACGGCGTTCACCCCGGCCATGATCCCGCGCCGCCGGGCCTCGATGTCGTCGAGCCTGTGGCCGATTTCCTCGCGGGTGGCACCGGGGGCGAATTCCGGTCCGCTCCAGGGCAGCAGGCGCGCCTCGGGCAGCTTCACCTCGCGCTTGGTGCGGGTCAAAAGACGCAGGCGGCCGGAGGATTCCTCCAGGACCCAGGCCAGGTGCGCCTCGTTGTCCTGCAGGAACTCCACCACCGCGCCCGGCCGGAGAAAGCCGGAGAGCTTGAGCGTTTTCGTCATGGAGGCCTAGTGTTTAAAGGAGCGCTGGCCGGTGAAGACCATGGCCGCCTGGGGCGTGGCCTCGTTCACCGCGCGGATGACCTCGAAGTCGCGCATGGAGCCGCCGGGCTGGGCGATGGCGGTGACGCCCTGGGCCAAGCACAGGTCCACGCCGTCGCGGAAGGGGAAGAAGCCGTCGGAGACCAGCACCGAGCCAGGCAGGCCGCCGCGCGCCTCGTCCGCGCGCCTGCGGATGTCGGCCAGGGCCGAAGCCTTGGCTTCGTCCGTCCGTGCGGCGAGCATGAGCTCGAAGATGCTCATGTTCTGCTCCTTGAACGAGAGCAGATCCGCGTACTTGGTGCGCGCCTTGGCGATGGTCAGATCCACGCAGCCCACGCGGTCCTGCTCGCCGGTGCCGATGGCCGTGGTCACGCCGTCGCGCACGAAGATGACCGAGTTGGAGCTGACGCCCGCCTCGATGGACCAGGCGAAGATCAGGTCCTGCATCTCCTGCGCGCTGGGCTTGCGCGCGGCATAGCTCACGCCGTCCTTTTCCGCCGTGGCGGGCAGGAAGTCGGCCTCGCTGCGGATGCGGCTCTGGAACGAGCTCTGCAACACCAGGCCGCCGTCGAACAGGGCCTTGATGTCCAGGAAGGGCGACTTGGCCAGCTCGTCGAGCCTTGCGATGCCGGGGATCTTGAGGATGCGCAGGTTCTTGCGCGCTTTCAGGATGTCCACCACGCCGGGTTCGAATTCCGGCGCGGCCACCACCTCGAAGTAGAAGGAGTTGATGAGCTCGGCGGCTTCCTTGGTCAGCGGGCGGTTGACCACGATGGCTCCGCCGAAGGCGGCGATGCGGTCGGCCCAGAAGGCGCGGGAAACGGCCTCGGCGATGCCAAGGTCGGTCCAGGCCGCGCCGCAGGGATTGTTGTGCTTGAGGATGACGGCGGCCGGACGCGCGCTGAGGTACTGCAAAATATTGAGCGCGTTGTCCACGTCGGTCAGGTTGGTCTTGCCCGGATGCTTGCCCGCCTGGAGCATGTGCTCTTCGGTCAGCGCGGAAACAAGGCCCTGGCCGGGACCGCGGAAGGCCACGCCGTCCAGGATCAGCTCGCCGCCGACCTGTTCGTAGAGCGCCGCGGGCTGGTCGGGGTTTTCGCCATAGCGCAGGCCGCGCACCTCGCCGCCGATGTTCCAGGTGCGCTTCTTGTAGACCAGTTCCTGGTTGCCCAGGGTGATGCGCAGGTCTTCGGGAAAGCTGTCACCCAACAGGGTGGTGTACATCTTCTTGAGGTCGCTCATGGCCTTGTCCCCTTCATTATTATGATGATCGCGTGCGGAGAGTTCCTAGCACAGCCGCTTGCGGCGGGCAAATTTGAATTGGCGGCCGGGCCGGTTTCTGGTAGTCAGCGGCACATGCGCCGTTTCCCGGCGCTCCCGGAGGTCTCCCCGAATGCCCGAATCGTACCTGGAAAACGCCCTGCTCAAGCTGTCCCGCCAGTTGGTGGCCTTTGACGAGGCTTCGCTCATGGACCTGTGGGAGCGCTACGCCGAGGCCGTGCGCCAGTTCGAGCCCACGCGGCGCTGGGAAGAGGCGGCCCTGGTCTTCGGCCTCATCCAGGCCGTGCGCATGAAGAACCAGCTGTTCAACTACAACCTCGCGGCCTCGCGCCAGCCGGGCGCCCCGGCGCCGGGACTCGAGATGCTCGACCTGACCGCGCCCCAGCCGGCGACCAACCAGGCCGGACAACGCCAGGCCGGCCAGAGCGGGGCTTCCGGTCAGGGTGCGGACCGCGCCGCAGACAGGACTGGGGGCAAGGCCCCGGGCAAACCGTCAGTTCGCCAGGGCAAGCCGAAGGCTGGAAAACTCATTCCCCTGCGTCGAAGCGAGGACTAGTCCCTTGATGGCGAAGGTGAAGTAGCGCACCTTGTCCACGAAATCCACGGCCTCGCCGCCTCGGCACAGGCCGTAGCGCGTCTGCTGCGCCACGGAAAGCTCCGCCAGTTTCGGCAGGGCCTGGCGCACCCCCAGCCACGAGGGCAGCGTCTGCCCGTCCCCGCGCATCAGGTCGATGGCGTCCTGCACGTGCCCCTGGCCCACATTGAAGGCGGCCAGGGCGAGCAGCATGGCGTCGTCCTCGTTGTAGCCCATCTGCGTGAACTGCGTGCGCAGCATGTCCAGGTAGCGCGCTCCGGCGTTTATCACCTCGGCCGAGTCCTCCGGGTTCTTCACGCCCAGTTCCTCAAGGGTGGCGCCGGTCATCTGCATCAGTCCACGCACGCCCGTGGCGCTCACCGCGGCCGGGTCGAAGCGCGACTCCTGGTGGATCACCGCCGTGAGCAGGAAGGGGTCCAGCCGCCATTTGCGCGCCGCCCGCTCGATGGCCCTGTGGTGCGCGGGCATGTGCAGGGCCACGGCCTTGCGCAGCAGCTCCATTTCAAAGGGGTCCGGGTCCTCCGGGAAGAAGCCCAGGGTGCGTTCGCGCAGGGCGGCCAGGCTGCCGTCGGCCATGAGCTGCTTCCAGAAGCTGTTCATGGCCTTGTCCAGCCGGGGCACGTCGGTGCGCCACACGAAGCGGTAGGAGGCTTCGTGCTGGGTGGGCGCGGTGTCGCGCACCTCGGACACGAAGGGCAGCAGCAGCAGCAGGGCGTCCAGAGGCAGGGCAGGGGCCTGGCGTGGACTTAAAGAGAAGGAGGCCGCCACGCGCAGAAGCTCGTCCAGCGCGCCGGAAGTGCTCTCCGGCGGGGTGTAGCCCTCCTCCCAGTCCACGGCGTAGATCCGTTGCCGGTCATATTCCGGTCCGTAGGCGATTTTTGAATACTTCCGTGCGTTCTTGGCTTCGCGGGCGCTCACTCCCAGGGGGGCCACGCCGAGGGCCAGGCCGATCTGGGCCTTGCCCGCCTCGACCATCTCCAGGGTCTCCTCCGGGGTGTCGGTGAAGACAAAGGAAAGATTCACGCCGTGCTCGCGTGCGAAACGCTCAAGCAAAGACTTCTCGAAACTCATGGAGGCGTCGGCCGTGATGCGCGTTTGGCGCGGCGCGGCCACCACCAGGCTCTTGGGCATGGGGAGAGTGAGTGTGTGATGCACCACGAGCCCGGCCAGCGCAGCCGTGAGCACGCCCAGGATCAGGCGTTCGCGCCCGAAACCCTGGCGGGCTCTCGCTGTCTTGTCCGGGGGGGTTGTTGACATGTGCTGAATCCTCTTTTACGCAATTGTGCCGCTTGCCGCAAATACGGCGTCCGTGTGGACGGGCAAGTAGTCATAAGGAGCGTCCATGTCAAATATCGTGGTCTTCGGGTCCCAATGGGGCGATGAGGGCAAGGGCAAGATCGTCGACATGCTGGCCCAGGAAGCCGCCGCCATCGTGCGTTTCCAGGGAGGCAACAACGCCGGGCACACCCTCGTGGTGGCTGGCGAGAAATGCGTGCTGCACCTCATCCCCTCCGGCATCCTGCACCCGGGAAAGGTCTGCCTCATCGGCAACGGTGTTGTGCTCGACCCCGAGGTCTTCCTGCGCGAGATCGACACCCTGGCGAAGAAAGGCGTGGATGTGAGCCCCAAACGGCTCATGATCAGCAAAAAGACGCACATCATCATGTCCTACCACCGCGCCCTCGATGTTGCCCGCGAAGGCCTGCGCTCCGGTGGGGCCAAGATAGGCACCACGGGCCGGGGCATCGGTCCCTGCTACGAGGACAAGATGCACCGTTGCGGCGTCCGCGCGGCCGACCTGGCCGACCCGGAACTGCTGCGCGAAAAGATCGCCCGCGCCATTGAGGAAAAGAACGTCCTGTTCAAGAACCTCTACAATGCGGAGGTCATGGACCCCGAGGCCGTGTACCAGGAGCTCTTGCCCATCGCCGAGCGCATCCGCCCCTATCTGGCAGACGTCTCCACCGCCATCCAGGATGCGGTGGCCGGGGGCGGCACCGTGCTGTTCGAGGGCGCCCAGGGCACCCATCTGGATATCGACCACGGCACGTACCCTTACGTCACGTCGTCCACCACGGTCTCCGGCAATGCGGCCTCCGGCTCCGGCTGCTCGCCGCGCATGCTGGAGAGGATCATCGCCATTGTGAAGGCCTATACCACGCGTGTGGGCGGCGGTCCATTCCCCACGGAACTCTTTGACCAGACCGGCGACTACCTGCAGGAGAAAGGCGGCGAGTTTGGCGCCACCACGGGCCGCAAGCGCCGCTGCGGCTGGCTCGACCTGGTGGTCCTGCGCGAGAGCGCGCGCCTGAACGGCCCCACGGAACTGGCCGTGACCAAGCTCGACGTGCTCTCCGGCCTGCCGGAGCTCAAGATCTGCGTGGCCTACGAGTACAAGGGCCAGCGGGTCAACTATCCCCCGCAGGAGCAGAACGCCATGGCCCACGTCACCCCGGTGTACGAGACCATGCCCGGCTGGAAGGAGGACATCACCCAGGTGGCGTCCTTCAACGACCTGCCGGAAAACGCCCGCAACTACCTCATCCGCATGGAGGAGCTTTCCGGCGTGCCCGTGGGCCTCATCTCCGTGGGACCGGACCGGAAGCAGACCTTCACGCGCGGCTAAACCCCGCAAGGAAACACCCATGGCCAGCCCCGCGCCCTCCGGCAAGGACGGCCAAAACTCCGCCCAGAATCCCGTCCGGCCGCCGCTTCCAGCGGTGGCCGGGCAGGTGCTGGAGCGCATGCGCACCCTGGCCGCCCGCCCGCCCCAGAGCCTCGTCATGGAGGGCGGCAACGCGTCCGACCGCATGGCCGCGGCCCTGGCCTGGGCCAAGACCCTGAACTGCCCCGAACGGGCCGGAGGGGGCTGCGGAACCTGCGCCGTGTGCCGGCAGATCGACGAGCGCGCCTTCCGCGACCTCATCGTGGTGGACAAGCAGTTTTTCGAGGAAGCCAAGCAGGAGGGCGTTTCCGGCACCGACGCCATGCGCCGCCTCTTGCCGGTGTGGGGGCAGCCGCCCCACGACGCGGGCAGCCGCGCGACCATCTTCGCCGAAGCCCAGGATCTGCACCTCGCCGTGGCCAACCTGCTCTTGAAGACCCTGGAGGAGCCCCGGCCGGGCAACGTGTTCGTGCTTTTGGCCCCCCAGCGTGAGCGCCTGCTGCAGACCCTCGTCTCGCGCAGCTTCGTGCTCACCCTGCCTTGGCCCGAGGCCAAGGCCCCGGAGCCCGACGCGGCCGAGTGGATCGCCGCGCTGCTGAATTTCTGGGATTCCGGCCAGGGCTGGTTCGAACGCACGGGCACCAAGGGTGCGGCGGACCGCTCCCTGGCCCTGCGCATCCTTTCCGGCCTGGCCCTGGAATTGGCGGCCGCCCTTGCCGGGCGCGACACCCCGGTGGCCCGGCGCCTCGTCCGCCTGGGTCCCGCCGGTCTGCGCCGGCTGGATCTGGTGCTGGCCCAGGCCCAGGAGGCCCTCACCCAGCCCACGGCCCCGGTGGCCCTGGTGCTCGACTGGGTGGCCAGCGCCGTGATCCCCAAGCCCGCCAAGTCCTCCCCCGGGGCCCGCGCCCCGCGCACCTAGAATTCCCCGGACGCAAAAAAAGCGCCGCCGGCCAAAGCCAGCGGCGCCTGCTGAAATCAGATCGGTTCCGGGAGCCTTCAGGGCTGGTCGCCGCCCTGTCCGCCATCCCGGCTCGTCGTCCTAACTCGCCGCCCTATTCGTCGTCGTCCCGGTCGTCGGCGTCGTCATCCTCGTCGTCGGTCTTGTCCTCGTCCTCGAGCAGGATGTCCTCGATCTCTCCGGCCAGGTCGTCCAGGCGGGTGCCGAAGGCGTCGAAGTCGGCGGACTCCTCGCTCTCCAGGTCGGAGAACACTTCGCGGATGAGGGTCGCGGCCCGGTCCAGCTTCTTTCTGTAGGCGTTCTTCATTGTCGTTCCTCCGAAGTGCAGCGTTGTCTCAAACGGCGTTTTCCGCGCCGTGCCGCGCGTGGTTTTCCGGCCGCGCTCGGACCCCCTACCCGGAGCCGGGCCTCTTGTCCAGCCGCCTGCGCTAGCCCAGCTTGAGCCTGGGCGCGGCGGACTTCTTGGGCATGAAGACCCGCAACTGGACCTGCTGGGTGATGGGCTTCACCAGCGATTCCCGCAGGAAGGCCAGGGGCGCCTTTTGCAAGGTCAGGGACGGGTTGTCGAAGCTCTGGCAGAACACCTCGCCCCAATTGGTGGTGTACAGCACCGTCACCGTGACGATCTTGTTCTTGTCCGTGGGCACGGGCAGGTTGGCGATGAGATAGGCCCGCGTCACGCGCTCCGGCTGGAGGTATTCGTCCAGGTCCGGCTCCAGGGTCTCGCGCCGGGGGAAGAAGGCCGCAAGATCCGCCAGCAGCGCCTGCAGGTCGAGCAGGGCGATGGGCGCGAGGCTGCGCTCCGCCTGCACGGTCTGCTTGGGGTCGTACAGCCCGTTGAACAGAAGCCAGGCCAGCAGGCGAACCACGTCCACATCGCGCCGGATGGGCGCCAGCGATTCCACGGCGGCCTTGCCCGCGTCCTTGTCCTTGCCCTTCACGGCCCAGATGGTGCGCTTGCCCGGGGCCTTCTCGGCGTAGAAGAACAGCTCGGTGAAGGTCAGGTCGTCGGACAGGAAGGGCACCAGGCCCACCTTGTGCGGGTGCTGGGCGAAGTTGGCGGCGATGCGCCGGCCCAGGCGCGTCAGGTCCTCGGGGCTGATCTGCGCGGCGTTCTTGCCCGCGCGGATGCCCGCCTGGATGCGGCGGTAGGCCGAGATCATGAACTGGTTCACCATGCCGCCCAGGCGCAGGGCCGAGGCGAAGGCTCCGGCGTCCGGCGGGGCGCTGGGCAGCAGGCCCTGGGCCTCGAATTCCTCGGGCAGGTCCTCCGGCGCCACATCGGCCTTGAGCCGCAGGCATTCGCCGATGAGGGCCAGGCTTCCCAGGTCCTCCAGCTGGCGGTAGTGCTTGCGGATGGAGGTGAAGAGCGAGAGGTAGGGGTCCACGTCCTCGGCCAGCCTGCGGCCGCGCAGGCAGGCTTCCTTGATGCGGTCGCACAAGAGGCGCATGTCCCGGGCCTGGCCGGAGTACTTCTCCAAAAGCCCCAGCTTCATCACTGACTTGTACGGGCTGTGCAGGGCCTTCACGATCTGCCACAGGCAGGCGCCGAAATATTCCTGGGGCGGAATGGCCTCGGGCTGGCCCAAGTCCACCAGTTCGGCCGCGGTGCGCGGCGCCAGCCGGGCCAGTTCGGCCTGCAGGGCCATGGCCTCGGCCTGGGAGGCCGTGGGTTTTGCCGCCCACCACAGGAGGTCGCGCCCGGCGAGCTTCAGGGCCGTGCGGTAGAATTCCTCTTTCAGGAGCGCGGCCTGGGCCGAGCCGGAACTTTCCTTGTCGCTCATGCCGAAGTTGTTCTGTCGCACGTCCTCCATGGCCATGGGGAAAAAGTGCAGCTCCAGGCCGTACTGCTCCCAGGCCCAGGACTCCAGGGCCTGCAGCTTCTTGGCCAAGCCCGCGCGGGCGGCCTCGAAGCCCTCCTGCCCGTCCTTCAGGCCGGGGCCGGGGCGCACGCAGACCCAGCAGTCCACGTCGGAGGTGGGCTTCTGCGCCACGGAGCCCAGGGAGCCGATGGCGTACACGGCCTCCAGGATCAGGGCCGGCTCGGGCAGATCCTTGGCCGCTTTGGGCAGGGGCTGGTCCGGGAACAGGCGTTGCAGCAGGGCGCGGTCCTCGCCCGTGGGGGATGCGAGCCTGGTGTGGCCCGCGATGGCGCAGGGCGGCACGGCCACAATCTCCTGGGCGCGTTCGAACACGCTGGTGGACAGGAGCGTGGGCAGCAGGCGCAGGAGCTGCCCTTGCGGCTCGGTCAGGCGCTCCAGGGCCAGTTCGCGGCGGCGCTGGTCCTGGCTGCGCATGGCGGACAGGGTGCGCCGGGCTTCGTCCACGCGCAGGAAGGCTTCCAGGCCGGCGCGCACAAAGGCCGCGCCGGGGCCGGTTCGCAGGGCCGGGGGCAGCTCTTCCTGGTTGCGGCAGGCGGTGTCCAGGCAGCGGGCGCGGGTGGCGGCCTCGGCCTGGGCCAGGCGCGGATTGTCCGTGTGGCCGCCCAGCACGGCAAGGCCGGGGGCGGGCGACCGCGTGAGCCGCAGGTCCAGGCATTCGCAGCCCAGCACGCGGGCGTCGGCCATCTGGCAGGACACCAGTTCCGAATCGCGCCAGACGCATTTTTCAAGCAAAGCGCCCGAAAGATCGCAGCGTGCAAGGCCCAGGCGGGCCAGGGCGCATTCCAGCACGCGTGTCCCGGTCAGGGCGCAGGCGCGCAGGGTCAGGGAATCCAGGCGGGTTTTGACCAGGCCGGCCCCGGCCAGGCTGGTGTCCGCAAAGGTGCAGCCGCCCATGGCGCAGGCCTCGAAGCTCACGCGGGAGAGGTCGCAGGCCTCGAAGGTCACGCTCCTCATGCTGCAGCCCCGGAACCGGCTGTGGGAGAGGTCCACGCCGGAAAACACGCAGTTCTGGAAGGTGCAGTCCTCGAAGTCGCACTGGCTGAGCAGCGCGCCGCTTACGCGCACACGGCGGAAGACCACGCCGGAGAAACGGCAGCGCGAGAGGTCCGAGCCGCTCACCGTGGCGCCTTCCAGCAGTTCGTCGAGGAGGGTGGCGTGCGGGAATTCCTGGTCCCTGGACATGCCCGCCGTGCTCTTCAGCACTTCGGCCAGGGATTGGCGGCGATTGCCGGCGCCCTTGGGCAGGGGCGAGGCCGGGCCCACGGGCAGGCGTTTGGTCATCCAGGCGGTGGTGTTGAACAGCGGCGGCGCATCGTCGCCGGGCCGGGGGCGCAGAAGTGCGGACAGGGCCAGGGCCGCCGGGCCGGACATGTCGGTGAGGCCAAGCTCCGGGCCCAGCACCTTGGCCGCGCGGCGCAGGAAGTCCGGCTCCAGGGTGGCCAGGGCGGAGAGCAGCCGTGCCTGCACGGCCCCGTGGGCGTCCTCGGGCAGGGCGGCCAGCAGGGACTCCACCCCCAGACGCGGCAAAAGGGGCAGCAAGCGCTGGGCCGCGGCCGCGTATACCCCGCCGCTGCCCAGCAGGTCGGCCAGCATGAGGCCGAGCATCTCCGGTTCGGTGCGGGCCGCGCCCAAAAGCCGTTCCGGGGCCTCGGGCAGCAGGGCCAGACGGCGCATTTCTGTCAGCAGGGCGGCGTCGCGCGGCTCCAGGTCGGGCGGCGCGGCCAGCAGGGGCGGCATGCGGCTGGGGCCTTCCGCCCCGGCGGTGCGCAGGGCGTAGGCCAGGGCCTCGGTGTGCAGGCTGGGCAGGGCCAGGGTCTCGGCGGCCAGCAGCAGGGATTCGGCCTTGGAAGGGGAAGGGCTGCCCACAAAGGCGGCCGGGAGGCGTTCCGCCAGCCCCGCGGCCAGCAGCGCATCGCGCAGGGGCCGGGCCAGGGTGGCGCCGTCTCCGGCCACGGAGGGCGCCAGGGTTCTGAGGAACAGCAGGGCCTCGCGCATGTCCAGCCGGCCCGGCGCGGGCAGCAGCGAGCGCAGCCATGCGGCCAACTGCTTGTCCTCGGCCGGGCAGTCCAGCAGCAGGTCGTTCAGAAGGGACAGGAAATCGTGCCCGGGCAAGGCCAGCAGCAGGGCGGAGAACTGCGGCAGCGGCAGCGCGCGCGACTGCACGTACTGGGCGGCGTACACGCGGCCCATGCGCCCGGCCATGGCCAGGAACTGAAACAGGCGGTAGGAGAGCACGGGGTCGCGCTGGCTGCGCAGCAGGGCCCCAAACAGGAACACGCATTCTCCGGCCGCGGCGGCCTCGTCGCCCAGGGCCGGGTGCCGCGCGGCGCCTCCGGCTCCGGGCAGGGCGTCCTGTGCGTGGGCGATGAGGCCGGGCAGCGTCTTGGCCGCATCGGCATCGCCCACGCGCAGAAAGCGGCGCAGGGTCGCAGCCGTATTGTGCAGGCTGTGGCTCATGGGCGCGGCGCGTCCTGTCCTGCCGCCGGGCTGGCATCGGCCATTGTTCTCAATCCCTTGTCCTCCACCCTCATGCGCGGACTTATGCTCCGGCCGCGCGGAAGGCCGCGTTGACGATGCCCTGGGCCTCGCCCTTCAGGCGTTCCAGGTGCTCGCGTCCCAGAAAGCTTTCGGCGTAGATCTTGTAGATGTTCTCCGTGCCGGAGGGCCGGGCGGCGAACCAGCCGTTTTTCGCCACCACCTTGAGCCCGCCGATGTCGGCCCCGTTGCCCGGCGCGCGGGTGAGGCGCGCGGTGATGGCCTCGCCCGCCAGGGTGTCGGCCGCGACCATGTCCGGGGTCAGGCGCTTGAAGGCCGCCTTCTGGGCCGGGGTGGCGGGTGCGTCGAGCCGTTCGTAGACCGGGCTGCCGAAGCGCGCCTCAAGCTCGGCGTAGGTCTCGCCCGGCTCGCGGCCGGTCTGGGCGGTGATTTCCGCGGCCAAAAGGCCCATGATGATGCCGTCCTTGTCCGTGGTCCACACGCTGCCGTCCTTGCGCAGGAAGCTCGCCCCGGCGCTTTCCTCGCCGCCGAAGCCGTAGGACCCGTCGATCAGGCCCTCCACGAACCACTTGAAGCCCACGGGCACCTCGGAGAGCCTGCGGCCCAGGCTCGCGGCCACGCGGTCGATCATGGAGCTCGAGACCACGGTCTTGCCCACGGCGGCGTCTTCGCGCCAGCCGGGCCGGTTGCGGAACAGGTAGTCCACCGCCACGGAGAGGTAGTGGTTGGGATTCAGCAGGCCATGGCTGCGCGTCACGATGCCGTGGCGGTCGAAGTCCGGGTCGTTGCCGAAGGCCACGTCGAAGTCGTCCTTGAGGCCGATGAGCCCCTGCATGGCGTAGGGCGAGGAGCAGTCCATGCGGATCTTGCCGTCCTTGTCCACGGTCATGAACGAAAAGGTGGGGTCCACGGTCTTGTTGACCACGGTGAGATTGAGCCCCCAGCGCTCGGCGATGGGCTCCAGGAACCCCACGCCGGAGCCGCCCAGGGGATCGGCCCCGATCTTGAGCCCCGCCCCGGCAATGGCCTCCATGTCCAGGATGTTGCCCAGGTCGTCCACATAGGGGCGGATGTAGTCGTAAAGGTGTGTGGTTCCGGCCTTCATGGCGCGCTCGAAGGGCATGCGCCTGACCGGGGCCAGCTTGAGCTTCAGTATCTCGTTGGCGCGGTCCTGGATGGCCTTGGTTGTGGCCGTGTCGGCCGGGCCGCCCTCGGGTGGGTTGTACTTGAAGCCGCCGTCCCGGGGGGGATTGTGCGAGGGGGTGACCACCACGCCGTCGGCCTTGGCCCCGGCCGAACCGCGGTTGTGGGTCAGGATGGCGTGGGAGATGACCGGCGTGGGCGTGAAGCCCAGGCCCTGCTGGACCATCACCGTGACGCCGTTGGCGGCGAAGACCTCAAGGGCCGTCTCCAGCGCGGGCAGGGAAAGGGCATGGGTGTCCATGCCCATGTAAAGCGGGCCGCTGATGCCGGCGCCCGCGCGGTGCTCGCAGATGGCCTGGCTGATGGCCAGGATGTGGTCCTCGTTGAAGCTGCCCTCCGCGCTGGTGCCGCGGTGGCCGGAGGTGCCGAAGCTCACCTGCTGGGCCGGGTCGAGGGGATCCGGGCGCACGGCGGTGTAGTCGGCCAGCAGGCGCGGGATGTCTGCGAGGATCTCCTTGGGGGCGGGCTTGCCCGCAAGCGGATGTACGGCCATGGGCGGCTCCAGGATTGTGTTACGGTTTGAGGTTGCAGCGCCGGGAAAGCTCCGCCAGCTTCTCGTCCATCTCGCGCAGACGCACGGCCATTATCTCGCAGAAGATCCGGTAGAACACGGACTGCACCGCGCATCGGTCGGCGCCCTCCAGCCGCTCGAAGATGGAGGCGTCCATGGCGATGCACAGGGCGGGCTTGAGGGCCTTGATGGTGGCCGAGCGCGGGCTGCCGTCCACTATGCCCATCTCGCCGAACACGTCTCCCAGGCGGCGGATGACGCCCACCTGCACCCCCTTGTGGGTGATGGAGAGCTCTCCCTGCACGAGAAAATAGATCCAGCTGTCGTATTCCCCCTCATGGATGAGGGTGTCCCCCGCCTCGTAGCGGCGCAGGCGGGAGAGCTTCATTACAGCCAGAATCTGCCCTTCGTCCAGTGGGGAGAAGGCCGGAATGCGGCGCAACTGTTCCAGTATCTCGTCGTTGCTGGGATCGAATTCTCGCTCCTGCATGGTGGCCTCGCGTGGGGGGAATTTGCATGACCATGCCCGAAACCACTCCAACGGGCAAGAAACAAGGGCTGCGTGTCGCCCTGTCCGCCAATCAGACCGAGAGCAGGCCGGCAAGGCGGGTGAACTGGGCCCGCAGCGTTTCCGGAAGGCGCACGTCCTTGTCCGTGACGAGCATTCCGAACGCGCGCGAAACCTCGTCGCGCACGGTGTTCTCGTTTTCGCGCCGCCAGCGCGGCACGCCCTGGCGCAGGGCGTTTTCCGCCAGGGAGATGATGCGCTTGGCCCTGGCCAGGCTGGAATGCCTGGAGCGCACCTTGTCGCGTCCGCAGCGGGCGATCTCCGCCAGGGCGTGATCGCCCAGGGCGCGCAGGGCCGTCGCCGCCGCGCCTGCCGCGTCGCCGCGCGCGTAGACGAACATGTCCTCGCCCGGGGTGAAGAGTTCGCGCAGCCCGTTTTCGCAATCCTCGGTCAGCAGGGCCGCGCCGCAGCCCATGGCCTGGAAGATGCGGAAGTTCAGCTCGCCCACGGCGCACTGGTTGAGCACGATGCGGCTGCGGGCGAACAGCGGATGGTAGTCGCCCCGCATGAGCACCAGCGGCGCGGCGCGGCGGAAGGCATCCAGGAAGGGCTTGCGCATGGGATTGATGGGCGGGTCCGGGGTGCCCACGAAGCAGACCGGGATGTCGCGCTCCAGGCCCGGGTCGCGGTCCGCGGCCTCGTCGCAGAAGAGCGGGAACCACTCGGCCCGGCGGGGCAGGTTCGGGTCCTGGAACATGGGCAGGTAGTCCTTCTGGGCGGCCAGCAGCAGGTCATAGCTGGCGCTCATGGGCACGTGCCAGGGGTTGCAGTACTGGTCGATGGAGAAACCGGCGGTGACGCAGGGCAGGGTCTCCAGTCCGAGCACCAGGGGCGGGCGGCACTCGTCGCACCACAGGGCCAGGTCGGGCTTGAAGTCCCGCGACTCCATGAGGCTCCACAGGCCCTTGGTCGAGAGCATTTCCTCCAGCTGAACGTCGTAGCCGGGCCCCTGCCCGATGGTCAGCACCTCGTGCCCCATCTGGCGGAAGTCGTTTACGAAATACCGTCCCTCGACGTTCAGGATTTTCATTCGACCCTCCCCGGCATGCAGATTTGCTTATCATTTCGTAGCAGTGCTTGCTCTGGGGCGCAAGCGCCCGCCGGGGCCGCGCCATGCGCCCGGTGCGGCTTGATGCCTGGAATGCTTGATCATGCCGGGAAGCTGGGGTATACGTATAGAATTCCGCCCGGCCCGGAGACGCTGTTTGCGCCCCAAGCCCTGCACCGGCGCGGAAGGGGGGAGCAGAGCATGGACGCCAGCCCGAAAGTCGTACGCGAACACATCGCCCGTTCCAAATTCTACCTGCAGCGCAAGGACATTTTGCGCAGCCTGCGCGCCCTGGCCCAGAGCCTGGAGCTTTTGGTCGGGTCGCAGATCTTTGGGCGCGAGCGCATCGAGATCAGCATCCTCATGGAGGAGGCCGTGCGCCTCATGGGCGAGCAGGATGTCATCAAGCGCGCGGTGCCCGCCGGGCTTTCCTACAAGAAAGGCCAGGAACGGGAGCTTTCCGCCTGCCTGACGCGCATGGCCGACGTGCTGGAGAATCTGCTGGGCAAGGCCGAGGTGGAGGCGCGCCGCAAGCGCATGGCCGAGCTGGACGAACTGGTGCTGGCCGGACAGGCCGAGCTGGACAAGAAGCAGCCCCTGGAGGCGCGCAAGTTTTTCCGTCGCGCCCTGGACGCCTTCGGCGACGAGCCCGGGCTCATGGTGGACCTGGGCAACCGGCTCATGCTGGGTGGCCTGGTGTCCGAGGCCGTGGAATATTTTCAGAAAAGCATCGAAACCACGCCCACGGACCAGCGCGCCTACGAGTACCTTGCGCAGTGCCTGGACGCCCTGGGCGAGGACCTGAAGGCCGAGGAAGTCCTCAAGGCCGCCATCAAGCGTTTCCGGCCCACGGAGCAGATGCTGGTGCGCCTGGCCAAGGGCGCCCTGGAGCGCCGCAACTGGGACGAGGCCCTGCTGTACGCCGAGACGGCCCTCAAGGCGAACCCCACCAGCCGCGACGCCAAGAACTACGCCGACACCGCCAGCCAGCGCCTCTACGGCACCTCGTACACCCCCGGGGTCAGCGAGAAGAAGCCCCGCGGCGGCGCCCCGCGCGAACCCATCGTCCTGTAGGGGCTAGCCCCGGCCGGGCGCCGGTTCGTTGCCTGGGGAGGGGTTCTCCTCCTCCCCGGCGGGCAGGCTTTGCCCCAGCCGGGGGAACAGCAGCACGAAGCGCGCGCCCTGGCCGGAGCGCGGGCGCACGTGGATGGCTCCGCCGTAATCCTGCATGATGCCATAGCTGATGGACAGCCCCAGCCCCGTGCCCTTGCCCACCTGCTTGGTGGTGAAGAAGGGCTCGAAGATGCGGGCCATGATCTCCCTTGGAATGCCCGGTCCGGTGTCGGACACCTCGGCCTGCACGCCGCGCCTGCGCGCCCGGGTGCGCAGGGTGATGCGCCTGTCGTCTCCGGTGCAGGGGGCCTTGGCGCATTTGTCCTCGATGGCGTCGCGCGCGTTCAGGAGCAGGTTCATGAACACCTGCTCCAGGCGGGCCGGGTCGGCCAGCACGGGCGGCAGCTCCTCGGCCAGGTCGAAGACCACCTCGATGCCGCGCACCTGCAGCTGCTGGCTGAAGAACTCGAACGCGCGGCGGATGACCTCGTTCACGTCCACGGGCACGGCGTCCTGGGCCGCTGGCTTGCGGCCGAACTCGCGCATGTGGTTGATGATGCGCGTGCTGCGCTCCACGTTGGATTGGATCTTCTCGGCCAGGGCGCGCAGGGTCGAGGCGTCCACGCTTTCGCCCCGCTCCACCTTGCGCATGAACAGGTTGGACGCCATGGACAGGACCGCCAGGGGCTGGTTCAGCTCGTGCGCCACTCCGGTGGCCATCTCGCCCAGGGTGGCCATGCGCGAGGCCTGCACCATCTGCCGCTCGGCCTTGATGCGCTCGGTGACATCCGTGGCCGTGGCCAGGATCACCGGCCGGTCGTCGGATTCGGAATGCGCGGCGGTGATGCTGACGAAGAACACGCGGCCGTCCTTGGTCTGGCTTCTGGCCCGGCCCAGGGTGCGGCCTTCGGCCAGGGCCAGCACGCCGGCCTGGGCGTCCTCCGGCGGGAAGAGTATCGCCGCGCTCTGGCCCATGAGCTCGCCCCGGCGGTAGCCGTACAGGCTGGCCGCGCTGCGGTTCAGGTCCAGGATGGTCATGTTCTGCGAGCAGAGCACGAACAGCGCGCTTGGAATGTTGTTGAAGATGTCCAGGTACTTGCGCTCGCTCTTGCGCAGCTCTTCCTCCAGGCGCTTGCGGCCCGTGATGTCCAGGCACATCTCCATGGCCGCGGTGACGCGCCCGTCCTCGTCGTACAGCGGGGCCGTGGTCACGATCCAGTGGGCGCGGGTGCCGTCCTTGTACACGCCCGTCTCCTCGGTGAAGTGCGGCTGGCCGTCGGCGAAGGTCTTTTCCACCGGGCAGTGCAGGCACTTTTCCGTGCGGCCCTTGTATGCCTCGTAGCAGTAGGCGCCCTTGCGCGCGTGGAACAGGTCGGCAAAGGTCTGGTTGTAGCGCAGGAGCTTGAAGTCGCGGTCCTGCACGGTGATGATGCAGGGGACCCCTTCGAACAGCTTCTGGTATAGCTGGCGCTGGTTCACGATCTCCGCGTGCTTGAGGCCGATCTCGCGGCACATGAGGCCGATGGCGTGGCCCAGCTCGCCCAGTTCGTCGCGCTGGGGCACGTCGAGCGCGCAGTTCATGTCGCCCCTGGCCATGCGCCTGGTCACGCCGATGATGGAGCGGATGGGCCGCTGGATGAGCAGGTAGATGACGGCATAGAGCAGGGCGAACACCCCGGCCAGGAACACGCCCAGGCTGAGGGCGTTGGTCTCCACCAGCTGGGCCAGGGTCTCTTCCTGCTTGGTCAGGCTCATGTCGAGCACGAGCACGCCCAGCACCTTTTCCGAGGGCTTGTGGAAGTGGCAGGAGGCCGTGGCGCAGCCCTCGTCGTTGGCGATGGGGCTGAAGATGGTCAACTGCCGGGCGGCATCGCCCCCGGCGTCGCCGTCCTCGATGCGCGTGCGCTCCTCCAGCTCCAGGTTGTCCGGCGGCAGGGCCCGGTCGTGGCAGGCCGCGCACTGGAAGCCCTTCACCGGCCAGCGCACGCCGATGTCCTCCTCGCGGCTGGCGAACATGGCCATGGCTTCCTTGTTCAGGATGCTGACCCCGCGCACGCCTTCCATGCGGCCCGCGCGCTCCACGATCTTCTGCAGTTCGCCGCGCTCGTTGCGCATCATGGCGCTTGAGGCGCCGCTCTTGATGGCCTCGCAGATGCGGTCGGCCTCAAGGTCGGCGTTCTTCTCCGCCAGGTCGCGGAAGCTTTGGGTGTTGAAGCGGAACAGGAACAGCGCCAGGCCCAGGATGAGCGCCATCAGGCAGCCCATGATCTTGGCCGCCAGGGGCAGGCCGGGTCGGAAACGGTCCTGGCCCCGGTCCATGGGGTTACTCCGGTCCTTGCGTTGTTGCGGCCGCGTCAGCCTGGGCGTGGGCTTGCTGCTGGCCGTGCTGGTGCAGGACCGGCAGCCAGGCCGTGACGCGCGTGCCCTCGCCCACGGCGGACGCGACTTCGATGCCGCCGTGGTGCTGGGCGATGACCTGGCTGGAGATGAACAGGCCGATGCCCGTGCCCTTGCTGCCCTTGGAGGAGAAGAAGAGGGTGAACATCTTCTCGCGCTCCTCGCGGCTCATGCCCACGCCGGTGTCGGTCACGGTGAACACCACGCGGGACTGACCATCGCCAGGGCCATCACCGTGTCCCTCGCCGTGCTCCACCGCGCAGCGGAAGGTCAGCTCGCGCGTACGGCCCGTGGTCTCGCTCAGGCAGGCGTCCACGGCGTTTTCCAGAAAATTCACCAGGGCCGAGGCCAGCGCCGTGTGGTCGGCCTGGAAGTTGCCCTCGGCCAGGTCGAAGTCCCGCGTGAAGCGGATGTTGTTGGCCGCGGCCTTGGGCTCCACGATCATGGCCAGGTCCTCGGCAAAGGCGCGCACCGGGTGCTCGGAAATGTCCAGGTCGCGGCTCTTGGCGTAGTAGAGGATGTCCAGCACCATCTTGCGGATGCGCTCCACCCGGTGGCGCACCACCTCCCAGCCGCTCCTGATCTTGGCCACGTCGCCCTTGTTCAGGCCGGACTCCACGCGGTACATGCCGCCATCGAGCCCCATGACGAGCCCCTTGACCCCGTGGGACATGCTGCCGAGCATCATGCCGAGCGAACTCAAGTGGTCCTGCAGCTGGCGGATCTGGGTGATGTCCGTGGACACCTCCATGACCTTTTCCACCCGGCCGGCCTCGTCCAGAAGCGGCGCGGTCCAGATGAGCAGGTTGCGGGCCTGGCCCTGGGCGTCGGTGACCACCGTCTCTGCCTGGTGGCGTTCGCCGTCCTCAAAGGTGGCCATGATGGGGCAGTCCGGGCAGGGCTCGCTGCTGTGCTTGTAGGCCTCGAAGCAGGGCTGGCCCACGCCCTTGCCCAGCGGGGCGCCGAACTCGCGCAGGAAGGTCTTGTTGGCCTCCACGATGTTCAGGGTGCGGTCCTGCACGGTGATGGCGCAGGGCACGGCGTCGAAAAGGTCGCGGTAGCGGCGGTGGCTGGCCACCAGCTCCGAGTGCAGGCGCTCCACCTCGGTCATGTCCACGGCCACCTCGAGCACCATGGCCGTGCCCTTTTCCCCGCCGTTGATGGGCGTGGTGGAGACCAGGGCGTGGAAACGCTGGCCGTCCACGCCGTAGAGCGTCTCGCGGCTCTGGGTGGGCAGGCCGGTCTTCAGGGTCTGGTCCACCGGGCAGCCCAGGCCGCCGGGGTAGGCGTCGCCGTAGGCCGCGCACGATTCGCGCCCCTCGGGTTCGCCCAGGCGTTCGCGGTAGAGGGCGTTGGCGGTGATGACCCGGCCCTCGCGGTTGTGGATGGACACGAAGCAGGGCAAGTCGCCGAGGGAGCTGCCGCCCCCGGGCTCGCTGGCCACGAAGCGCATGGCCGAGGACAGGCCCTCCACGATCTGCCGGGCGGCCAGCCTGCGCTCCAGCTCCACCAGGCGGGCGCTTTTCTCGGCCACCAGGCGTTCCAGGTTCTGCGTGTGTTCGCGCACCTGGCGCTTGAGGGCGATGCGCTCCCGCGCCTTGTTCAGGCTGTGCTCAAGCAGGGCGATGTCGATGGGCTTGGTGATGAAATCCGAGGCGCCGAGCTTGAGGCTCTGGATGGCCAGCTCCATGTCCGCGTGGCCGGAGATCATGACCACTTCGGTGTCGGGCAGGTGGCTCTTGATGGCGGCCAAAAGTCCGATGCCGTCGAGCCCGGGCATCTTGATGTCCGTGAGCACGATGGGCGCTTCCACGGTGCGGAAAAGCGCCAGGGCCTTTTCGCCGTCCGCCGCGGTGAGCACCGCGAAGCCCAGGTCCTCCAGCAGCATGGACAAGAGCTCGCGGATGTCCGCCTCGTCGTCCACGAGCAGGATGGTCTCGCGGCCCGGTTCCCTGATGTGTTCCCGGACGTGTTCCCGGCCCTGTTCCAGGAAGGGTGCGTGGGCGTGCGCTGCGGACATGGCTGCGGGCATGGCGGTGGTGGTGGCGCTGGCGGGCGGGGAGGGCGGCGGAAAAATGGGGGGAGGGAACACGGCCTGCCCTCCCGCCCGCCGGGGCGCTTTCTACTTCAGCATGGTTCCGACGAGGGACAGGAGCGCGGCGGGCTCCACCGGCTTCTGCAGCACGGGGATGTCCTTGCTGAGCGCGGGCGGACGCGGGCCCACGCCGCTGATGACGATGACCGGCGTGTGCTTCAGGGATTCTTCCTTGCGCATGCCGATGTAGAACATGGTGCCGGCCTTTTCGGGCATGTCCATGTCGAGCGTGATGAGGTCGGGCTTGTAGGCCGCGATCTTCTGCAGGGCCTCGGCTCCGTTGTAGGCCTTCTCGGTGGTGAAGCCGTTGTCCGTGAAGATTTCGTCCAGGAAGTCGACCACGGCGGGATCATCGTCCACGATAAGGATCTTCTTGCTCATGGCTGCCTCCTGCCGCGTGTTGCGGCGGGTGGGGGTTATGCGCGGCCCGGCTCCTTCCTACAGAGTTGGGAGGTGGGCCGCCGGGCCCTTGAAAAAGGGGCCGGGCCGCGCGCGGTGGCTCTGCGCCGGAGGCGGTGTCGGACGCCTCCGGCCTGGTCTTTTTTCTAATCCTTCAGCTTGCCGAGGCTCTTGGTGAACTCGAGCATGACGCCGAGACCCTTGCGGGCTTCCTTGCTGCTCATGCCGGCCACCAGGCCAAGGGGACCGCACTCCTTGCAGGAGTTCAGGTCCACGTCGCCCATCATGTCGGCCAGCTTTTCCAGCATCTCGCGCGCCTGCGGCGTGCTGAGCTTCTTGATCAGCCCCAGCATGGAGACGAAGCCGTCGCCCATGACCTCGATGTCCTCGGGCGTGTAGGCCCGGGCCATCTTGCCACGCACTTCGACCATGGCCTTGTACATGCGGAACACGCCCTTCTGCTCCATCCCGTCCAGGAACTCGATGCCCTTGGGCACGGCCGAGTGCAGCAGGGGCTCGATGGTGCCCCAGAGGTCGATGATGTTTTCCAGCTGCTCCAGCACGTAGGTGATGTTCTTGATGCTGCGCATGAGGCGCTTGAGCAGCGCGAACACGTCTTCCAGCTGGAAGCCCTGCTCCACGTCGCCGAATTCCTTCATCAGGGTCTTGAAGGCGTCGTGCAAGATGGGCGTCAAATCGTGCTTCAGTTCCTGCCAACCCTGGGAGGCGTCGACCAGCTGCTTCAGCTGCGCCTCCATGCCCTCCAAGCGTTTGAGAACCAGTTCTTCCTGACTCATGGTGCTCTCCTGCATATTAGGCGTTGGTCAGCTGGTGGCGCATCTTGCCAGCCATGAACATCTGGGATTCCAGCGGCAGCTCGTGGCCCTTCAGCATCAGGTTGAAGTACACCCACTTGAACATCATCTTGCCCCAGTAGTTGAAGTGGCTTTCGCCCAGGAGCGAGAAGGGTCCGAGGCCGGGGAAGGGGTACTTACCTTCGAGGGGCTCGACCTTGTAGTTGAAGTCGATGAGGAAGGCCTGCTCGTAGCCGGACACGATGAAGCAGGTGCTGTGGCCGTCGAAGTCCGGGCGGGGCTCTTCGCCGTCGATCTCGCGCAGGAGGTTGGCGCAGACGATGTCGGCCTGGTAGTGGGCCACGCTGCCGGCCTTGGAGGTGGGGCAGTTGGTGGCGTCGCCGATGACGTAGCAGTTCTCGATGTTCTTGGCCTTCAGGGTGTGCTTGTCGGTATCGACGTAGCCCATGGCGTCGCCCAGGTCGGAGTCGATGATGATCTGGGAGCCGAAGTTGGGCGGAATGGACACGAGCAGATCGTAGTCCACGGTCTCGCCCTTCACGGACTCAATGGTCTTGTCGCCCACGTTGACGGCGGCGATCTCGAAGTTCGGGACGATCTTGATGTTCTTCTGCTCGCAGATCTTGTTCAGCACGCTGGCGGCCACGGGCTTGGTGAAGGCGCCGGTGAGCGGGGTCACGAGCTCGATCTCGATGTCCTTGCGCACGCCGTTGACGGTGAAGAACCAGTCGGCCAGGTACACGAACTCCAGCGGGGCCACCGGGCACTTGATGGGCATTTCGGCGATGTTCAGCACCACCTTGCCCTTCTTGTAGTATTTCAGCTTCTTCTGCAGGGCCAGGGCGCCGTCGGGGGTGTAGAAGTCGTGGATGTTGCCGCGCCAGTCGTCCATCATGCCTTCGATCTCATCGGGCATGATGCGGCAGCCGGTGCCGATGACCAGCCAGTCGTAGTCGTACGCGCCGTTCTCGGTGGTCACGAGCTTCTTGCTGGGGTCGATGTTGGTGATGGTGTCCTGCACGAAGGTCACGCCCTCGGGGATGAAGTCCTTCTTGGGCTTCATGCAGTCGTCCATGGAGTAGACGCCGAAGGGCACGAACAGCCACCCCGCCTGGTAGTGATGCTTCCAGTCGCGGTCGATGACCGTGATCTTCCAGTCTTCGCCAAGGGATTTGGCCATCTTGGCGGCCACGATGGTGCCGCCGGCGCCGGAACCGAGAATGAGCAGTTTCTTCATGATCTTCTCCTTTAGGGGTGCATGGAAATTTGAAGCGTCCAATGAAGCATGCTGGGGTCAAACAAGGCGGGGCCGCCCGGTTGGGCGCGGGGCGGGCAGCCCGCTCCCCGGTTTCCTCCGTCTGGCGAGGCGGCCGCGGCCTTTGGCCTGGACCGGCTCGTCGAGTTTTTCAGGCGCCAGCTCGGCGCGGGCCGCGCGCGCGGCGCGGTCGGTTCTGGCCTTGCGGCTGGGGCAGGTGTCTGCGGGGCCGTTCATGAAGTCGGCCAGGGTGGTGGCGCGGAACTTCTTCTCCATGTGCCGGGAGATGTCGATCCACACGCTGCCGGTGGGGCAGCCCTCCATGAGCAGGCAGTCGGCGTCGGATTCGCAGCACTGGGGCTTGAACACCGCGCCCTCCATGGTGGTCAGCACGTCGGCCAGGGTGATCTGGTCCGGCCTGCGGCCAAGGACGTAGCCGCCGGTTGCGCCGCGCACGCTCTTGATGAGCCCGGTGCTCTTGAGGGGGCGGATGATCTTCTCCAGAAGCTTGATGGAGATGCCGATGGTCACCGAGAGCACGGAGGCGCGCATGGGCGTCTCGACGCCGTGGTGCGCCAGTTCGAGGAGGATGCGCGTGGCGTGGCAGGTGCGCGCTGTTGGTTTCATGCCTCTCCCGTTTGTGTTCGCCCTGCCAGGCGGGAATTCGGCCCGCAGGGGTGACTTGAGTTTTTCAATCGCGATTCTTGCAATAGCAATAAAATTAATAGCGATAGAATCAATCACGATTAGACGAGTCGGGAATAAACAGAATGGCCCCCCTGCGTCAAGGGAATTGTGAAAAATAGCGCAATTAAAATTTTAACAGCGCTATTTCAGCATGTTGAGCGAATTCCCCCTGGGGGTTTCGGCATAGAAAAAATATCCCGGCTGAGTGCCGGGATTTGAGGAGAGGGGACTTGGACAGGGGGGTGACGGCCCGGTCGGGCGGTCGTGCTAGCAGGCGCAGCCGTGGGAGTGGTTCATTATCTCGTCGTCCTGCAGGTCGCGGATGGTGATGCCTTCAAGCTCGGCCTCCATGACCTGGGTGACGCGGATCCAGGCGCGGTGGCTGCGGCAGTTGTCGGAGCGGTGGCAGGTCTTGGGGTTCTCGCAGCACTGGGTCAGGCAGAGGTTGCCCTCGATGATGCGGATGATGCGCGCCAGGCTGATGTCCTCCGGCTTTTCGGAGAGCACGTAGCCGCCGGCCGCGCCCCGGGTGCTCTGCACCAGGTTGGCCTTCTTGAGGGGCTTCAGGATCTGCTCGATGAAGCGCACGGAAACGCCCGTGCGTTCCGAGATGTCTGCGGTGCGCACCGGCCCGTGCTCATCGTGGATGGCCAGGTCGAGGAGGATACGCACGGCGTAGCGCGCTTTGGCGGAGAGTTTCATGGGCCTCGTTTGCTCTGGTTGTCTGGCGTGGCCGCCCGGTTGGCTTGTGCCTTCCCTTTGTGGATATATGCCACATGGGTCATGTTTTGGCAATGCTGCGGTTTTTTTGTGCCAGGGGGCTGTGGGGCGCGGGGCTCGGCAGCTCGCCTCGCGGAAGCGAAGATTACGTATATTTGCCGGCTTCACTACGCCACAGTGCTAGCTGGCTGGACTTACGCAGTTTTTTTGAGTAGGGCTGGGACTTCCCATTCTTTTTGCGGGGTAGGCCGTCCGGAGCCCAGATTCCGGCGCGGTGAGGGGGCGCATGAGGTCGTTTTTTTCCTGGTCCGTTCGCACGCACTTGTTGCTGCTGGTGCTGGCCGCCGCCATTCCCGCCCTGGGGCTGGTGTGGTGGAGCGGGCAGGAGCTGGAGCGCCAGGCTGTGAACCGCGCCCAGGAAACCACCATGCACCTGGCCGCGGGCATGGTGGACGAGCTGGAGCAGGTGGAAGAGCACGCCCGCGTGCTTCTGACCACCCTGGCCCAGGTGCCCTCCATCCGCCAGATGGACAAGCGCGGCGCAACCGCCCTGCTGACCCAGCTGAACCGCCAGAACCCGGCCTACGCCAGCCTCTCGCTCATCACCCCCGCGGGCAAGATCTTTGCCCTGTCCTTCCCCTTTCCCGGGGTGGTGGACGTGACGGGCCGCAAATACTTCAAGGACGTGCTGCGCACGCGGGCCTTTTCCGTGGGCGAATACGCCGTGAGCCTGACCACCAAGCGCCCGGTGATCCACTTCGCCCTGCCCGTGCTGGGCGAGGGCGGCGAACTCATCGGCGTGGTGGCGGCCGGTTTCGACCTGGGCTCCCTGGCCCAGAGCTTCAGCTCCGCCGGCCTGCCCGAGGGCTCGGCCATGGCCCTTTCCGACTCCAAGGGCGTACGGCTGTTCCGCTACCCGGACGCCGAGCGCTGGGTGGGGCAGACGGAGCCGAGCGGGCTGTGGCTCGACCTGCTGAACCTGGGCGAGGAAGGCATGACCGTGGCCCAGGGCGCGGACGGGGTGCGCAGGCTGTATGCCGTGAAGCGCCTGCGCGCGCACCCGGAGGACACGGCCTTCCTGCTGCTGCGCGTGGGCATACCCGAGGCCAAGGCCCTGGCAGAGGTCCGGCGCATCCAGTCGCGCAACGTGGCGCTCATGGTGGGCGCCACCATGCTGGCCGCGGCCCTGGCGTTCATGCTCGGCAACCTGCTCATCATGCGCCGGGTGAACCAGCTGACAACCGCGGCCCAGCGCCTGCGCGACGGCGACCTGAGCGTGCGCTCCGGCCTGGGGCACGACGAGGGCGAACTGGGCAAGCTGGCCGAGTCCTTCGACGACATGGCCCTGGCCCTGGGCACGCGCGAGACCGAGCGCCTGGAGTTCGAGGCCAAGCTGCGCCACCAGGCCCTGTATGATCCGCTCACCGGACTGGCCAACCGCACCCTGGCGCTCGACCGCATCCAGCAGGCCCTGGAGCGCTGCAAGCGCCGCGACGACGTCTTCTATGCCGTGGTCATCATGGACCTGGACCGCTTCAAGATCATCAACGACAGCCTGGGCCACGCCGTGGGCGACCAGGTGCTGGAGACCGTGGCCCGGCGCGCCGTGGGCACCCTGCGCGGCCTGGACACCGTGGCCCGCTTCGGCGGCAACGAGTTCATCCTGCTGCTTGAGGAACTGGCCACCCCGGGCGAGGCCATCCGCATCGTCAAGCGCCTGCGCCAGGTGGTGATGGAGCCCGTGCCCGTGGCCGGGCGCGAGGTGCAGACCGCGGCCAGCTTCGGCATCGTGCTTTCGCCCAACGCCTTTGAGCGAGCCGAGGACCTGCTGCAGAGCGCGGCCATAGCCCTGCACGCGGTGAAGCAGAGCGGCCGCGGCCGCTTCAAGGTGTTCACCCCGCGCATGCTGATGCACGCCGTGGAGCGCCTGACCCTGGAGCAGGAGATGCGCCTGGGCCTGGAGCAGAACCAGTTCGTGGTCTACTACCAGCCCATCTGGGACCTTTCGAGCACGCGGCTGGTGGGCTTCGAGGCCCTGGTGCGCTGGCAGCACCCGGAACGCGGCATGGTGGGTCCGGGTTCGTTCATCGCCCTGGCCGAGGAGACCGGCATCATCCTGGAGCTTGGCCGCCTGGTGCTTTCCCGCGCATGCACCGACCTTTCCCAGTGGCGCGAGCGCGACCCGGCCGCGCGCAAGCTCTTCGTGGCGGTGAACCTTTCGAACAAGCAGTTCTCGCAACACACCCTGGTGGAGCAGGTGTCGGACATCCTGCGGCGTACGCGCCTGCCGGCCGACAGGCTGAAACTTGAGATCACCGAGTCGAACATCATGGTCAACGCCGAGAGCGCCCTGGTGATGCTCAAGCGCTTGAAGGCCCTGGGCGTGGCCATCAGCATCGACGACTTCGGCACCGGCTACTCCTCGCTCTCCTACCTGCAGCGCTTCCCGGTGGACACCCTCAAGGTGGACCGCAGCTTCGTGGGCCGGCTCGGCCTCGACCCGGAGAACCAGGAGATCGTGCGGGCCATCGTGGCCCTGGCCCACAGCCTGGGCCTCGACGTGGTGGCCGAGGGCGTGGAGGAAAGCGGCCAGGCGGCCATGCTCAAGGCCCTGGGCTGCGAGTGCGTGCAGGGCTTCTACTTCTCGCGTCCCCTGGACGGCGACCGCGCCCAGGAGACCATCGGCACCAGCATGGAAGGGCGTTAAAGCTGCGCCAAGGGAGGTCCGGGACATGACGATGCAGCAGCCCGCCGGCTCCCGGCTCGACCTGCGCGAACACCTCGCCGCGGCCAGGTCCATCCTGGCCAACGAGCGCACCTTTCTGGCCTACCAGCGCACGGCCCTTACCCAGTTGGCCGTGGCCGCCACCTTCATCCACTTTTTCGACCACGCCATCCTGACCGTCGTCGGCTGGTTTCTGGTGCCGGCCTCGGTGGTCACCATCGTGCTCGGCGTGCTGCGCTACAAGCGCATGCGCAAGCTCATCCGCCTGCTGGAGGAACAGACGAGGCGGCAGCAGCAGGGCCAGCCGCTGCACCCGGACGGGCAGGCGGACTAGCCCCGGCCCCGATGCAAAGCAAAAGCCCCCCGGATCGCTCCAGGGGGCTTGTTTTTTTTGGGGTCTGTTTCCGCGCCGGCCGGGACCTTAGGCGTTTTCCAGCTCGCGCATCAGGGCCAGCAGGTTCTCGGCCTGGGCCAGCAGCCCGGACACGGCCTCCACGGCCTGGCTCATGGCCTCGGAGGTTTCCGAGGCCGTGCGGTTGATGTCGTCGAGGGAGCGGTTGATCTCCTCGCTGGCCGTGGACTGCTCGCCGCTGGCGGCGGCTATGGAGCGCACCTGGGCGGAGGAGCTCTCCACCAGGGCCACGATGCCGGTCAGGGCCTCGCCGGAGTCCTTGGCCAGGCCGGTGGCTTCCTCGATGCGCGACACGGCCAGATCCACGCTCTTGACGTTGTCGCGCGTGCCCTGCTGGATGCCGCCGATGGCCTGGGCCACCTCGCGGGTGGCGGTCATGGTCTTTTCCGCCAGCTTGCGCACCTCGTCGGCCACCACGGCGAAGCCGCGTCCGGCATCGCCGGCGCGCGCGGCCTCGATGGCGGCATTGAGGGCCAGCAGGTTGGTCTGGTCGGCGATGTCGTTGATGACGCTCATGACCTGGCCGATGCCGTCGGCCTGCTTGCCCAGCTGGGCCATGTTGGTCTTGAGGCCCTGGGCCTGGACGGACACGTCCTGGATGGCGACCACGAGGCTGTTCACCACGCCCGCGCCCATCTGGGCCTTCTCCTTGGCCTGGTCGGCGGCCTCGGCCGCCTGGCCTGCGCTGCTGGCCACCGCCAGCACCGTGGCGTTCATCTCCTCCATGGCCGTGGCCGTCTCGGTCAGGCGGTCCTTCTGGAAGTCGGAGCCCCGGCGCGAGGTGTCGATGCGGCCGGAAATGTCGCGGCTCACCTCGCCGATGGCCTGGCTTACGTTGCGCAGCTTGGCCGCGGCCTGCAAAAGGCCCTCGCGGGTGGCCTCGGCGGCCTGCTGCTTGGCGGCGTCGGCCTCGGCCGTGGCGGCGCGGGCCACTTGGGCTTCCTCCTCGGCCAGGCGCATGCTCTTCTCGGCCTCGGCGATCTTGTCGCGCAGGGTGCCGACCATCTGTTCCATGGCGCTTTGCAGGGTGCCCATCTCGCCGTGGAAGGTCTCGCCCGCGCGGGCGTTCAGGTCGCCCTGGGCGATGCTGCCGGCCACCACGCACAGGCTCGATATGGGCCGCGAGATCATGCGCACCAGCAGGAACACCACCCCGGTGAGAACCAGCACGAGGCCTGCCATGATGCCGATCAGCCAGTTGCGGATGACCACCACCTTGTCATGGATGTCGTCCACGTAGAGCCCGGTGCCGATGATCCAGCCCCAGGGCTTGTACAGGCGCACGAAGGAGATCTTGGGGTAGCTCTCGGCGGTGACGCCGCCTTCCTTCTTGGGCTTGGGCCAGGCGTAGCCCACAAAGCCCTGCTCGGACTTTTCGCACACCTCCACAAAGGCCTGGAACAGGTTCTTGGCGCCGCCCGGGAACTCCTGCTTCTGGGCGTTTATGTCGTCGCCCAGCCAGAAGCTGTCGGCCTTGTTGAACTTCTTGTCGTCCAGCACCTTGCCCTCAAGGGCGGGCACGGTGGGGTGCATGATGGTGACGGGATAGGGCCGCGCATTGTCCGTGATGAAGAAATATTCGTTGTTGCCGTAGCGCATGTTGCGCAAGCGAGTAGCGGCGCGCTTCTTGGCTTCCTCGGGCGTGAACTCGCCCTTGTCCACGCGGGTCTGGTACTCGCTCACCAGGCTGTAGGCCAGGTCCAGGGTGTCGGTGAGGCTGTCTCGCCGGCTCTTGAGCAGGTCGCTTTCGTAATAGGGCAGAAAGACGAGGAACACCGCGCCCACGAAGAGCGCGATGATGCAGCCGAAGAGGGAGTAGAGCTTGACTGAGGTCTTGGTGTTCAACACGGCGTCGCGCAGCATGGGGGCTCCTGTGGAGGGCGTCTTGGTCAAAAGCGCGCCCGGGGGGAGGCGTTCTTGAAGCGTACTGGTAGTATCGGCAAAATGCGCGTGTCCATTAGCGCAGGACTATGATTATCCCTACCAATATTGAAAGTGCGGCGCAAGGAACAAAAGGGAAAAAAGAGGGCTGTGTGGCGGGAAAGCAGGAGAAAGAAGAGCGGGCCGGCAGCGCGCTGGGCGTGCCGGCCCGCGGGAGGGGCGTGGCTAGTCGGTGACGAGCATGACGTTGGAGGCCTTGACCATGGCCTTGACCACGCTGCCGACCTTGAGTTCCATGGCCTTCACCGAGTGGGCGGTGATGACCGAGACCACCTCGATGCCGGGGGCCACTTCCACGACGACCTCGGCGTTCACGGGGCCCATGGTGATTTCCTTGATCGTGCCGGGAATGAGATTGCGGGCGCTGACCTTCATGCTGTGCTCCTTGTGGTTGGGGGTTCTGCCGCTGGCGGAACGGGCCGCCACGAGCAGTCTCACACGGAAACAACGGTTTTCGTCAATACGGTTCGCAAAAGGACTGCACAGGAAATGACAGAAGTGGAGAAACCGTGTTTGCGGAACTAGCGGCGCAGGTGGGCGGCGGCTTCCTGGTCGATGATCTGGTCCAGCCCGTACTTCTTGATGCGGTAGCCGATCTGCCGGGGGGTGATGCCCAGGTCCTCGGCCGCCTTGTACTGCACCCAGCCGTTGCGCCGAAGCGCGGCCAGCACCTCGCTGCGCTCCATGGCCTTGAGGGAGCTGATGCCCGCGGGCCGGGGCATGTGGCCGGAACGCTCGGCCTGGAGCGCACCCTGGGAGGAGTTCTGGCTCAGGTAGGGCTTGAGGAAGGTGGCGTCCACGCGTTCGCCGTCGCTCATGATGACCAGGCGCTCGATGAGGTTCTCCATCTCGCGCACGTTGCCCGGCCAGTCGTACAGGGTCAGGTCGGACAGGGCGCGCGGCGTGAAGGTCACCGTGCGGCCATACTCCCGCGCCACCTTGTCGATGAAGTGGTTCAGCAGCACCGGGATGTCCTCCTTGCGCTGGCGCAGGGGCGGCACCTGGATGGGGAACACGGAAAGACGGTAGAAGAGGTCGGGCCGGAAGGCCCCGCGTTCGGCCAGTTCGCCCAGGTCGCGGTTGGTGGCGGCCACCACGCGCACGTCCACCTTGCGGGTGGTGTTGGA
>CAYUOW010000002.1:0-51176 GCA_964446455.1 uncultured Desulfocurvus sp.
GAGCGCTCGTTGGGCTGGTGGGCGTTGTGCATCAGCGTGCTCCACACGGCGGCCTTGTGGCCGGCGCGGCGCAGGTACGCGGCCACGGTGCCGCCGCCGATGCCCTGGAGCTTCGGCTCGTTGTGGAACACGCCCTTCACCGCCGCCACAAGCCTGGTCACGATCTCGCTGTCCGCCGGGGTGGGCGGCGCGGCCTGCTCGCGCTGCACGAACTCGTAGCTGATGCTCACCTTGTGCTCACGCTCCACGTCGTCGCCGATTTCGCGGATGGCGGCCATGATCACGTCCAGGTCGTAGCCGGGCATGACGCGGCAGTCGAGGTAGAACACGTCGCGGCCGGGGATGGTGTTGATGTTCTCCACGTTGGCCTCTTTCTTGGTGGGCTGGAACGTGGAGTGGGGCGGATCGAAAAGCGGGTCCTGGCGGTCAAAGCGCTGGTGCAGCTCCGGCACGCGCACGATGAAGGCCGAGGCCGCGAGCAGGCTGTTGATGCCGGCCTTTGGCGTGGAGGCGTGGCACTGCTTGCCCTCGACCACCACCTTGAGCCAGAACATGCTCTTCTCGGCAATCTCGATCATCTCGGACTTGGGCTCGCCGAAGTCCGGCACCAGGAACAGGTCGTCCGGGCCGAAAAGTTCCGGGTGGTTCTTCACCACGTAGTCCAGGCCATACTTGCTGCCGGTCTCTTCATCGGCCACCAGGAGCACGCCGTAATTGATGTCCGGAGTGACCTTGAGGTCGAGCAGGGCCTTGGCCACAACCAGGGAGCTGACGATGCCCTGGTGATTGTCCTCCACCCCGCGGCCGATGAGGATGTCGCCGTCGACCTTGAGGGTGTACGGATCGCTGTCCCACAGGGCCAGGTCGCCCGGAGGCACGATGTCCGTGTGGGAGATGACCCAGAAGGTCTTGGCGGTGTTGCGGCCGGGAATCACGGCGGCGAGGCTGGGGCGGTAGCCGCAGGGCACGGCCGGGTCCGGGGCGTGCATCTCGCGTACTTCTGCAAAGCCCATGTCCTTGAGGTAGCCCTTAAGGAACTCGGTCTTGTCCTTCTCGCCGGGGCCGCCGTTCAGCGGGCCCAGGGCGGGAATGGCCACAAGGGCGCGTTGCAGATCAATGATGGTCTGGGCCGAGGACTCGAGATGCCGGTTGATTGCGGCGAGCATGGGGGCTCCGTGTCGACGGATGGCGACGCTTTCGTCGCGGGTTTAGGAAAAGAAAAGGCGGGGTTGCCCCCGCCTGTTTCGCTTCGATGGGCTAGCGGCCCCTGGCAGCGCGCTTGGACGCCTTCAGCGGGTTGACCTTGGTCTTGCCTTCCTTGTCCACCGTGGCCTTCACGTGGGTGGCAAAGTTGCAGATGCCGCGGGTCCACTTCTTGGCGGGCTCGGCATAGGCGGGGCAGTAGCTCTGGTCCTCAAAGGCGGTGGCGCGTTCGCAACCAGCGCAGTTCTCCACGATGGGGGACAGAATGAAGCCCTTGAAGGACAGGCCTTCAGCGGTCTTCACGGCGCCGTCGAGGGCGCTGACCTTCTTTTTTTCATCAGCCATGGGAATGTTCCTCCTTGTCTGGCGCGCGTGCGGACGCCAGGGTGTCATCAAAAAATAGAGAGCGGTTCTTTATGCACGGAAGCCCTGGGTTGTCAAGCGCTGTGCAGGGGCCCAGGGGCAAAGAATCAGGCCATTTTGCCGATGGACCGGATGAGCACGTCCGTCACCTTTTGCGCGTTCTGACGGAAGATGCTCAGGATGTCGTCCCAGGTCACCGGGGCTTCGTCGGTTTTCCAGCAGTCGTAGTCGGTGCTCATGGCCACTGCGGCGTAGGGAATCCCGGCCTCGTTCGCCAGGATGCACTCCGGCGCCACGCTCATGTTGATGACGTCAGCGCCCCAGAGCCGGAACATGTTCGACTCCGCCCGGGTAGAGAAGCGCGGGCCTTCGATGGTCACCACGGTGCCGGTCTTGTGGTGCGCGATGCCGAGCTCCGTGCAGCAATCGTTCAACAGCCCGCGCAGGGAGGCGTCGAAGGGGTCGGCCATGGGCGTGTGCACGGGTTCGTGCGGGGCGAAGCTCTCGTGGAAGGTGACGGCCCGGTGCCGGGTGAAGTCGATGAACTGGTCGAGCACGACCAGATCGCCCCTGCGGATTTCCTCGCGCAGGGAGCCGACGGCCGTGGTGGCCAGGATGGCCGTGCAGCCGAGCTGGCGCAAGGAGTCGATGGCGGCACGGTAGTTCACCTGGGAAGGCGGCACCGTGTGCTCACGCCCGTGCCGGGCCACGAGGCAGACCGTGTGCTGCCCGATGGTGCCCACGCGCACGGGGGAAGGGAGCTCGCCGTAGGCGGTGGCAACGCGTTCGTCTCGCGGGTTCTGCAGAATATCCGGGTTGTCCAGGCCGCTGCCGCCGATGATGCCGATGATGCTCATGGGGCGGCGTCCTTACAGCTTCAGCAGGTATTCGTGGGGGATGCCCTCAAGCTTGCTCGGACCATCCAGGAAACCAAGCTCAATGAGGAAGCCGATGCCGGCGATGTCGCCCCCGGCGTCCTTGACCAGCTTGATCATGCCGCCGGTGGTGCCGCCGGTGGCCAGCAGGTCGTCGATGATCAGGATTCGGTCACCGGGCTTCACTGCGTCCACGTGCATCTGCAGACTGTCGGTGCCGTATTCCAGGTCGTAGGTGACGCTGGAGGTCTTGTAGGGAAGCTTTCCGGGCTTGCGCACCGGGATGAAGCCCAGGTTCATCTTGTACGCCAGGGGCGCGCCGAAGAGGAAGCCGCGGGCCTCGGCCGCGAGGATCTTGGTGGCCCCGGCGTCCTTGTAGCGCTCGGCCAGGGCGTCGATGGCGTAGCGGAACGCCGCGGGTTCGGCCAGCAGGGGCGTGATGTCGAAGAACGTGATGCCGGGCTTGAAATCCAGGACGTCGCGGATATAGCTTCTCAAATCCATTGGCAGGGCTCCTTCCTTTAATGATGCGCGGTTTTACAGAGTCCTTAAAGCTGTTGTCAACCGGCAGGGCAGTTGGTAGGTGCAAGCCATGAACCACAACGATCATGCGCCTGCCCGTTACGCACCCGCCAAACGCAGCCTGGGCCAGAACTTCTTGGTCGACCAGAACATCTGCCGCAAGATCGTTCACGCCCTGGACTTGAAGCCCGGCGACAACGTGCTTGAGATCGGCCCCGGGCGCGGGGCGCTTACGCGACATGTGGCGGAGACCGGCCCCGGCCGCTACCTCGCCCTTGAGATGGACGACGCCCTGGCCGACGAGCTTGAGCGCCAGTACCCGAACCTGGAAGTCGTGCGCGGCGACGCCCTTGCTTTTGACTGGGCCTCGCTGGCTGAGGCGGACGGCTGGAAGATCGTCGGCAACCTACCCTATAATATTGCCTCGCCCCTCATCTGGGACATCGTGAGCAAGTCCGTTTTCGCACGCGCCGTGTTCATGGTGCAGCTGGAGGCCGGGCAGCGCCTTGCCGCCGGCGCTGGCGGGCGAGACTACGGGGCGCTGTCCGTTTTTGTACAGTCCCATGCAGAAGTGGAGTTGCTGTTCAAGGTTCCTCCGCAGGTTTTTCGGCCACAGCCTAAGGTTACCTCGGCCGTTTTGCGATTTTTTTTGCACCCCCAAAGACCGACGCAACACGAGGCGTTGCGTCTGTCTGCCACGCTGCGCATGTGCTTCCAGCAACGCCGCAAGCAGCTAGGTACAATACTGAAATCAAAGGACATTATTGGCTTCCAGGAGATGCTGCGGGCCTTGGATATCGACCCGGTGCAGCGCCCGGAGACGCTTGAGCCTGAACAGTTTCGGGCCCTCTCAAAACTATTGCCCCCTGATTTTCTTGCTTGACTTGCCTTTTGCTTTGGTGTTTATCCAGGTCCAGTTGCATCTTGAGGCAGGTACTGGGTTTGCCTGCCTCTGCGGCAAAAGAGGTATGAGGAAGGAGCGTTCCCGGCCTGCCAGGTCTGTGTCAACTACTCAGACCAGAAGGAATTTCGAGGCAGACTCGGATAGGTCCGGGCCGCAAAAACTGATCACCAATTGAGGAGGAAGGACACATGACGAAAGCTGAGCTGGTTGTCAAAATCGCTGAGAAGGCCAACCTCACCAAGGCTAACGCGGAGCGCGCCCTGAACGCTTTCATCGGCGCCGTTGAGGACGTCCTGGTGAAGGAAGGCAAGCTGACCCTTACCGGTTTCGGCACCTTCCAGGTTGAGAAGCGCAAGGCCCGTGTCGGCCGTAATCCCCGCACCGGCAAAGAGATCAAGATTCCCGCCACCAAGGTTGTGAAGTTCCGTCCCGGCAAGCTGCTTAAGGACGCCGTAAAGTAAATCTGGAGGCCTCCTATGCTTCACGGTGAGACTGTCCACAGCCCCTTGCCCCAGGATCTCCCCTGGTTCCAGGCTGACCACGCGGTGTTTTTTGGTGTGCTGTACATCGTCCTGTTCGTCATCTGCTCCGGGATGGGCTATTGCATCCTGAAGTCCTGGTTTGACAGCTGCGGCGATAGCCACCACTCCGCGCATTAGTCTGCGCAAGCGGTTCACCGATTCGTTTCCCACGGACCCTTCCGGCGAAGGTCGGAAGGGTCCGAATTCTTGTCCCCTGCCTTTGCACTTGCTTTCTGCGAGAGGGTAGGGTAGTCAAGCGCTCTTCGCTTTGACCAGATCCGTTCGGGGAGGTGATTCAATTGCCCGGTATTTTGTTGGATGACAGCGATAACTTTGAGATCGCCCTGCGTCGTTTCAAGAAGCAGGTCGAAAAGGCCGGCGTCCTCTCTGAGCTTAAGAAGCGTCAGCACTACGAGAAGCCCAGCGTCCAGGAAAAGAAAAAGAAGGCGGCCGCTAAAAAGCGTCTCGTCAAGAAGATGCGCAAGTCCAGGATCGACGGATGACCACCATCCAGGGACGCATCGAGTCCGACTACATAGTGGCCTACAAGGCCAAAGACACGGTTCGGCTGGCTGTCTTGAGGCATCTCAAGACAGCCGCCAAAAACCGTGGGGTCGAAGTCTTGCGCCCCCTCACCGATGATGACTACCTGGAAATCATCGCCCGCCAGATCAAGCAGCGTCGCGAATCCATTGAGCAATACGAGAAGCACGGGCGTACCGAGCTTGCCGCTGTGGAGTCCGCCGAGCTCATCGTGCTGCAGGACTACATGCCTGCGCCCTTGACCGAGGCCGAGCTTGCGCAGGCCATCGACCGTCTCGCTGTGGAGACCGGCGCCCAGGGCCCCAAGGACATGGGCAAGGTCATGCAGGCCCTGACCCTGGCCTACAAGGGACGCTACGACGGCAAGAAGGCCAGCGAGGCCGTTCGCGCCAGACTTTCCTCCTAACCCGGAAGGCCTCATGGAACCGAGAACCCTGCACCTGCTGGAGTTCCCGAAGGTCCTGAGGGAGCTTTCGGGTTTTGCCGTCTCCGAGCCCGGCGCCGCCGCCTGCCTCGCCCTGCATCCTCTTTCCACCGCCCAGGCCGTTCAGCGCGAGTTGACGCTGCTGGACCAGGCCCTGCGCTGGGTGCGCGAATCCGGCTTCCGGCTGGTGGCCTTTCCTGATTTCGCCAATTTTTTCCCTGAGCTGGACATCAGCCACCGCGTGCTTGACCTGGACGCGTTGTTCGCCCTTTCCCTGACCCTGGATCAGGCCCGCCATGCGCGTGAGCTGCTGGAGCCCTATCGTGAACGCGGCTGGGACGAGCTGCTCGAGGCCGTGGCCGGTGCACCCTGGCCCCAGGCCACCTGGAGCGGCCTCAAGCGCTGCCTGGACCAGGACGGACGCTTGAAGGACGAGAGTTCCCCCGGACTTTTTTCTGTGCGGCAGGAGATCCGCGCCATCCACCAGCGCTGCTCCAAGCGTGTGAAAGATTTCGTTCTTGCGGAAAATATCTCGCATTATCTGCAGGATGACTACATCACCATCTCGTCCGACCGCTACGTGCTGCCCCTCAAGGTCAACTTTAAGAACCGCTTCCCGGGCATCATCCACGACTACTCCCAGACCGGCGAGACCTGCTATTTTGAGCCCATGTTCCTGGTGGAGATCAACAACACCCTTCAGGAGCTGAAGCGCGAGGAGCGCGTCGAGGAACGCAAGGTGCTGGAGTACCTTACCGGGCTCATCCGCCAGGAGCGGCCCGGCGTGGTGGCCAGCTACGAGAGCCTGGTGCAGTTGGACCTGCTCATGGCCAAGGCCCGGCTTGCCGACGCCACGGGCGCACGCGCCCTGGACATCGGAGCGGACCTGCCCGCCCGGCTCATCAAGGCCCGGCACCCGCTGCTTGCCCTGCACAACCCGGACACCCAGCCCCTGGACATCAAGCTCCAGGAAGGCCAGCTGGCGCTCATTGTCAGCGGCGGCAACGCGGGCGGCAAGACCGTGTGCCTCAAGACCGTGGGCCTCATCGCGCTCATGGCCTTTTCCGGCCTGCCGGTGCCCGTGGCCGAGGGCTCGTCCCTGCCGCTGTGGACTGATATCTTCGTGGTTTTGGGCGACGAGCAGAGCCTGGAGGAGCACGTGAGCACCTTCACGGCCCAGATCCAGTACATTGCCCGCGTGTGGGACCGCGTGAACGACAAGACCTTGTTCCTGCTGGACGAGTTCGGCGCGGGCACGGACCCCACCCAGGGCGCGGCCCTGGCCCAGGCGGTCATCGACGGCCTGCTGGACCGCGGTGCGGCCAGCTTCGCCGCCACGCACTTCCCGGCCCTCAAGGCCTATGCACTGGCCACGGAGCGCGTGCGCGCCGCCAGCGTGCTCTTCGACCCCAGCACCAAGAAGCCGCTGTACCGCCTGGCCTACGACCAGGTGGGCGCGAGCATCGCCCTCGACGTGGCCCGGGAGCACGGCCTGCCGCGCACCATCCTCTCGCGCGCCGAACAGTACCTGCTCCTGGACGGTTCGGACACCAGCGCCGTGCTGGACCGCCTGAACACCCTGGCCGTGAAGCGCGAGCGCGAGAACGACGCCCTGGCCGACGAACGCGCTGCTCTGAAGAAAAAGCGCGATAGCCTGGAAGCCAAGTTCGAGAAGGAGCGCGTGAAGGTGCTCGCCGAGGTGCGCGAACTGGCCCAGGGAGTACTGCGCGAGTGGAAGAGCGAGCGCATTGGCCGCAAGCAGGCGCTGAAGAAACTTTCCGAGGTGCGCGAGCGTCTTGAGCCCGCAAAGACAGGGGACGCGCCGCAAGAGGCTCCGTCTCTCGATTGGGCGGACATCGCACCGGGGCAGCGCGTGGGCTACAAGGCCTGGAACAAGGCCGGCGTGGTGCTGGAGAAAGACGAGCGCAAGCGCCAGGTGAAGGTGGATTTTTCCGGCGTGGCCATGTGGGTGGCCTTTGACGGCCTGAGCATGGACGGCAAGAGCCCCAAGGTGAAAGAACGTTCCCCCAGGGATGTCGGCGGCGTCACCGCCGATCTCGGCTTCACCCCGCGCCTGGACCTGCGCGGCCAGCGGGCCGACGAGGCCCTGGCCATGCTTGCGCAGTTTTTGGACGCCTCGCTTTTGCGTGGGGCCGATGGCGTGGAGATCGTGCATGGACGCGGCACCGGGGCCTTGCGCAAGGAGGTCCACGCGTTTCTGCGCACGAACCCCAGCGTGGCCTCGTTCACCCTGGCCAACGAGGATCGCGGCGGCGACGGCATGACCGAAGTGACGCTGAAATAGCGCGCTTCAAGGGAAAGCCATGGACAAGCAGGTCATACAGACGCTCAAGCAGCGGCTCAACATCGTGGATGTTGTGCGGCGCTACGTGTCGCTGCGGCCTGGCGGCGCCGGGCGGCAGATGGGCCTGTGTCCGTTCCACCAGGAGAAGACGCCGTCCTTCAGCGTCAACGAGGCGGAAGGTTTTTTCTACTGTTTCGGCTGCCAGGCCGGCGGCGACGTGCTGGACTTCTACCAGCGCGTGAACGGCATGGAGTTCAAGGACGCCCTGGAGCAGCTGGCGGCCGAAGCGGGTATTGAGCTCAAGGCCTTCAAGCCCGATCCGGAATACGACGAGCGCCAGAAGCTGAAGCGCCTGTGCCACGAGATGCACGAGGCCGCGCAGGAGTATTACCGTCGCAATCTGAACCTTGCGGCGGGAGATGTGGCCCGGGCCTATTTGCAGAAGCGCGGCGCGGACAAGGACGCGGTGGCCGCCTTCGGCATCGGGGCAAGCTCGGAAGATTGGCAAGGCTTGGCGAATTTTCTGAAAACAAAGGGCTATACGCCGGAGCAGGGCGTCCTGGCCGGACTGTTGTCGCAGAACGACCGCGGCAAGATTTACGACCGTTTTCGCGGCCGTCTCATATTTCCGATACAGAATTTATCAGGTCAGGTTATTGCCTTTGGCGGAAGAATACTTACAGATGGTGAACCCAAGTATCTAAACAGCAGCGACACGCCCATCTACAAAAAGGGGGAACACCTCTACGGACTCTTCCAGGCCCGCCAGGCCATGACCCGCAGTAAGCGGGCAATACTCACGGAAGGGTATATGGATGTGCTGTCGCTGCACCAGTTTGGATACCAGGACGCCTGCGGAGTCCTCGGCACCGCGCTCACCCAGGATCAGGTGAAGCGGGTCGCTGGTTTCTGTTCGCGAATGGTGCTGATCTTTGACGGAGACACGGCAGGCCGCAAGGCCGCCCTGCGCAGCGCGGAGATGATCCTGCAGTACGGAACCAAGTGCAGTGTCGTGCTCATGCCCGACGGCGAGGACGTGGACAGCCTGCTCCAGAAAATGGGGCGCGTGGGGCTGGACGCGCGCCTGGACGCCGCCGTGGATGGGTTGGACTATTGCCTTGAAGTGGTGCGCGAGGGCTTTTCGCCCCGGGAAATCGTGGGTTGGGCCAATGGGTTTTTGGCGCATTTGGCCGATAACTCCTTGCGACCGTTCTACATCCCGCGCCTGGCCCAGGGCCTTGGCATTGCCGAGGCCGACCTGCGCCGCTTCGGCGGAGGGCAGGGCAGGCTTTCCGGGCCGGGGAGCTTCACGGCTCCGCCGGGACAGCGCACGGCGGCACAGCCGCAACGGGCGCCCGCCGTGGGACGGGACGAACGCGACGACCGCTATTACCTGCGCTTCACCATCCAGTACCCGGAATACATTCCGGAGCTGGTGAAACGGGGGTTTGAGTCTCTGCTCGTGACGGAGTTCGGGCAGGGGTTGTGGAAGAAGCTCGTCGCCGCAGGCGAAGGGGACGTGGTTCCCCTGCTGGATGGCGACGAGAAGAGTTTCTGGGCCCGCACCAGGACCGAGGAGAAGCCGGAAGGCGAGGCCTTGGCCGACGAGTGGCGGCACATTTGCCAGCGCATTGAGCTGGCCGGGGTGCGCAGCACGCGTGACCAGCTGATGGAGCAAATACGCTTGGCCAGCCAGGCGAATGATGTGGAAGAAGTGAAGAGGCTCATGGCCGCCCTTACGGATATCAATGCCCCCAGCAGGGAGGAAGAATGAATAATTTGAAAGAAATCCAGCAAATCAAGCTCCTGATTGCCAAGGGCAAGAAGAACGGATTTCTGACCTTTGAGGAAGTGGGCAAGACCCTTCCCACTGAGATGAATACGCCCGACCAGCTCGAAGAAGTGATGAGCATCTTCGACCAGATGAACATCGTCATCGTGGATTCCGAGGAGAACGGCAAGAAGCTGACCTCCGAGACTGCGGACACCGACGAGGAGCTTGATCTGGTTCCGAGCGAGGGCGACGACGCTGCCGACTATTCCTCACGCAGCACGGACCCCGTGCGCATGTACCTGCGCGAGATGGGCGCTGTGCCCCTGCTTGACCGCGAGGGTGAAGTGGTCATCGCCAAGAAGATCGAGAACGGCGAACTCGAGGTGCTCTACGCCCTGGTCGAGGTGCCGGTGGCCATCGAGGAGCTCGTCCAGGTGGGCGAGGACTTGAAGAACACCCGCATCAAGTTGAAGGACGTGGTCAAGACCATCGAGGAGGACGACCCCACCGAGGACGAGATGAACCAGCGCCAGCGCGTCATCTTCCTGCTCGACGAGGTCAAGGCGCTGTTCAAGAAGAAGCGCAAGATCTACGAGAAGCTCGACGCCTGCGCCCAGCTGGACCGCCGTGTCACCGGCGTGCAGAACGAGATCCTGTCCTACAAGGAAGAGATCGTCACCCGCCTGCGCGACATCAAGATCGAAAAGACCTTGATCGACCGCATCATCGAGACGGTTTCCGACTACGTGCGCCAGATGCACAACTGCCAGCGCGATCTCTCGGCGTACATCCTCTCCGTGGGCAAGAACCGCGACGAGATCGTGCGCATCTTCCGCGCCGTGGACGACCGCGAGATGAATCCGGTCAACGCGGCCGACGCCCTGAGCATGACCGTTGAGGAGTTCTTCTCCTTCAAGGAAATGCTTTCCGGCAAGATGGAGATCATCACCCGCCTGCAGGACAAGTGCTGCCACAACGTGGACGACCTGGAGGAAGTGCTCTGGCGCATCAAGCGCGGCAACCTGGCCGCCATGCGCGCCAAGCAGGAGCTCATCCGCGCCAACCTGCGCCTGGTGGTGTCCATCGCCAAAAAGTACACCAACCGCGGCTTGCAGTTCCTCGACCTCATCCAGGAGGGCAACATCGGCCTCATGAAGGCCGTGGACAAGTTCGAGTATCAGCGCGGGTACAAGTTCAGCACCTACGCCACCTGGTGGATCCGGCAGGCCATCACCCGCGCCATCGCGGACCAGGCCCGCACCATCCGCATCCCGGTGCACATGATCGAGACCATCAACAAGCTCATCCGCACCAGCCGCTACCTGGTGCAGGAGCTTGGCCGCGACCCCTCGCCGGAAGAAATCGCCGAGCGCATGGACTACCCCGTGGAGAAGGTCAAGAAGGTGCTCAAGATCGCCAAGGAGCCCATCTCCCTCGAAACGCCCATCGGCGACGAAGAGGATTCGAACCTGGGCGATTTCATCGAGGACAAGAAGGCCACGGCCCCGGCGGAAGAAGTGGTGAGCACCAAGCTCTCCGAGCAGATCGCCAAGGTGCTGGCCGACCTGACCCCGCGCGAGGAGCAGGTGCTGCGCAAGCGCTTCGGCATCGGCGAGAAGAGCGACCACACCCTTGAGGAAGTGGGCAAGCTGTTCAACGTCACCCGCGAGCGTATCCGCCAGATCGAGGCCAAGGCCCTGCGCAAGCTGCGCCACCCGGTGCGCAGTTCGGTGCTCCGCTCCTACTTCGAAAGCTAGACATCCCGCCGCATCCAGGCGGGGAGGGCAGAAACGCCTTCCCCGCCTTTTTCTTTCCCCACCTTGCCACCACGGAGCATCCCGTGAAAATCCTCGTTCTGACCCTGTTCAGCCTGCCGTTCCTGGCCTTTGTCCTCGACCTGCTGCTGGGCGACCCGCGCCGGCTGCCGCATCCCGTGCGGCTCATCGGCTGGTGGCTCGACACCATCGAGCCCAAGGTCCGTGCCGCCAAACTCGGCCTGCGGCTGAGTGGAACGCTCTGCGTCCTGGTGACGGCTGGACTCACGTATGCGGCCGTGCACTTCCTGTCGGAGCTCAAGTACTTCGGCATGGTGCTGCTGCTCTATTTCGCCTACGCCGGGCTGGCCCTTGGCGAGCTCATCGACAGCGCCCGCGACGCCCTGGACCTCATTGAAGAGGAGGGCAAACTCGAAGAGGCGCGGGAGGCCGTGGGCATGCTGGTGAGCCGCACCACGGACGCCATGGATGCCGAAGCGCTCCGCAAGACCCTGGCCGAGACCGTGAGCGAGAATTTCTGCGACGCCTTCGTGGCGCCCATGTTCTACCTGGTGCTTGGCGGCCCGGCACTCATGTGGGCCTACAAGGCGGTTTCCACCATGGATTCCATGTGGGGCTACAAGACGGACGAGTACCGCGAACTCGGCTGGGCCTCCGCCCGGGCCGATGATCTGCTGGCCTTCATCCCGGCGCGGCTGTCCGGCCTCTTGCTTATCGGGGTGGGCGCGCTGCTCAAGCTGGATTGGCGGGAAGCCTGGGCGCGCTTCCGGCCCGACGCGGCCAAGATGGAGAGTCCCAACGCCGGCTGGCCCATGGCCGCCAGCGCCTGGCTGCTCGGCTGCGGCATGGGCGGCCCGGCCGAGTACTTCGGCGAGACGAAGATGAAGCCCCTCCTTGGCCCGGAAGGCCAGGCCTGGACTTTAGAGAAACTGGAGAAATTGTTTAGACTCATTGTCTTTTCAGGGTTTGCGACCGTCGTGCTGTTCCAGGCCGTCAGGGTTGCCGCCACGGCCTGGTAGCGTGCACGCTCCAGAGCGCTTGTTTCACACAAGGTTCCACGCCAACGCAGGGCGTTAAAAAAGGCCGGCCGGGTTTCCCCAGTCGGCCTTTTGCGTGTGCAGGGAGTGCTGTTAGCCGAGCTCGACGTTGCGGTCGTACGCTTCGCGCACGGCGTCCACGATGATGCCGCGCATGGCCATGCGGTCGAAGTGCATGGTGGCGCGGATGGTGGAGCCGGCGGGGCTGGTGACCATCTCGCGCAGCTCCGCCAGATGCAGTCCGCCTTCCTCGGCCAGCTTGGACGAGCCGCTGAACAGGGCCTTGACGATCTCCGTCGACTGGGCGCGGGGCAGGCCCAGGTTCACCCCGGCCTCCACGATGGCGTCCATGACGTAGAACACATAGGCCGGGCCGCAGCCCGCAACGCTGGTGAAGGCGTCGAAGAGCTTCTCCGGCAGCTCATGCACCTGGCCCAGGGGCTTGTGCATGGCCCGCAGGAAGTCGCGGCGCTCGTCGTCCAGGCTCGGGTCGTCGAAGCACAGGGCGAACACGCCCGCTCCCACCAGGGCCGGGGTGTTCGGCATGATGCGCACCACCGGGCAACGCCCGCCGGAGAGGTCCATGAGGCGCTTCATGGTGATGCCCGCAGCGATGGACAGCAGGCAGTGCCCGGGCGTCAGCTCCGGTGCGATCTCCTCAAGGACGGCAGGCAGGTGCTGCGGCTTAACGGCCAGCAGCACGTAACGGCATTTCTTGGCCAGCTCCTTCGGAGAGGCCTCGATCTTCAGGCCGACCTCCTTCTTGAGCTGTTCAAGTTTGTCCTTGTTCAGATCGCAGCCGTGGACCTCGAGCTTCTGAGCGGCCAATCCCTTGATGATGGCCGTGCCCATGTTGCCGACGCCAATGAAGCCGACGCTCTGTTTCATGGCTTTAGCCCACCAGCTCCAGGGAGCTGAAGAAGTAGGAGACTTCCACCTTGGCGGTGTCGGGGCCGTCGGAACCGTGGCAGGCGTTGGCCTCGATGCTCTTGCCGAAGTTCTTGCGGATGGTGCCCTCGGCGGCCTTGGCCGGGTCGGTGGCGCCCATGAGGTCGCGGTAGCGGGCGATGGCGTTCTCGCCTTCCAGACAGGACACGACCACCGGGCCGGAGATCATGTACTCGACCAGGTCCTTGAAGAAGGGACGGGCGCTGTGCACGGCATAGAAGCCTTCGGCCTGCGCGCGGGTCAGCTGGATCATCTTCATGCCCTTCACGGTCAGGCCGGAGTCAAGGATCATCTGGATGATGGCGCCGGTCTGCTTGGCGGCCACGGCGTCGGGTTTGATGATGGAGAAAGTGCGCTCAGTCATGTGAATGTCCTCCGAGGGAATGGGTGTAGAAAGCGGCCAGGTTCGGCCGCTTATATTCGTGTGCTGGGGAAATGCACCGCAAAGCCGCTGCAAGTCAAGGGCTTTCAAGAAAAGAGGCCGCGCGTGGCGGCCTCTGGAACGTTGCGGGAGTAAGACGGGAGCTAGAAGTGCAGTTGTTCGTCCTTGATGATCTTGAAGCTCTTGTTGCCTTTCACGCGGCCGGGCAGGCCGTGGAACTTGCGCACGCCTTCGATCTCCACTTCCAGCAGATCCTCGGCGTCGGTGTCGAGCAGCATGATGTCGCCCACTTCAAGGTTCAGGAGCTGGCGGCCGGTGATGCGCGTCTTGCCCAGTCGCACCAGGAACTCCACCGGGGTCTCGAACAGGCGTTCCTTGAAGCGGTTGATCCAGACATGGTCCACTTCCAGGCGTTCGGACTGGAAGGAGGCGTGCAGCTTGGAGCGGATGGGCTCCATGGTGGCGTAAGGCAGGCAGCAGATGAGCGAGCCGATGGCGTTCTCCAGCTCCACCTCGAAGGTGATGACGATGACCACGTCGCTGGGAGGCACGATGGCCGCGAACTGCGGGTTGACCTCGGAGCGCACCACCTCGATGTGCACCTCGTGCACGGGCTTCCAGGATTCCTCCATGTTGGCCAGGGCCACTTTGACGACCTTGTCCACGATGGCCTGCTCGATGGGCGTGAAGTCGCGGCCTTCCACCTTGGGCTGGGAGCCCGCGCCGCCGAAGAAATTTTCCACCAGGGCGAAGACCAGGCGCGAGTCGACCACGAGCAGGGCGTTGCCGCGCAGGGGCTCCATCTTGAAGATGGAGATGCTGGTGGGCACGGGCAGGGAACGCATGAAGTCCCCGAACTTGCTCATGTCGATGGAGATGGGGTTGATGTCCACGCGCTTACGCATGGTGTTGGCCAGCGCGTTGGTGCACAGCCGGGCGAAGCGGTCATTGACGATTTCCAGGACCGGCATGCGGCCGCGGATGATGCGGTCCTGGTTGGTCAGGTCAAAGGGGACAATGCCGGAGTCGTCCTCCGGAATGTCGGGCGTGGTTTCCACCTCGCCGCCGGAAAGACCGCGCAGAAGGGCATCTACTTCATCTTGTTCAAGAATCTTGCTCATGTCCGCGATTCCTCGTGGGCCGCTTGGTCGACCAGGACAAAATAATCCACCTGGTCAAGGTATTAGCAATAATCGGACCGAAACGTATTCGGCTTAAGTGGCGACAGTATGCGGCACGATAGCCCGATGCGGGCGTCGTTGGCAAGGCGCATTACAAGGGCGGCAGGGAGGTGACGGTCACCACCTGTACGGCGGCGTCCTTTTCCTTCAGCCACTGGCGCAGGGCGGCCACGGTTTCCTTGTGCGGGTGCCCGATGGCGATGGCGTGTCCGCGTTCGCGCGCGGTGGTCTCGGCCTTCCTGAGCTGCTTGAGGATGGCCGGGACGTTCTGGTCGTTGTCCAGGAACACGTCGCGCTGGTGGGTGCGCAGGCCGAGCTTCTTGGATTCCGTCGCGGCCACGCTGGCGGCGGAGGTGCGGCTGTCCAGGAAGAACAGGCCGTCCTCGTGCATGGCGGCAAGGGCCGCGCGCATGCCGAAGTGCGACTCCGTGAACTCCGAGCCCATGTGGTTGTTCAGGCCGATGGCCCCGTGCACGCGCTTCACCGCGCGGTGCACGCCTTGCTTGATCTCGTCGGCCGTCATGGTCACGAGCAGGGCGTGGGGGCCCGGGGCGACCTTGGGGTAGCCCTTGGGCTGCATGGGCAGGTGGATGAGAATTTCCCGACCCGCGGCCTTGGCTATCTTGAGCACTTCCTCGCGGTGGCCGCTGTCCGGCCAGATGGAGAAGGCGATGGGTACGCCCAGCTTGGCGAGCTCGCGCGCAAGGGCCACGTCCTCGCCCATGTCGTCGATGACGATGGCCAGACGGCCCTTGGCGGGCTTGGCGGGTTCCTCGGGCTTCGCCTCCGCGGGGAGCTTCAGGCGCATGATGGGCAGGCCGTCGATGGCGATGTCCCATGTGTCCTGGGCGACGCGCGTGAGCTTGGCTGCTGGCACGGCCAGCGCCAGTTCCTTGACGAGTCTGTCGTGCAGGGGCTGGTGGTCGACCTTGGGCAGGTGCAGGGTTTCGTAAGAATACTTCTGCCCGGCGTGCTCGCGTTGCTCCGTGGACTCGACCTTTGGGCCCGAGGCCTCGGGCGCGACGGCCTTGAGGCTCTTGTGCAGGGCCTGCCCGGCCAGCCTGGCCTTGCGGGCCAGCTCGCTTTCGCGCGCTTCCTCAAGGGTGGCGTTCTGGGCCGGGGGGGGAGGCGGGGCAGGGAATTGGCGCGCCAGGAAGAAGCCGCCGAACAGTCCGACGAGCAGCGCGAGGGCAATCCAGGCCGGGCCGTTCCCACGGCCCTTGCGGCCGCCTGAAGAAGAAGGACCAGGCCGGGGGGCCCCAGCCTGGTCCTCAGAGTCCGTGTGCTTGGTCATGCGCGGTGTTTACCGGATGTCGCGGATCTTGGGCAGGGTCTTGACCATCTCCAGGCCCAGGCGCAGTTGGTTGTCCTTCTCGATCATGGCGCGGGCGGTCTCGGTGTCCGGACCGGCCTTGGCCGCGCCCTTCTTGCCCTTCTTGGCGCTGCCGTTCTCCAGGTGACGGGAGAAGTCCTTTTCGCGGAAGGTGAAGCGGTCCTTGAGGTTCTTGTCCTCGTCAGAGGGCGGAGCCACAAAGGGGATTTCCAGGTCCGGCACGATGCCCTCGGCCTGGATGGAGCGGCCGTTGGGCGTGTAGTAGAGCGCGGTGGTGAGCTTGATGCCCGAACCGTCGGGCAGGGAGACCACGGTCTGCACCGAGCCCTTGCCGAAGGTCTTTTCACCGATGAGCAGGGCGCGCTTGCGGTCCTGCAGGGCGCCTGCGACGATTTCCGAGGCCGAGGCGCTGCCCGCGTTGATCAGCGTGACCATGGGCACCTGGGTGAAGTCGTCGTTGGACTTGCGGCCGTTGAAGTCGCGGCGGGACTGGGGGTCCTTGCCCTGGATGTACACGATGAGCCCATCGGCCAGGAAGGTGTCGGCCACGGTGACCGCCTGGTCCAGCAGGCCGCCGGGGTTGTTGCGCAGGTCGAGGACGATGCCCTGGATGGGGGTCTTCTTGTTGTACTCGGCCAGCTTGTCGCGCAGTTCCTTGGTGGTGTGCTCGTTGAAGCGGGTGATGCGGCACATGAGGAAGCCCTTCTCGAGCTCCTGGGTCTTCACGCTCACGATGGGGATGGTGCCGCGGGCGATGCTGACGTCGATGGGCTGCTGGGCGCCCTTGTGCAGAATGGTCAGGGTGACGCTGCTGCCCTGAGGGCCGCGGATCTTCTTCACGGCGTCGTTCAACCCGATCTCGGAAGTGGGCTCGCCGTCGATCTCCAGGATGATGTCGCCGCTCTTGAGGCCGGCCTTGTACGCCGGGGTGTCCTCGATGGGGGACACGACGATGAGGCGGCCGTTCTCGGAGCTGATCTCGATGCCGATGCCGTGGAAGGCGCCGCTGGACGAGACCTGCAGCTCCTTGAAGTCCTCGGCCGAGAGGAAGGCGGAGTGGGGGTCCAGCTGCTCCAGCATGCCCTTGATGGAGTTCTGGATGAGCTCGGCCTTGGTGACCGGCTTCACGTAGTGGGTTTCAACCATGTCCACAACCTGGCTGAACCGGCGCAACGCCTCGAACTGGTCATCCTTGCCGGGAGCCGCGCCAAGCGGGGCCGGAGCCACGGTCAAGGCAAGAAGCATAACAAAACAGCCAAACCAGATTCCAACGCGCATAGTTCCTCCAGAAATCAACTCGGCCGGACGATACCGGCCGCTAGTGGGCGGGCATGAGCCACAGCTGGGGATTAATGGGTTTCTGGTGAAAACGCAATTCGAAATAGAGTCCGTTGCCGTGGGCTTCCGGGTAATACCCGGCATGGCCGAGGGCTTCGTCCTTTTCCACATCCTGCCCGGTCTCCACCGTCACGTCGGAGAGGTAGGCATAAAGGCTGTAATAGTCGCCGCCATGGTACAGGATGACGACCTTGCCCAGGCCGCGCAGCACGTCGTTGTGCACCACCTTGCCCCAGAACACGCTGCGCACGGTGGCGGAGTCGCTGGTGGCGATGCCGATGCCCCGGCGCGCGGGTTTGCCGTCGGGCGCGAAGGTGGCCACGATCTTGCCGGCCACGGGCCACGGCAGGGAGGCCTTGAAGGCGTCGAACTTGCGGCTGCGCTGGATGACCAGCTGGTAGTTCAGCTGCTGGATGGTCTTGATGATGGACTGGAGCTCGGATTCCAGGTCGCGGCGCTGGGTGTTCACCTGGGTCATGCGCGCGTTCACGGCCAGCTTGTCCTTGAGCAGGGCGTCCTTGTCGGCGTTGATGGCCACGAGCTGCTTGTCCACCTGGGCTTCCAGCTCCTTCTGTCTGGCCAGCACCCCGGCAAGCTCCTGCTCCTGGCGGCGCACGTTTTCCAGCATGGTCCGGGCTCGGTTGTAGGCCGCGCTGTTCCACTGGAAGCGCCGGTCCGCCGTATCCCAGCTGTCGGCCAGGCGTGCGCCTTCGTGCATGCCCTGGGCATTGATGGGCCACAGGAGGTCGAGCAGGCGGCGCAGCTCGCGCACGGACTGCTCGCGCTTCTTGCGCACCGCCTCGTACTGCTCGGCGTGCTTGGCCTCTTCCTTGCGGATGACGTCGAGGGCTTCTTCCTGCTTGTCGATGCGCGCCTGGGCCGCCTTCATGCGGTTGTCTATCTCGCCCAGCTTGCCGGCCAGGGCCTTTTCGCGCTCGGCCAGCTTCTGCACGGCCCCTTTGCGCTCGTCGGCCTTCTGGCGCTCGGTCTGCAGGGCCTTTTCCAGGTGCGCGGGCTGGGCCTGGGCGGGCGCGCAGAACAGTGCAGCGGCCAGAAGACCGCACAGGTAGAGCAGGACAGGACGCAGTCGATGCATCATTGGGGCAGCCGCTCCGGGTCTGGCAGCAGGTTTCTTGCCGGGCAGGCGGCGCACTTGGGGCGCGACTTGCTGCACCATTCCTTGGACGCGCGCACGATGAGGGCGTGGAACTCGTTGTAGTCGGCCACGTCCTGCGGCAGGGCGTCCATGATGGATTCCTGCAGCTCGTGGTAGTCCATGCCCTCGTATACCAGTCCGTGACGGGCGAACATGCGGAAGGTGTAGGCGTCGACCACAAAGGTCTGCTTGCCCAGCGCGTAGCAGAGAATAGAGTCCGCGGTTTCCGGCCCGATGCCGCGCACGGAGAGCAGCTTGGGGCGCAGGTCGTACAGGCTTTGCTGGGACAAGTCCTCGATATTCATACCAGATTCCTGGTCGAGAAAGTCGAGAAAATCTGTCAACCGCTTGGTTTTGATGCGGAAGTAGCCGGCAGGGCGGATCAGGTCCTCAAGAACCGCTGGGGGCAGGGCACGCAAGGCCGCTTCGGTCATGGCACCGGCTTGCTTCAGATTGGCGATGGCCTGCTCCACGTTCTTCCAGTTGGTGTTCTGGGTAAGGATCGCTCCCACCGCCACCTCGAAGGGTGTCTCGCCGGGCCACCATTTGCTGGGGCCCAGAGCCTGGCCAAAGGTCTGGTACAGGCTCCGGATGACGTCCCCGCTGCGCGACATCAGGCCCCCGCGTTCTCCGGCTGACGGATCACGTTGGTCCACAGCAGGCCGCACCATTCGCCCTCGTTGCGCTGCACCGGCTCGGGCAGGCCCAGGCGCTGGTAGGCGCGGATGACGTCCGGCGCCTGTTCGACCAGGATGCCGGACAGGGCCAGGCAGCCGCCCGGAGCCAAATGGTTCAGGATGTCCTTGGCCATGAAGATGAGCGGCTTGGACAGGATGTTGGCCACCAGCACCTGGAACTGCTTGTCGTCCGGCAGGGTGTTGATGCCGCCCACGGCCACCTTGAAGGTGTCGGCCACGTTGTTGATGCCCGCGTTCTCGTCCGCGCAGGCGATGGCCTGGGGATCGATGTCCAGCCCGAGGCCGGTGAGGCCGAGCTTTGCCAGGCCGATGCCCAGGATGCCCGAGCCCGTGCCCAGGTCCAGGAACTCCATGCCCGCAGCGATGGCTCCGGAGCGGTGCAGGTCGGCGATGCAGGTGAGGCACAGGGCGGTGGTCGGGTGGTGCCCGGTGCCAAAGGCCATCTTGGGCTCGATGATGATGGGCGTGAACTCCGCGTGCTGCGAATCCGAGAGCCAGGGCGGCAGGATCTCGAAGCGGCCGCCGCACTCGATGGGCGTGAAGAACTCGCGCCAGGACTGGCCCCAATCCTGGCTCATGCTTTCCTCGGTGCGGATGCCCGAATGCGGCCACAGGTCGCCGATCTGCCGGGCGACTTCACGCCCGGCCTCGTGGTTCTCCAGGTAGGTGCTGAAATGGGTGGTGCCGTCCACGGCCTGGGTTTCCTCCCAGCCGTGCTGGATGGCGGTAGACAGAAACACCACGGCGGCGTCGTAGTCGGCTTCGGGCAGGGAGAATTCGATTTTGAGCAGATCCTGGGTCATGTTCTGTGGGTATTCCATTGGCTTTCAAGGTTGCGGGAGCGTCAGGCGATGACGTCCATGAGGTTGCCTGTGCCGGTTATCTCCGAGCGCATCTGGGCCACGTGCAGGCGCTTGGCCTGTTCGTCCACCACCGGCTGGGGCTGCTCCATCGCCGCGATGAGCGGAGTGGGGTGGGGCTGCACGGAGGTTATCTGTCTGCCCATGGGCAGGCGCGGCTCATCGGGCACGGTGACGTTCTGCACCGGGCTCTCCACGGCCGCGCCCTTGGAAATGGGAGCTATCTCCGTCATTCCCGCCCCTGGGCTTTGAAGTTTTTCTTTGGTCCTAAGCCTTATCCGTGCTCAGAATATCATCCAGCGCCGCGGCAAAGGCAAGCAGATCCTCGGCCCCGATGGTCAGCGGCGGCAGAAGCCGCAGCACCGTGCCGTGGGCCAGGTTGCACACGAAGCCGCGCTCGCGCAGGGCCGCATGGATCTTCTCGCCAGGACCGGAGAGCACGATGCCGATCATGAGCCCCAGGCCCCGCACGCCGCTGATGCGCTCCGGGTGCTTGGCCTGGACCTTCTTGAAGGCGTCCAGGGCCAGTTGGCCCAGATCGCGGGCCCGGCCGGCGATGTCATCGCGCTGCATGATCTGCACGACCTTGGCCGCCACGGCGGAGACAACTCCGCCGCCGCCGAAGGTGGTGGCATGGCTGCCGGGCACAAAGCCCTTGGCCACGTGCTCCTTGGCCAGCATGGCACCCATGGGCAGGCCGTTGGCCAGGGCCTTGGACGTGGTGAATACGTCGGGCTCCACGCCGTAGTGCTGGTGCGCCCAGAACTTGCCCGTGCGGCACATGCCGGTCTGCACCTCGTCCACCATGAACAGGCAGCCCGCCTCGCGGCAGATCTCCGCCGCCTCCTTCACGTAGGCCTCGGGCAGGGGCAGCACGCCGCCCTCGCCCTGGACCATCTCCATGAGCACTGCGGCCGTCTTCTGCGTCACCGCGGCGCGCAGGGCCTCGATGTCGCCGAAGGGCACGGTGGTGAAGCCCTGGGGCAGGGGCTCGAAGCCTTCCTTGATGCGCCCGCCCTGGCCCGTGGCTGTTAAGGTGGCCAGGGTGCGGCCGTGGAACGAGCCGGAAAGGGTGATGATCTCGCCCGCGTCCTTGTAGCGCACGGTGCGCATGTAGCGCCGGGCCAGCTTGATGGCGGCCTCGTTGGCCTCCGCGCCGGAATTGCAGAAGAAGGCGCGGTCGCAGGCGCAGGTGGAAAGCAGCAACTCGGCCAGTTCCACCTGCCTGGGCTGGTAGAACAGGTTGCTGATGTGCAGGAGTTCCTTGGCCTGCGCGGCCATGACCTCGACCAGCTCCGGGTGGCTGTGGCCCAGGTTGGCCACGGCGATGCCCGCCAGCAGGTCCACGTATTCCTTGCCGTCAAGATCGGTCATGCGCGCGCCCTGGGCCTTTTCAAAGGCCAAGGGATAGCGGCCGTAGGTCTGGCACAGGACCTTCTTTTCCCGGGCCACCAGCGCGTCGTATTTGCTGCTCATTTATATATGCTCCTTGCGAGATTGAACGTGTGCTACACCTTTCCGGTATGACCAAAGCCGCCCGCGCCGCGCGCGGTTTCGCCAAGCGCATCCACAGCGGTGAGCCGGGCGGTGAAGACCGGCATGAACACCAGCTGCGCGATGCGCTGACCTCGTTCAATGGTCCGGGTCTGACCGGAGGTGTTCAACAGCGACACGATGATCTCGCCCCGGTAGTCCGGGTCGATGACGCCCACGCCCTGGCTGACCGTGAGTCCTTCCTTGGTGCCCAGGCCGGAGCGCGAAAACACGAACCCGGCGATGCCCGGCCGCATGATCTCGATGGCCAGGCCGGCGGGAATGGCCGCGCGGCCCCCGGCGGGAATCTCCAGGGTCTCGGCGTCGATGCAGGCGCGCAGGTCGAGACCGGCGGAGACTTCCGTGGCGTAAGCCAAGGGATTCTCCTGCCAGACCGGGTGCAGAAAGCGCACCCGGACCTCCAGGGAGTCCAGGCTGGCCGCTGTATGCTGGTCCGTCATCTCGTTTCCTCCTCGCGCATGAGAGCCGCTTTTCTTTCCACCGAATCGCCCGTCCTGTCAATGAATCTGAATGAGCCGGAAATGTCACGTAACGAGCCTTGCATTTTCTTGGGGCGCTTTATACGCTGTACGCGTCCGAAATGTTCACCGTCATTCTTTCAAGGAGTCCCCATGCAGGCGCTGCGCGTGTTCAGCGTTGTTCCCAAGCTTCCTCCCCGGTTGGAAGTTCTTTGGGACATCGCCAACAATCTCTGGTTTTCCTGGAATAGCGAGCTCACCAACATCTTCACCACAATCGACCACGGATTGTGGGTAGCCTGCGAGCAGAACCCCATCGAGCTGCTGAACCGCCTGCCCCAGCGGCGCATCGAGGAACTTGCCCGCGACGATTTCTTCCTGCAGCGCCTGGCCGACGCCAAACGCGCCCTGGACCATTATCTGGTGCGCCGCCACACGCCCTTCAAGTTTCCGGTCCTGCCGGACCGCAACATGGCCGTGGCATACTTCAGCCTGGAGTATGGCATCGCCATGTGCCTGCCCATCTACTCCGGCGGCCTGGGCGTGCTGGCGGGCGACCACCTGAAAAGCGCCAGCGACCTGAACGTGCCCCTGGTGGCCGTGGGCCTTTTGTACCGCGAAGGCTACTTCCGGCAGTACATGACCCCGGACGGCTGGCAGCAGGAACGCTACCCGGACCACGACTTCGAGCAGATGCCGCTCAAGCCCGTGCAGGACGACCTGGGCAACCAGCTGCGCATCTGCGTGGATCTGGCCGGGCAGAACCTGTGCGCACGGGTGTGGGAGGCGCACGTGGGCAAGGTGCGGCTGTTCCTGCTGGACACCAACCTGCCGGACAACAGCCCGGAGTTCCGCCAGGTGACGGCGCGCCTGTACGGCGGCGGCCTGGAGATGCGCCTGTGGCAGGAGATCCTGCTGGGCATCGGCGGCATAAAGGCCCTGGCCGCCATGGGCATAGAGCCCATGGTCATCCATATGAACGAGGGGCACTCCGCCTTTGCGGGACTCGAGCGCATCCGCGTGTACATGCAGGAGCACGGCCTGTCCTTCGAGGCCGCCACGGAGCTCACCGCCTCGTCCAGCGTGTTCACCACCCATACTCCGGTGCCGGCCGGCAACGACCGCTTCCCGCCGGAGCTCATGCGCACGTATTTCGAACAGTATGCGGGCAAGCTGGGGTTGGCCTTCAAGGTCTTCATGGCCCTGGGACGCGAGGACCCGCGCGACGAGGGCGAGCAGTTCTGCATGACCGTGCTGGCCTTGCGCCTCTCACGCTTCAGCAACGGCGTGTCCAAGCTGCACGGCGAGGTCTCGCGCAAGATGTGGCAGCGCGTGTGGCCCCAGAACCCGGTGGAGGACGTGCCCATCGGCAGCATCACCAATGGCGTGCATGCCGCCACCTGGGTGGCCACGGACATGGCCATCCTCTACGACCGCTACCTGGGCAACTGGCGCGAGGATCCGGACTGCGCCCGCATCTGGGACCAGGCCGAGAGCATTCCCGACGCCGAGCTGTGGCGCACCCATGAGCGCCTGCGCGAGCGCCTGGTGGACTTTGTGCGCAAACGCCTGCGCAAGCAGCTGCAGGACAAGGGCTCACGCCACAAGGAATTGCAGATCGCCGACGAGGTCCTCGACCCGCAGGCCCTGACCATCGGCTTTGCAAGGCGCTTCGCCACCTACAAGCGCGCCAACCTGCTGCTCATGGACAAGGAGCGCCTGGTGCGGCTGTTGAACGACACCGGTCGCCGCGTGCAGTTCATCTTCGCGGGCAAGGCGCACCCCAATGACAACGAGGGCAAGAAGATCATCCAGGAGTTGCAGCAGCTGTGCAGGCGCGAGGACTGCCGCGTGAGCATGGTCTTCCTGGAGGACTACGACGTGAAGATCGCCAGCCGCATGGTGCAGGGCTGCGATGTGTGGCTGAACAACCCGCGCCGTCCGCTGGAAGCCTGTGGCACCAGCGGCATGAAGGCCATGATCAACGGCGTGCTGCAGGTCTCCACCCTGGACGGCTGGTGGGACGAGGCCTATCGCCAGGACAACAGCCTGGGCTGGGCCATCGGCAGGGGAGAGGAGTACGAGGACCTGGCCTACCAGGACTTCGTGGAAAGCCAGACCCTGTTCAACATCCTGGAGAACGACATCCTGCCGGAGTTCTATGACCGGGGCCGGGGCAACCTGCCGCGCAACTGGATCCGCAAGATGAAGAACGCCCTGCGCGAGCTTGGGCCCGTGTTCACCGCCCACCGGATGGTGGAGGAATACGTTGAGCGGGCCTATCTGCCCTCCTGCCGCAATTACGTGAGCCTGGTGAAGGACGACTTCAAGGCCGCCAAGGACCTGGCTGAATGGCGCATGCGTCTCATGACCCGCTGGGGCAATCTGGCCATCGCGGACATCCGCACCGAGACCCACGCCACCGTGTTCGTGGAGGAGCCTATATTAGTGGAGGCGCGTGTGCATCTGGACGGCCTTGCGCCCACGGATGTGCGCGTGGAGATCTACCACGGCCCGGTGAGCCAGGACAGCGCCTTCACCCGCAGGCTCACCACCCCCATGGCCCCGGAAAAGGATTTGGGCGATGGTTGGCACCTGTACCGAGGGGAGGTTTTGCCCCCAGAAGCCGGGAGATTCGGCTTCACGGTCAGGATTTTGCCCCACCACCCCTTGCTGCTTGATTCCCATGCCCTGGGATTGATTCACTGGGCATCCGTCTAGGATCTTGGCAAAAGGCCGCCTTTTCTTCGGAGAGGCGGCCTTTTTTACGCTCAATTTTCGTCAATTTCGCCCTGGTTTGTTTCTGGGGCCGCTGCAAAAATATGACAAAAAACGAAATATCGGTACATTTTCGTATTCATTCCTTGACAGCCCAGGAGTGTTATGATTTTCTGACGACCCCCTGTCAGCCGGGCCTACCGGATGAAGCGGGAGGCGGCCTGCGGCCCCGTGCGCGTTCATCCAAACCACTTGGAGCGAGGTAACGGTTTTGCTTTTCCAGCCGATCAACCGAAACTATCACGATTTCTCCATCGTCCGCGACAAAGACCTCTGCATCAACTGCAAGGTCTGTGTCCGCCAGTGCTCGTACGAGGCCCACTACTGGGACGAGACGCGCCAGAAGGTCATGCACGACAACGCAAAATGCGTGGGTTGCCACCGTTGCGAGGCCCTATGCCCGACTTCTGCGCTTCTTATCCAGAAAAAGCACTCGGATTTCAAGGACAATGCCCTCTGGCGTCCTGAATTCATCAAATACATCTATAAACAGGCTGATACCGGTGGCGTTCTGCTTACCGGCATGGGCAGCCCGGTGAATATCCCGATCTACTGGGATAAGCTCCTGCTCGACGCGAGCCAGGTCACCAACCCCTCCATCGACCCGCTGCGCGAGCCCATGGAGCTGAAGACCTTCCTCGGCTCCAAGCCGGACAAGCTGGAGTTCTCCAAGACCAAGGACGGCAGCCCCAAGCTCAAGACCAAGCTGGGACCGCAGATCGAGCTGAACTACCCGATCATGTTCTCGGCCATGAGCTTCGGCTCCATCAACTTCAACCTGCACGTGGCCATGGCGCGCGCCGCCACCGAGCTGGGCATCTGCTACAACACCGGTGAGGGCGGGCTGCACAAGAGCCTGTACGAATATGGCAAGAACACCATTGTTCAGGTCGCCTCGGGCCGCTTCGGCGTGCACCGCGACTACCTGAACGCGGGCGCGGGCATCGAGATCAAGGTCGGCCAGGGCGCCAAGCCCGGCATCGGCGGCCACCTGCCCGGCGAGAAGATCAACGCCATGGTCTCCGAGACGCGCATGGTCCCCCTGGGATCGGACGCCATCTCTCCGGCCCCGCACCACGACATCTACTCCATTGAAGACCTGCACCAGCTCATCTTCGCCCTGAAGGAGGCTAGCGAGTACCGCGTGCCCGTCAGCGTGAAGATCGCGGCCGTGCACAACGTCGCCGCCATCGCTTCGGGCATCGTGCGCGCCGGAGCGGACATCGTCGCCATCGACGGCGTTCGCGGCGGCACGGGCGCCGCTCCGGGCATGATCCGCGACAACGTGGGCATCCCCATCGAGCTGGCCCTGGCCCAGGTGGACCAGCGCCTGCGCGACGAAGGCATCCGCAACCGCGCCTCCATCGTCGCCGCGGGCGGCACGCGCTGCAGCGCCGACGTGGTCAAGGCCATCGCCCTTGGCGCGGACGCCTGCTACATCGCCACCTCGGCGCTCCTGGCCGTTGGCTGCACCCTGTGCGCCAAGTGCTACACCGGCAAGTGCCCCTGGGGCATCGCCACCAACGACGCCCGCCTGGCCAAGCGCCAGAACCCGGATGTCGCGGCGCAGAAGATGATCAATCTGGTGCGCGCCTGGGGCCACGAGATCGAGGAAATGCTCGGCGGCATGGGCCTCAACTCCATCGAGAGCCTGCGCGGCAACCGCGACAAGCTCCGTGCGGTTGGCCTCACCGACACCGAGATGGACATTCTGGGCGTTAAGCACGCCGGCCGCTAACAGGGGGAGGAAAGAGAATGAAACGCGTCTACCCCAACAAGGACTTCTGCATCGGCTGCCACATCTGTGAGCTGGCCTGCCTGACCGCCCATTCCCAGAGCAAGGACCTGATCCTGGCCTACACGGTGGAGCGCGGACAGAGCGGAGTGGCTTCCTGTAAGCACGTGCACGAGGGCGGCGCCACCTGCGTGGCCCTGTCCTGCCGCCACTGCGACGAGCCTTCCTGCGTTGCCGCCTGCATCTCCGGCGCCTTGCAGAAAGACCCCGAAAGCGGCCGCACCGTGTATGATCGCGAGAAGTGCGTGGGCTGCTGGTCCTGCCTCATGGCCTGCCCGTACGGCGCCATCGCCCGGCACCCGCTTGAAGCCAAGATCGTCAAGTGCGACCTGTGCTTCGACCGCCCCGGCGGCCCGGCCTGTGTGGCCGCCTGCCCCAACAAGGCACTGAAGCAGGAGGAGCGCTAACATGACCTATGTGATCATCGGCAACGGCGTTGCCTCCATCGGCGCCATCGAGGGCATCCGGCGGCATGACAAAGAGGGCAAGATCGTCGTCATCGGCGCGGAAGACACCGCGGCCTATGGCCGTCCCCTCATCTCCTACCTGCTGGCTGGCAAGATCGGCCCGGAGCGCCTGGCCCTGCGCGGCGAGGACTACTACGCCAAGAACGGCGTGGAGCTGAAGCTCGGCACCACGGCCACCAATATCGACACCGCCAAGAAGACCGTCACCACCGACAAGGGCGAGACCGTCAAATACGACCGTCTGCTCATCGCCACCGGCGGCATCCCCTTCGTGCCCCCCATTCCGGGCGTGCAGGGAGCGGACATCTACTCCTTCACCACCCTGGCCCACGCCAACACGCTGATCGAGCTTTCGAGCAAGATCAAGCGCGCCGTGGTCATCGGCGGCGGTTTGATCGGCCTGAAGGCCGCGGAAAGCCTCTTCGACCGCGGCGTGGCCGTGACCATCGTCGAACTGGCCCCGCGCATCCTCTCCGGCGGCTTTGACGAGAAGGCCGGCAAGCTTGCAGCCAACCGTCTGAAGAACGTCGGCATCGAGGTCAACTGCGGCGTCACCGCCAAGGAGATCCAGCGCACCAAGGACGGCCGCGTCAAGGGCGTGCTCCTGACCGATGGCCGCTTCCTGGAATGCGATGTCGTGGTCGTGGCCATCGGCGTGGTGCCTCACAGCAGCATCGCCAAGGACGCGGGCATCAAGGTCGAGCGCGGCATCATGGTCGACGGCAAGCTGATGACCAGTGCCAAGGACGTGTACGCCGCGGGCGACGTGGCCCAGGCCATGGACCAGATCACCGGCGAACACCGCGTTGTGCCCATCTGGCCCAATGCCTACAATCAGGGGTACGCCTCCGGCCGCAACATGGCCGGTGCCAAGCAGCCGTACATGGGCGGCCTGCCCATGAACTCCATCAGCTTCTACGGCCTGCCCACCATTTCGGTCGGCACGGTCAACCCGCCCGAGGGTGACAAGAGCTTCGAGGTCCATGCGCTTCTCGACGAAGAGAAGGAGACCTACCGCAAGCTCGTGTTCCGCGAGGGCAAGCTGGTGGGCTATGTGCTCGTGGGCGATATCGACAAGGGCGGCATGTACACCGCCTTCATCAAATTCGAGATGCCGCTTGCCGGCGAGGCCAAGGACAAGCTCATCAACGCTGGCCCCGAGGTCTTCCTCTGGCCGGCCGAGCTGTTCGACGAGACCTGGAACCCCGAGCCGGCCAAGGCCGCCCGCTAATCAAGCAGGCGTCCTTGCAGAACATCCGCGTAGGAGCACGAGTAGGATGAAAGCACCTGAACGGTATTACGACTTCCAGAAAGACATCTCCGGCTGCGGCGTCTTCGGGGTGATCCACAAGAAGCGTGGACTCATTCCCGGCGAAATGCCCATCCGTTCCATGGCCTGCATGCACGACCGCGGCAACGGCCTCGGTGGCGGCTTCGCGGCCTATGGCATCTACCCCGACCTGGCCGACAAGTACGCCTTCCACCTGATGTGCGACACCCAGGAGGCCCAGGACAACGCCGAGGAAGTGCTCAAGCACTACTTCACCGTCCACCTGGCCGAGCCCATCCCGACCCGCAAGGTCGTGACCATCAAGAACCCGCCCATCATGTCGCGCTTCTTCCTGACCATCAAGAAGGACCGGCCCCAGGAAGTGCGGGATCTGGGCGAGCAGGACTACGTGGTCAACGCGGTCATGCACATCAACCACAAGGTGGCCAACGCCTTCGTGTTCTCCAGCGGCAAGAACATGGGCGCCTTCAAGGGCGTGGGCTTCCCGGAGGACATCGCCGACTTCTTCCGCCTGGAAGAGTACAAGGCGTATATCTGGACCGGCCACAACCGCTTCCCGACCAACACCCCGGGCTGGTGGGGCGGCGCGCACCCGTTCACGCTGCTCGACTGGTCGATCGTGCACAACGGTGAGATCAGCTCCTACGGCATCAACCGCCGCTACCTGTGCGAGCACAGCTACCTGTGCACGCTCATGACCGACACCGAGGTCGTGGCCTACGAGCTCGACCTGCTTATCCGCAAGCACGGCCTCTCCAAGGAGATGGCCTGCAAGGTCTTCGCCCCGCCTTTCTGGGACGAGATCGCGCGCATGCCCAAGGCGGAAAAGGACGCCTACACCGCCCTGCGCATGGTGTACGGCCAGGCCCTTCTGAACGGCCCCTTTGCCATCCTCGTGGCCGACAACACCGGCCTCTTCGGCCTGAACGACCGCATCAAGCTGCGGCCGCTGGTTGTTGCCGAAAAGGACGACATGGTCTTCATGTCGAGCGAGGAGAGCGCCATCCGCGAAGTCCAGAACGACCTGGACCGCGTGTGGATGCCCAAGGCGGGCGAACCGGTCATCGTGCATCTGGAGGCGTAGGATAATGGCCAAGACTTTCACCCTGGACGCGAGCGGCATCTACTACCGCCAGCTCAACGAGCAGATCCGCGAGGCCGTGGCCGCTGGCGCCACGAACATCGTGCTGAAAAACGTCAACGGTCAGCGCTACATCGCCGGCGCCATGGTCGGCGACCTGACCTTCGAGGTGCAGGGCGTGCCCGGCCAGGACATGTGCTCCTTCATGCGCGGGCCCAAGGTCCGCGTGAAGGCCAACGCCCAGGACGGCGTGGGCAACACCATGGACGACGGCACCATCATCATCGAAGGCCTGGCCGGAGACGTGGTGGGCTATGCCATGCGCGGCGGCAAGATCTTCATCAAGGGCGACGTGGGCTACCGCGTCGGCATCCACATGAAGGCCTACATGGAAAAGCTGCCCACCATCGTCATCGGCGGCAAGGCGGGCGACTTCCTCGGCGAATATATGGCTGGCGGAATCCTTTTGCTTCTTGGAATGTATTCTGATAAGCCCACGGAACCCATTGCCGGTCGCAGCCTGGGAACAGGCATGCACGGCGGTGTGATTTACGTGCGCGGCGAGGTTCCCAAGGAGCAGATCGGTCCTGGCCTCTCCGCACAGCCTCTTGATGACGCCGACAAGGCCGTCGTCGAGGGGATCGTCAAGGAGTACGCCAAGGAACTGAACCTTGATGCCAAGGAGATCCTGGCGGCTGAATTCGTGAAGATCAAACCCTTCTCGCACCGCCCGTACGGCAATTTGTACGTGCCGGCGTAAGGCTGGGAGGGCAGGGCCGGGGTAATTTCGCCCCAGCCCACCATCCAGGAGGATCCGATGCTTTTTGATAATCTCGCTTTCGCCATGGGCGGTATTGGCGGCAATGGCGGCGCGCAGGGTGGCAATCCCCTCGGCGCTTTTGTCCCGCTCATTCTCATGTTTGCCATCTTCTACTTCCTGCTCATCCGGCCGCAGCAGAAAAAGGCCAAGCAGCACAAGGAGATGATCAACAACTTGAAGATCGGCGATCGCATCGTCACCAACGGCGGCATCTACGGCACCATCGTCCGCATGAAGGACCAGACCGTCATTGTGGAAATCGCCGAGAAGGTGCAGGTCGAAATGCTGCGCAACACCGTGGCCGACAAGGCCGAGGCGTTCGAGAAATTGGAAAAGAAGGAAAAATAGGCTTTTTCCTTTGATTTTCAGCCGAAAGGCGGATACGCGGACCTGGGGATGCGCCCGGGTCCGCGCTTGTCTTTGTCGGATCATGGATTTTTCTGAAGCGTAAATCCCCTGGATTCTTTGATTGTTTCAGGAAGCAACTGGGAGAGCACATGTACCGCAACCTGCGCTGGCGTTTACTTCTTACCCTCGCGGTGATGATCGTGGCCTTGGCCTTGGTGCTGCCTTCGGTGCCGGGCATCAAGAACACCGGGCTGGGCAAGATCCTGCCCGACACCGCCATCAACCTGGGCCTTGACCTTAAGGGCGGCATCCACCTCACCCTCGGTGTGGACGTCGACAAGGCCATCGACAACAACATGGCCAGCCTTGGCCAGGACATCAAAGCCAGCGCGCGCGAGGAGAACCTTGCGCTGCTCAAGCCCAACGTCCTGCCCGGCCCCCGGCTTGAGGCCGTGCTTGTGGGCGCGGACAAGCAGGAGGCCTTCGAGAAGCTGCTGCAGAAGCACTTCTCCTCCCTCAAGATCGACGCCAAGGAAGTCCAGGCCGAGGACAAGGTGAAATACCTGCTGTCCATGACCCCGGACTACAAGAAATATCTTTCCAAGCTCACCCTGGACCAGGCGGTGAAGACCATCCGCAACCGCATTGACCAGTTCGGCGTGGCCGAGCCGGACATTCGCCGCCAGGAAGGCAACCGCATCCAGGTGCAGCTGCCCGGCTTGAGCGATCCTGAGCGCGCCATCGCCGTCATCGGCAAGACCGCGCACCTGGAGTTCAAGATCGTGGACGACACGGCGGACCCGGCCGGGCTCATCGGTCCCGGTCGCGAGCTTTCGGTGATCAAGTCGCGCGGGCCCAAGGGCCAGAGCGTGGACCAGCCCATCGTGCTCAAGAAGGACGCGGTCATGACCGGCGAGTACATCACCGACGCCCGCGCCACCATCGAGCAGAACAACAACCAGTTCTCGGTCAGCCTGACCTTCAACGCCCGCGGCGCCAAGGTCTTCGAGCGCGTCACCGAGGAGAACATCAAGAAGCGCCTGGCCATCGTGCTGGACGGCAAGTGCTACTCGGCCCCGGTCATCCAGGACAAGATCCCCGGCGGCAAGGCCCAGATCACCGGCAGCTTCACGCAGGAGGAGGCTCGCGACCTGGCCATCGTGCTGCGCGCGGGCGCGCTTCCCGCTCCGGTCAACGTGCTGGAACAGCGCACCGTGGGCCCCACCCTGGGACAGGAATCCATCGACGCGGGCATGATGGCCACCGGCTTCGCGGCCATCGCCATCATCGTGTTCATGGCCCTGTATTACGGCGTGGCCGGCCTGTTCGCCAACGCCGTGCTGCTGCTGAACATCGTGCTGACCCTGGCCGGCCTGGCCGCCTTCGGCGCCACGCTGACCCTGCCGGGCATCGCGGGCATCATCTTGACCATCGCCATGGCGGTGGACGCCAACGTGCTCATCTACGAGCGCATCCGCGAGGAACTGCGCCACGGACTCAAGCCCGCGGACGCCGTCCACAAGGGCTATGACCGCGCTACGCTGACCATTCTGGACTCGAACACCACAAACGTCCTGGTGGCCATCATCCTCTACCAGTTTGGCACCGGCCCCATCCGCGGCTTCGCCGTCACCCTGGTTTTGGGCATCGTCATGAGCATGTTCACGGCCATCTTCGTGTCGCGCATCATGTTCGACCTGTACCTCTCCAAGCGCCCGGCCGATGCGGCCGTGAGCATCTAAGGAGACGCCATGAGCTTCCACTTCATCAAACCCGACACCAAGATCGACTTCATCGGTCTGCGTTATTACGCCTTCGCCATCTCCGCGCTGATGATCCTGATCGGCCTCGTCTCCCTGACCATGAAGGGCGGCCCGCGCTACGGCATCGACTTCGCGGGCGGCGTCATCATCCAGGCCAAGTTCGACGCCCCGACCAAGCTCGACGACCTGAAGAAGTCCCTTGAGGCCACCAATCTGCCCGGCCTTGTGGTGCAGCAGATGGGCCCGGAAAAGGACAACGACTTCCTCATCCGCACCAGCACCACGGACGACTCCAGTGATGCTGTGCAGAAGACCGTCACGGCCACTCTCGACAAGGACTTGGCCGGGAACAAATACACCTTCAAGCGCGTGGAGATGGTCGGCCCCAAGGTGGGTGAGGATTTGCGCGGCAAGGCCCTTGAGGCCATGTACTTCGCCATCCTGCTCATCGCCATCTACATCTCCGGCCGCTTCGAGCATCGCTGGATGGCGGCGGGCATCATGGCCGCGGGGCTCTTCGCGGGCATAACGGCCCTGCAGTACATCAATGCGCCGCAGATCTGGCTGGTGTTTGGCGCGCTCGTCATCACCCTGGTTCTGTGCTTCCTGCTCAAGCTCAACTACGCTCTTGGGGCCATCGCGGCGCTCATCCACGACGTGCTGGTGACGGTGGGCATCTTCTCCATCCTGAACAAGGAATTCGACCTCACCATCATTGCGGCACTTCTGACCCTCATCGGCTTCTCGCTGAACGACACCATCATCGTCTACGACCGCATCCGCGAGACCCGCGGACTCAAGACAGGCGAGCCGCTGACCGTCATCATCAACCGCAGCGTGAACCAGACCCTTTCGCGCACGGTGCTGACCTCCGGCCTGGCCTTCCTGTCCGTGTTCAGCCTGTACCTCTTCGGCGGGCAGGTCATCCACGACTTCGCCCTGGCCATGCTCATCGGCATCGTGGTGGGCACCTTCTCCTCCATCTACGTGGCGGCTCCGGTCATCTCCACCCTGACCCCGCCCGAGGACCTGGACACCCCGGCCGCGCCGATGAAGGCCAAGGCCAAGACCGCTTAAGCCAGACCACAAAACGGCAAAAGAAAAGGCCCCTCTTCCTTGCGGAAGGGGGGCCTTATTATTAGCGATGTGGTCCGGGCTTACAGCTGGTCCAGCAGGGTCTTCTTGATGGAGTCGATGGAGCCTTCGCCGTTCAGCTCGATGTACTTGCAGGCGCCCTTGGCGGCCAGAGCCTTGTAGAAGTAGGCGGCGGCGAGGGTACCGGTCTTGTCGTCGTAGTAGATGTCGTGGCGCTTGTCGATGGCGCCCTCGTCCTGGTCGTCGGCGCGGGCGGTCAGAGCGCCGCCGCACACGCGGCACACGTCGCCGTTGGGCTTGATGGCGTCGATGAAGATGTTGTTCGGGTGGTTGTTGTCATTGGCGCACAGGCGGCGGCCCATGATGCGGTTCTTGGCGACGCTGCGGGGCAGCAGGATCTCGATGACGAAATCCAGCTTCTCGCCGCCCTTCTGCAGGGCGTCCCAAAGCTTCTCGGCCTGGACCAGGGAGCGGGGGAAGCCGTCGAGCAGCCAGCCGTTCTTGCTGGCGTTCTGCAGCACGTCGAGCACCATGGGGATGGTGATGTCGTCGGGGACCAGCTCGCCGCGGTTGATGAACTCCTTGGCCTTCATGCCGAGCTCGGTGCCGCCGCCGATGTGCTTGCGGAAGATGGCGCCGGACTCGATGTGGTCCAGGTTGTACTTGGCTTTCACCAGGGTGCCCTGGGTGCCTTTACCGCTGCCGTTGGGTCCGAAAATGAGAATATTCATTGTGCCTCCTTGGGGTGATTGCTTTTGGCTTGTGCAAAAGATTCACAAGCTCTTATCCGCACTCTTTTTTCCTGTCAATGACCTGAATGGCGACGCCCGACTTCGTGATACGTGCCTCCTTGTCGCCGGGAAAGCGGAGCTTTTTCCCGGTGGCGCGCGCGTTCCACAATTCGTCCAGGCGGAACAGCCCGTCGCTCAAGGGTTGCCCAGGGCCAAGGCTTTCCAGCGCGGCCTTGTACAGCCGCAGACGCAAGGGGGCAGGGCACCCGGCCAGCGCACCGGCCGGAAGCACAAGCGAGCCGCCTTTGGGGACAGGAGGAAGTTCCGCCAGCACGCGCTGTGTCTCCGCCTGCCAGTGGCCCTCGTCCATGCGGGCCTGCCGCCACAGGCGCGCGGCCGCATCCAGGTAAGCCGGGTTCTCGCGCAGCATGGTCGGCAGAAGCTCCAGGCGCACACGGTTGCGCGTCTGCGTGGCCTCGAAATTGGAAGCGTCCGTGCGCCAGAGGATTCCAGACATTGTTAGGAATTCCTCAAGGGTAGCTCTAGGGGTCAACAGCAGCGGCCGCAGCAGCTGGCGCGAGGCGTCGAACCCGGTCATGCCGCCCAGGGCGGGCCAGCCTGCCCCGCGCATGAGGCGCAGCAGCTGGTCCTCGGCCAGGTCGTTCAGCTGGTGGCCCACCAGGACGAGGTCCGCACCGGCTTCCAGGCGCACGCGCTCCAGCAGCTCGTAGCGCGCCAAGCGCCCGGCCTCCTCGAGACCGATGCCGCGTGCGGCGGCTAGCGAGGCAACGTCCAGCCGTTCCGAGACCAAGGGAATGTTCCACTTTTCACAAAGTCCGGCCACGAAGCGGGCGTCCAGGGCCGAGTCCTCGCGCAGGCCATGGTCCAGGTGCGCGGCCAAAACGCGGCCGCCGCTCATGCGGCAGAGCAGGGCGGCGATAAGGAGCAGCGCGGTGGAATCCGCCCCGCCGGAACAGGCCACGAGACAAGAGGCGCTGCGGAAGTCGCAGCTGAGTTCCTGCGCGGCGAAACTGCCGACACCCAGGCAGAACCGCGCCCATTTGGGCGGCATTTCCTGGAGCTTCGGCAATGTAGGCGGCATGGCGAGGCTAGACGGAGATGTCCAGCTGGCGGATGAAGTCGTCGAGGTAGCCGATGATATGCTCGCGCTGGGCTGGCGTGGCGTACATGACACACTCGCAGCGCAGCTTCTTCCGTGCGCGCACAAGAAGCTCAAGCTTCAGAGTGGTTTCGTCCACCGCCTCCAGCACCAGCATGTGCGGGCCGCACTCGGCGGCGTGTTCGCGCTGCACGTCGGTCAACAGCTCGTCGGGCAGGGGCAGATAGAAGATGCCTTCCAGGGAACCGGCGTAGCCTTTGTTGGTCAGGCTGGCCAACACCTTCTGCAGGTGTTCGGGGTAGAAGTCCTCGATGAGGTAGCAACGCATGGCTGGTCCTAGTGCTTGCCGGACTCTTCGATCCCGGCCTCGTCGTCGCGGCAGCACTCGCAGTCGAGGGGCTCGTCGTCGTCGGAGCTCCGGCGGTCCAGATGGGCGTCGGGGTTCACGGGATCGCTGTCCAGGTTGAAGATGCGGCGGGTGACGTCGATGAACCGGTCGGAGGAGCCTTCCTCACGCGTGCGGCGCTTGAGGAAGCAGATGGGCTCGTGCAGCAGCTTGCGGCTGACCGAGCTCACCAGCACCTCCAGGGCCTGGCGCGTCTCGTCGTCCACCGCGCCCAGGCGCTTCAAGGTTTTTGCCAGCTCGCGCTGAGCCACGTCCTCGGCCCGGCCGAGGAGATCGGTGATGGTGGGCTGCAGCGCCAGGGACTTCATCCAGGTGGCGAAGGCCTCGGTCTCCAGGTCCACGATGGCCCTGGCCTTCACGGCCTCGCCCTTGCGGGCGCTCATGTTCTCCTCCACGACCTCCTTCAGGTCGTCGATGTCGTAGAGGTAGACGTTGTCCAGGCTGTTCACGTCCGGGTCGATGTCGCGGGGCACGGCGATGTCGATGAAGAACATGGCGCGGTTGCGGCGCTTTTTCAGCACCTCGCGGATGTCCTTGGCGCGGATGATGGCCGTGGGCGAACCGGTGGAGCTGATGACGATGTCCACGCCGGTCAAGCGCTCCACCATGTCCTCGAAGAACACGGCCTCGCCGTGCATGGTCTTGGCCAGTTCCTGGGCGCGGGCGTAGGTGCGGTTGCAGATGTAGAGCTTCTCGATCCCGGAGGCGAGCAGGTGCGTGGCGGCCAGTTCGGCCATCTCGCCCGCGCCCACCAGCATGGCGGTCTTGCCGGTGAGTTCGCCGAAGATCTTCTTGGCCAGCTCCACGGCGGCGTAGCTGATGGACACGGCGCTTGAGGCGATGGCCGTCTCCGTGCGCACGCGCTTGGCCACGGAGAAGGACTTGTGCAGCAGGCGGTTGATGACCACGCGCGCGGTGCCGGTCTCCACGGCCTTGCGGTAGCTGTTCTTCAGCTGGCCAAGGATCTGCGGCTCGCCCATGATCATGGAGTCGAGGCTGGCGGCCACGCAGAACAGGTGCGTCACCGCGTCCATGCTCTGGTGCTTGTAGGTGTGCTCGCGCAGCACATCGAGCGGGCCCTGGCAGGTCTCGGCCCAGTGGCCCAGCACGGCCTCGGTGACGTCCAGCCCCTGGCAGCGGGTGCTGTCGGCCACCACGAGGATCTCCACGCGGTTGCAGGTGGACAGGGCCATGACCTCGCGCAGGGGGCAGGCGGCCAGCAGGCTCTTCTCAAAGTCCGCAACGCTGGTGAGGGCGAATTTCTCGCGCACGTCCACCCCGGCGGAGCGGTGGTTGAGTCCGACAAGGAAGATGTTCTTATCCATTACGCCTTGAACCCGTGGAAGGTTGTGGAAACCAGAAAGTTGATGCCGAGCATGGAGAGCACCATGAGCAGGAACACGGCGATGGCCATGACCGCGGGCTTGCGTCCGCGCCAGCCGTAGGCCAGGCGCTGGTGGAACAGGTAGGCATACAGGCCGAGCATGACAAGGGCCAGAATCTCCTTGGGATCGAACGAGAACACCCGCTTGGAGGCCAGCCAGGCCCACACGAAGCCCGAGGCCAGGCCCACGGTGTACAGCGGGAAGCCGATGACGATGACCCAGTGGTTCACCTTGTCGAAGGTGTCGAGCGACGGCATGTCCTGCTGGAACTTCTTGAGCCCGGTCTTGGTCTTGATGCGCTTTTCCAGGTGCAGGAAGGCCAGCCCGGCGCCAAAGGCCATGGCGAGCAACGCCATGCTTGAGAAGAGCGTGCCGATGTGCAGCAAAAAGAAAAGGCCGGAAAGCATGGGCGGCAGGCTGGCCTTGATGCCGCTGGTGGCGTTGGCCGTGGCGTAGAAGATGAGCGCCAGCGGCAGGGCCACCACGATGAGGAAGCGCATCTTGAGCCGCCACCACAAAAGCCCGAAGATGAGCAGGATGCCGAAGCCGAACATGCAGAACAGGAAACGGCCGGAGGTCAGCGCGACCAGCGCGTCGGCCCCGACGAGCAGCCCGGCCAGGTCCACCGCGTGCAGCGCAAAGCCCGTGCCGGCAAGGCTCAGGGCCGTGACCTTGATGCGCTCGTTGCGCAGGGCCGAGCCCAGCACATAGAACGCCGTGCCCAGGAAGTAGAAGCCGATGACCAGCATCGGCAGGATTTCAGGCAAGCCCATCAAGCAACTCCGGGATGAGAGGGTGCAATTCTTGGGGCAAATGCGCTTTCAGCTCCGCCGTGACCAGGGCCGTGTCCCCGAGCCTGAAGGCCTCCAGCAGGCGCGAGCCCACCAGCGCGCGGAACAGGGCCGAGTTGGCCTCCGTCTCCCGGCCGAGGCCGAGCACGCCGGGCCGCAGGCGGCTCATGAGCCGCAGAAACAGTGCGTACTCCTCCCCGAACCGGTCCTGCAAGTCTTTTCGGATGCGCTTGGTCAGCGCCGGGCTTTGCCCGCCGGTGGAGATGGCAATGGCGAGGTCGCCGCGCACCACGCTGGAGGGCACGATGAAGCTGCCTTCCCCGGGGGCGTCGATGACATTGCACAGCACGCCGCGCGCTTGGCACAGCTGCGCGATGCGCTGGTTCAAGCCCGCATCGCTGGTGGCGGCGATGGCCAGGAACATGCCGTCCAGGTCGGCTTCCGCGAAGTCGCGGCGCTCCACGCTGATGCCGGGTCTGGCGGCCAGCTCCCGCAGGGCGTCGTCGGGTTCGCGGCGCTCCAGCACCAGCACATGCTTCGCCCCGCAGTCCGCCAGGGACAGGATCTTGCGCAGGCCCACCTGGCCCGCGCCCACCACAAGGCAGGCCCGCCCCTCAAGGCTCACGAACATTGGATAGTAGCGCATCGCCACCACATAACAAATGCCGGGGGCCTCTGTAAAATGCCAAGAAGCCCTTTCTTGCCAGATTCCCTTGGGCTGGGGTAGAGATTTCCATTCGCCAGCACAAGAGGTCGTCCATGCGCCAACTCGTGATCCAGCTTGCCCGCTTCGGCGACCTTGTGCAGACCAAGCGCCTGCTGCACTCGCTGCTGGCCGAGCCCGGAGCCGAGGTGCACCTCTGCCTGGACCAGTCCCTGGCCCCGCTGGCGGAACTCTTGTATCCCGGCGTCATCTTGCATCCCATAACCGCCCACGGCACGGCCCTGGCCAAGCTCCCCCCGCAGGAGCAGGCTTCGGCGCTGCTCGCGGCCAATATTCCGCCTTTCCGCACACTTGCCGCGCTGGATTTTCAACGCGTGTACAACCTCAATTTTTCGCCCCTCAACTTCCGCGTGGCCGGGCTGTTCGATCCGGACCGTGTGCGCGGGCACGCGTGGCGGGCAGGACAGGAGGATGTGGGCCAATGGGCCCGGCTGGCCATGCGCTGGTCCTCCATGCGCCGCATCGGGCTCAACATCGCCGATTTCTGGGCCTGGCATCATCCTGCGCCGATGGCCCCGCAGGACGTGAACCCGCCCGCCCAGGGCAGGGGAGGGGGGCTTGGCGTGGTGCTGGCCGGGCGCGAGTCGCGCCGATCCTTGCCGCCCAAGGAGCTTGCCGGGCTGATGACAGCACTTTTGGAAACGCATCCCGGCCTGAACGAGAAGCCGGTCGTGCTGCTTGGCAGCGCTGCCGAGGCCAAGGCCGCGCACCAGCTGCTGCGCGAGCTGCCGCCCAAACGCGCCGGGCAGATAAAAAATCTTTGCGGCGCTACGGACTGGGCCGGGCTCGTCGAAACCGTCGGCGGGCTGGATCTGCTGCTGACCCCGGACACCGGCACCATGCATCTGGCCGCAGCTCTGGGCGTTCCCGTGCTGGCGACCTTCCTGTCCTCGGCCTGGTGCAGTGAGACCGGCCCCTACGGCCAGGGCCACCGCGTGTTCCAGGCGCTCACGGATTGCCTGCCCTGCCTGGAATCGCAGCCCTGTGAGCTTGGCGTCATCTGCCTCAAGCCCTTTGGCGACCTGCGTCTCATGCGCTACCTTGCCACGGGCGATGCGCGCCATTTGCCGGACGGGCTGCTTGATCTGGAATCGGCCCTGGACGAGTTGGGCGTGGTCTACCAGCCGCGTGCCGGAGAGGACAGTTCAGCCGCCCTGCGGGGGGCCTTCCGCGAGTTCCTGGCCAGGCACCTTGGAACTGGCGGTGCCTGGGAACACCCCTCGGTGCAGCAATTCGCGGAGCGTTTGTACACGGAACGGGACTGGATGGCCCTCGATGGCGAATCCAGCCATAAGCGCAGGCTGTTTTCGACAGAATTGAGTTGATCCATCGTTATTTAGGTATATTAAAAAAAGTCTAGACAAAATCTAAAAAGAGTTTCAGGCGACCGCAGGCGACTGCCGCAGTCGAATATGGGTCCGGAACAGGACTTGGAGGCGTTCATGAGGGTACTGGTCGTCCTGCCGCTGTACGGCGGCTCCCTGCCTGTGGGCCGGTATTGCGTTGCCGCCTTGCGGGAGCTGGGGCATCTGGTCGAGGTCTTCGAAGCCCCGGAGTTTTACGCCTCGTTTCAGGCCTTGAAGGGGCTCAAGGTGACCTCGGACAGGCTGCAATACTTGGAGAACAGCTACTTGCAGGTCGTCTCCCAGGCCATTCTGGCCAAGGTGGAGACCTTTGAGCCCGATCTGGTGCTGGCACTGGCCCAGGCCCCTCTGTCCATCCAGGCCCTGAAGCGGCTGAAGCGTGATGGGGTGCCTACGGCCATGTGGTTCGTGGAGGACTACCGCCTGTTCACCTACTGGCAGGCCTTCGCCCCGCACTACGACTTCTTCGCCGTCATCCAGAAGGGAGAATTCCTCTCGCAATTGCAGCAGGTTGGCATGGGGAATGCTCTGTATCTGCCCCTGGCAGCCCAGCCGGATGTTCACAAACGACTTGAACTTTCCAGCGTGGAGCGCCGGAAGTTCGGATCGGACGTGTCCTTCATGGGGGCGGGTTATCCCAACCGGCGCGTGGCTTTCCGCGAGTTGGTGCGCTTTGACTTCAAGCTCTGGGGAACGGACTGGGACGGCGATCCCATCCTTGCGCCGTATGTGCAGATGGCCGGGGCCAGGGTTTCGAGCGAGGACTGCGTGCGCATCTTCAACGCCACCAAGGTCAACATCAACCTGCATTCCAGCATCCAGGCCAAGGAGCTGGTCACCGGCGGTGACTTCGTGAACCCGCGCACCTTCGAGGTCGCGGCCTGCGGGGCCTTCCAGCTGGTGGACAGGCGCGGCCTCATGGCCGAGCTGTTCTCGGATGGGGAGCTGGCCATCTTCGACAGCATGGAGGAGCTGGCCCCGCGCATCGAGCACTATCTGGCCAATCCGGAGGAGCGCATCGCCATTGCCAAGCGCGGGCAGGCACGCGTGCTGGCCGAGCACACCTACGCCGCGCGCATGCGCACCCTGCTGGACTTCGTGGCCGAGCGCAGGCCCGGCTGGCCCAAGCCTCGCGCCGCTTCGCCCGCGTTTGAGGGCCTGCCCGCTGAACTCGCCGCGGAGATCAGCGCTTTGCTGGAACGACTGGGCTTGCCCGCGGACACGGGCTTCGACGATCTTGTCTGGGCCGTGCGCCAGCAGCAGGGCACCCTTGCCGGTCTGGACGCGGCGGTGCTGTTTCTGGATGAATGGCGCAAGCTCTACGCCCGCAAGGAAGGAAAAGGCTAAAACCGCTCTGGCGGATCAGGACTTCTTGACCGCCCGCTTACGCGTGGAGAGCCAGGTCTGCAGGCGCGCCTCCGCGCCCTCGTTCTTCGGCACATAGAACTGCGCCCCGCGCTTGGCCAGGTCGTGGGGCAGGTATTCCTGCTCCACCCAGGAGCCGGGGAAGGCGTGCGGGTACTTGTAGCCCCGGCCGTAGCCCCATTCCTTGTGCAGGCTGGTGCTGGCGTTGCGCAGGTGCAGGGGCACGGGCTGCATGCCGTTCTCCCGCACCTCCTTCAAAGCGTTCAGGTAGGCACCGTAACTGGCGTTGTTCTTGGGTGCCAGGGCCAGGTAAACCACTGTCTCCGCCAGGGGGATGAACCCCTCGGGCATGCCCACGAACTCCACGGCCTGCTGGCAGGCCACAGCCAGGGGCAGGGCCTGCGGGTCGCCCAGGCCGATATCCTCTGACGCCGAGAGCACGAGCCTGCGGCACACGAAGCGAGGATCCTCGCCGCTTTCCAGCAGGCAGGCGAGGTAGTAGAGCGCCGCGTCCACATCGCTGCCGCGGATGGACTTGATGAGGGCCGAGGCCAGCTCGTAGTGGGAATCGCCCTCGCGGTCGCCCCGGATGATGACCTCGGGCAGGACCTGGCGCAGGGTGTCCAAGCCCAGCTTGTCCTGGGGCAGCCCGGCCACGTGCTCCACAAGGTTCAAGAGCGCCCGGCCGTCGCCCGCGCACATGCCCGCCAAAAGATCGAAAACTTCATCCGGCCACTCGCAGCCCAGCACCTTGGCCCCGCGCCGGGCCATGCGCACCAGCTCCTCGCGCGTCAAACCGCGGAAGCGCAGCACATGCAGCCGCGAAAGCAGCTGGCGGGTGACGCTGAAGCTTGGATTTTCGGTGGTGGTGGCCAAGAGCACGATCTCGCCGCTTTCCAGGATGGGCAGGAAGAAGTCCTGTTGGGCCTTGGAAAAACGGTGGATCTCGTCCAGGATGAGCACCTCGGCCCCTTGCAGGTGCTTGCGCAAGGCGGTGAGGCCGGCCTCGGGCGCGCTGAGGCGCACCCATTTCTTGTTCGCCGCCTTGGCCATGAGCATGGCCAGGGTGGACTTGCCGCAGCCCGGGGGGCCGAAGAAGAGCAGGCTGGGCAGGCGCGGACCGCTGGCAAAGGCCCCGATGCGCTCCAGCAGATGGCTTTGCCCCACGAACTCGTTCAGGCTCTGCGGACGGATTTTGTCCGCCAGGGGCTGCTTTTCGGAAATTTCAATGCGCATGCGCGTGTCCGGCTTTGTAACGTTACGGTTTGAGCAGGGCGTGATGCGCCAGGGCCAGGCAGGACAAGGCGGCCGTTTCCCAGCGCAGGGGCCGGGGGCCTAAGCTACGGGTCCTGAATCCTGCCTCGGTCAGGCGCGCCACTTCGCGCTCCTCCAGTCCGCCCTCCGGGCCCAGCGCCACGAGGCTGCGCCCATGGGTGAACTCGCCCGGGTCCAGCAGGTCCTCCGGTCCGGAGCCTTCATACAGCACATAGCATCGGTCATGCTCCGCCGCAACGCGGATCAAGCCGTCCACGCCCCCCTGGACCACGGAAAGCCGTGGCAGCCAGGCGCTGTGGCACTGCTTGGCCGCCTGCACGCATTTGTCCTGCCAGGAATCTTTGGGTTCCTTCGGCATGTCGCCCTGGCTGCGGGCGGACTGCCAGAACAGAATCCCCAGCGCGCCGAGCTCCACGCCCTTTTCCAGCAGCCAGTCCCGTCTCGACGCCTTGTTCCAGCCAAGGGCCAAGGTGACGCCGCGATGGGGCGCGGGTTCCAGCGTTTCGGAAACGAGGCGCAGCTCGGCCTTGGCCTTGCCGGAAACGGCGGTGAGCTCGAACAGTCCGTGGCGGCCGAAGCCGTCGAAGAGCCGCACAGTCTCACCCGTGCGGGCGCGCAGAACGCCCAGCAGGTGCTTGGCTTCCGGGCCGTCGAGCACGGCCAGCCCATCCGGGCCGGGCCAGTCGCCTTGCGGGAGGTGGTAGGAGTTGAGGCGGGTCATGGCTGCCGTGGATGCGGGGCCGGGAAGCGCGTCCCCGGCCCCGCGTGCGGACTAGATTTCGTGCGCGACCATGGACTCGTAAGTCTCCCTGCGACGGGCGACGATGACGTTCTCGCCGTCCACAAGGAGTTCCGCGGCCCTGGTGCGGGTGTTGTAATTGGAGCTCATGGTGAAGCCGTAGGCGCCGGCGGAGTACACCGCCAGCAGTTCGCCCTGGCGCACCTCGGGCAGCATGCGGTCCTTGGCCAGGAAGTCGCCGGACTCGCAGATGGGGCCCACCACGTCCACGTCCTGGGGGCCGCGCCCCTGGGGGGTCACTTCCTCGATGCGGTGGAAGGAGCCGTAGAGCGAAGGCCGCACCAGATCGTTCATGGCCGCGTCCACAATGACGAAGCTCTTGCTGGGGGTCTGCTTGGTGTACAGCACTTCCGTCACCAGGATGCCGGCGTTGCCCACGATGACGCGGCCGGGTTCCAGCACGACCTTGAGCGGGATGCCGGCCAGGGCCTTGGTCAACGCGGCGCCGAATTCCTTGGGATGGGGCGGCTCTTCTTCGTTGTACGGGATGCCCAGTCCGCCGCCGAGGTCGAGGTAGCGGATGTCCAGGTTCATGCCCTTGAGCTTCTCGTAGAAGGCCAGCAGCTTGTCCAGGGCCTCCAGGAAAGGCTCGATGGTGGTGAGCTGGGAGCCGATGTGGCAGTCCATGCCCACGGGCTCGATGGCCGGAAGGTCGCGCGCCATGGCGTAGGCGTCGAGCGCGCTTTCGATGTTCAGGCCGAACTTGTTCTTCTTCATGCCCGTAGAGATGTACGGGTGGGTCTTGGGATCCACGTCCGGGTTGATGCGGAAGCTCACCTGGGCCTTTTTGCCCAGCTCGCGCGCCACGTCGTTGATGCGGATGAGCTCCTGCACGGACTCCACGTTGAACATCAGGATGCCCGCATTCAGCGCCTGGGCGATCTCCGGGGCTTTTTTGCCCACGCCGGAGTAGACGATGCGTTCCGCCGGAACGCCCGCCAGCAGCGCGCGGTACAACTCGCCGCCGGAAACGATGTCCATGCCCGCGCCGAGGGAGGCCAGCAGCCGCAGCACGGCCAGGTTGGAATTGGCCTTGACCGAGTAGCAGGTGAGGTGCGGCACCGCGTCGAAAGCCGAGTCAAAGGCCTGGAAGTGGCGTTTGAGCGTGGCCGAGGAATAGATGTACAGGGGGCTTCCGTAGCGCTGGACAAGTTCCTTCACGCTGACGCCTTCCGCATACAAGGTGCCGTTCTTCATCTCGAAATGATGCATCTGGACGGTACTCCTCTCCTAAGGGATGGTTATTGCGGCGCTGAGATCACAAGCTCGGAGGTGACAAGCTCCAAAGCCGGGTACACGTTGCTGGCCACCAGCTGCACCCGGTAGGTCTTCTTCGGGTCCAGGTCGCAGGTGGTGATGATGAGGCGGTTCATGTCGCGGCGCATTTCCGGCGCACCGGGTCCATAGAACCGGGCGATGCGCGGCACAAATGGGCAGGTGGGGCAGCCGTCGCCGGGCTCGGTGCCGATGGCCTCGATGTGCAGGCGCACGCTGTCCAGGTTGTCCCAGGCGCCGGCCAGCTCGCAGTCCACGATGAGACAGCCCTGTCCGCGCTGCACGTTCATGGTGCGGATGCGGAAGCGGTCTTCGCTCAGCTTGGGCGCGGGCCACTCCCGCTTGCCGCAGGAGGCGAGGGAAAAGGCCAGCACGGCCAGCAAGGCCGCGGCCAGGAGCGGGGAAAGACGAAGACGAGAGGAGGGGCTGCCGGTCATGTGGCGCTCACGTTTTTTTTCCATTCGTGCAACAGGGTCAGGGCGGCCAGGGGGGACAGGCCGTTGACGTCCAGACGTTTCAGCTCGACGAGCATGGGGTGCTCCGGCTCCGGGGCCTTCTGCTCCTGCGGGGCGGGAACCCCTGGCAGCATGCTCTGCCGGGCGCTTTGCACCTGGGAGCCGCCGCGCTCACTCTGCGATTTTTCCTCGAGGGACGCAAGTATTTCACGCGCGCGCTGGACCACGGGCTGCGGCACGCCAGCCAGGCGCGCCACCTCGATGCCGTAGCTCTTGTCCGCCGGGCCCGGGATCAATTTGCGCAGGAACACGATGTCGCCCTTCCACTCGCGCACGGCGATGTTCATGTTGCGCAGGCCGGGAATGCGGCCTTCCAGGCTGGTCAGTTCGTGGTAGTGGGTGGCGAACAGTGTGCGGATGCCGTTCCTGCCCCGGCGGGAAAGCTCTTCCACCACAGCCCAGGCCAGGGCCAGGCCGTCGAAGGTGCTGGTGCCCCGGCCGATCTCGTCCAGGATCACCAGACTGCGCGAGGTGGCCTGCCGCAATATGCGCGCGGTTTCCATCATCTCGACCATGAAGGTGCTCTGGCCGCGGGCGAGGTTGTCCGAGGCGCCCACACGGGAGAACACGCGGTCCACCAGGCCCAGGCGGGCGGCCTGCGCAGGCACGAAGGAGCCCAACTGGGCCAGGATGCTCATGATGGCCGCCTGGCGCAAAACTGTCGACTTGCCGGCCATGTTCGGTCCGGTGATGAGCAGGATGCGCCGGGCTTCGTCCATACGCAGGTCGTTGGGGATGTAGCCCCCGGAGCCGGTGGCGGCCTCCACAACGGGGTGGCGTCCCTGCGTCACCTCCATCTCGATGCCCTCGTGCATCACCGGGCGGGCCCAGTCGTGCACGCGGGCGGCCTCGGCCAGGCCCTGCCAGTAGTCCAGGGCGGCCAGGCTTCCGGCCATGAACATGAGGCGCACGCGCACCTGGGCCACGGTTTCCCGCAGCTCGCCGAAAAGCTTGTACTCCAAGGATTTGCGTTCCTCGGCCGCGCCTTGCAGCCGGTCCTCAAGGTCCTTGAGCTCCTGGGTGATGTAGCGTTCGCCGTTCACCAGCGTCTGCTTGCGGATGAAGTGCTCCGGCACGGAGCCCTGGAAGGCGTGGGAGACCTCCAGGTAGTAGCCGAAGACCTTGTTGTAGCCGAGCTTGAGCTTGGGGATGCCGGAAGCGTCGCGCTCGCGCTCCAGCATCTCCTGGATGCGCGCCTCGCCGTGCTCGGTGAGGCTGATGAGTTCGTCCAGGGCCGGGTCGAAGCCGGGCAGGAACAAGCCGCCATCGGTGACGGCCAGGGGCGGCGAATCCACAAAGGCGCGGCTGAGCAGCTCCGTGATGTCGGCCAAATCGTCCCAGCCGTTGAGCAGGCTGGCCAACTCCGAGGGGTTGCCGCCTTCCGCTTCGTCGGCCGGGGCGGAAATGAGGCCGCGCAGGGCGGGCAGGCGTCGCAAGCTCTCGCGCACGGCCACGAAGTCGCGCGGGGTGGCCCGAGAAAGGGCGATGCGGGTGGAAAGGCGCTCCAGGTCCTGCACGTCGTCCAGTACGCGGCGCAGCTCCTGGCGCAGGCCGTCGCGCTCGAACAGGAAGGCCACCACCTCCTGCGTGCGCTGGATGGGCGCAAGCTCGCGCCAGGGCTGGCGCAGACGGGATTCCAGCAGGCGGCCGCCCATGGGCGTGGCGGTCTTGTCCAGCACGTGCCAAAGGGTGCCGGGCCCGGCCTTGCCATCCAGACGGCGGAAGATTTCCAGGTTGCGCTCGGTGACTTCGTCGAGCACCAGATGGCGCGAGAGGTCGAGCGGCCGGAACTCGCCCAGGGGCGGCAGTTCGGTGCGCTGGGTCATGCGCAGGTAGGCCAGCAACGCGCCGAGCGCCCGCACCAGCTCCGGCTTGTCGGCCAGATCCAGGGTGCCAAGCTCAACCGCGCCCTGGGAGGCCAGCACGGAGGCCGTGGCCGTGGCCAGGTCGAAGGAACTGGGCGAGGCCATTTGGCTCACCTGCGCGGCCAGATCCTGACAACTATTGGGTACTTTTTTGCCCTGCGGCAAAATGATTTCGCGCGGGGCGAGCTTCACCGCCCACTGCCACAGTTCGGCCTCGCGCCGGGAGTGCAGGCCGCTCCATTCGGCGGTGGAAACATCCACCCAGCCAAGGCCGCCCGCCCCCTTGTCCGCGTCCCAGTAAAGGGCGCAGAGGTAATTGTGGGTCTTTGCGGAAAGCGAAAGGTCCTCAACGATGGTGCCGGGAGTCAGCACGCGGGTCACGGCGCGCTTCACCAGCCCCTTGGCCTGGCGGGGGTCTTCAATCTGATCACAGACCGCGATCTTGTAGCCCTTTTCCAGCAGCTGGGCCAGGTAGCCGTTCACCGAGTGGTGCGGCACGCCGCACATGGGGATCTTGGACTCGGAATTCGGGTTGCGCGTGGTGAGCGTGATCTGCAACTCCTTGGCCGCGGTCTGCGCGTCCTCGAAGAACAGCTCGAAGAAGTCGCCCATGCGGAAGAAGAGCAGGGCGTCCGGGTGCTCGGCCTTCACCTGCATGTACTGCTCGAACATGGGGGTGAGCTTGGCTCCCTCCATGGACTGGAATTGCTGCGAGGTCAGGCTCACGAGAACTCCTGCCGGAACAGGATGCTGTGCCAGGAGCGGCAGCGCGGGCAGATGAAGAAAGTCTTGTCCCAGCGGAAGCCGCAGCTCTTGCACACAAAGCGCTTGCTCTTGCGGGCGTGGCCCACGAAATAGGCCAGCTGGTCGCGCAGGAAGGGCGTCAGCTCAAGGTCGGTAAGCACCAGACTCACCAGTTCCAGCCTTGCCAGCCAGAAATCGGAATTGAGCACCAGGGACTTTTCCAGCCAGTGCCGGGCATTGTCCAGGTCGGCCTCGAACAGGCAGAGCTTGGCGCAGTAGTAGCAGATGAGCGCGTCGGGCTCCAGGCCGGCCAGCACGGCCACGCAGGCGCGCACCAGCAGGGTGATGGTCTCCGGCGCCAGGGGCAGCCCCGGGGTGCCGTCCTCCACGCGCGCGGCGGAAAGCACGTCAAGCAGGCCCTCAAGCAGCAGGAAACGTTGATCTGCCGGGATGCTGGCGCAGGCGGAGCTCAAGGTCTGGCTGAGGGCGGGGATATCGGCCGCGAGGGCGCAGTGCACAACGCTGGCCAGCCAGGCCTCGGGCGAGGCGGGAAACGCTGCCAGGGCACGCTGCACCAGGCGCTCGCCCAGGACGGGATCGCCGTGCCGGAACGAATCGCTGGCCTGCTGGGCCAGGTAGTGGGCTTGGGCCATGTTGCGGCCGATGCGGGCATAATGGTCGGCGGCGCGTTCAAATTCGCCGCAGTCCGCCGCGAGGCGTGCAAGTTCCAACTGCACTTCCTCGGTATCGCCCATGAGCCCTGCGGACTGGGAGAAGGCCTCACGTGACTTGTCGAGCATACCGCCGCGCCGGAAGTCGCGTCCGAGCTCGAAATAGCTGCGTGCGCGCAGGGCCTGGTCCAGTCCGGGGCGGTTTATCAGGCTGTTGCGGATGTGGATGGCCCGTTCGATCTCGCCCTGGGAACGGTACAGGTTGCCGAGCGCCAGATAGATCTCGACGGATTCCGGATTGTTGCGGACGGCCTGGGACAGTTCCTCGATGGCCGCGCGCGTGTCCTGATGGGTGAGCGGCTCCGGGCCGCGCGCGCCATCTGCGCCCGGCAAGGGGTGCTTTTTGCGGGCAAGCCGGAAGAGCGCATTCCAGGGCAAGCGGGGGCTCCTCTACAGTCCGGCGCCGGGCTGGCTGGACGGGTTGTGGACCTGGTTCTGGGGCTGGTTCAGCGGGATGGTGCGCAGGGAGAGCACCTCGTCCTCCAAGGTGGCATAGCGCGTGCGCAGGCTCTTGAGCTCAATGCCCAGGCGGATGCGGTCGAACAGCAGGAAGGCCAGGCAGAACACGGCACCCAGGAAGAATCCGGCCAGGACCAGGAAGTACACCGGCAGCGGCAGGGAATACAGGTGCATCGAGAGTACGCTGAACTCCAGCACCACGGCAGCGGACAGGGACTGGTTGTTCTGCACGAAGAACAGCATGGACACCACAAACACCAGCAGCAAAACCAGGAATTTAAGGTAACGCATGGGGACTCCTTGACTTTCAGGCCTGGATCATTTGACCAGGGCGTCAAAACGGGGCTTGAGGTGCTCGTACGTCGAGCGCAGATGTTCCGGAATGACGCGCGTTTCGCTGAACACGGCCATGAAGGAGCTGTCGCCGTTCCAGCGCGGCACTATCTGGAAGTGGATGTGCGCGGCGATGCCCGAGCCCGCGGCCTCGCCCAGGTTCAGACCGGCGTTGATGCCGTGCGGCTTGAACGCGTCCTGCAGGATCTGCACGCAGTGCTGCAAGAGGTCCATGCACTCGTGCGCTTCCTCGGGCGCAAGCGCGGTGAGGCAGCTCACATGCCGGTAGGGCGTCACCATGAGGTGCGCATTGTTGTACGGGTAGCGGTTCATGATGACGTAGCTGTGCTGGCCACGGTACAGGATGAAGCGTTCGGCATCCTCGCCGGTGTGGCTGGGCACGCAGAACACGCATTCGTCCGGCTTCGGTCCCAGTATGTATTCCATGCGCCAGGGGGCCCACAACACGTTCATGTTTTTCCTCGTATTCACGGAAATTGGCGGAATACCCGCCCGTGTTCAGTATCTTACCCCGTGGACCCGCCCAGGGCAAGGCCTAGTCTGGACTGCGGCCCGATACGTTCCGCCCGCCGCACGGCATCTGCCGGTTGCTCAGGGAGTGATCACCGCCAGTCCTGAACCGGGAAGGTGCCGGCATGTTGCCGCAGCTGTTTTCCCACTTGCCGTCCCCAGTTCGCTCGGTGCTCGTGCGCCATCAGCGCAGGTCGTGTGCACGTCCCTGAACGTCCATGAAGCACGCTTGGCGCTTCTGCGCGCATCCGCACAGGGCGGCGCGCGAGCGGTGACGATGCGCGGCGATCGAGATGAAGTGCGGGATTCCCGGCCTATGCCCTGAAAAAGATGACCGTGATGAGCAGGAACAGCGGGATCAGGATGCCCACTGACCAGGCCATGTAGCCGAAGAAGCTCGGCATCTTGACGCCCTGTGATTCCGCGATGCTGCGCACCATGAAGTTTGGGGCGTTGCCGATGTACGAGTTGGCGCCCATGAACACGGAACCGCAGGAGATTGCGGCCAGGGTCAGGGGCGCGTCGTGCATCAGCTGCGTGGCATCGCCTCCTGCGGTGTTGAAGAACACCAGGTAGGTCGGCGCGTTGTCAAGGAAGCTCGACAAAATGCCGGAAAGCCAGAAATACATGTGGTTCACCGGCACGCCGTCATGGCTCACAAGCGAGATAACCTCGCGGAAGGCGCCGTTCTGCCCGGCCTTGAGCATGGTGATGGCCGGGATCATGGTGACGAAGATGCCGAAGAAGAGCTTGGCCACTTCCTCGATGGGTTCCCAGCTGAAGTTGTTCTGTTCCCTGGTCTGCCTGGCGGTGAACAGCAGGGAGAGCCCAGCCAGGGACAGGAGCAGGACATCGCGGGTTACGTCCTGCAGGGCGATGGTCACCGGGCCCGCGGGAAACTCCACATCCGGCTTCCAAATGCCGCTCAAAAGCACCGCGCCCACAACGCCGAGCAGCAGCAGCATGTTCACACCGCCCTCCAGCCCAAGCGCGTAACGGTGGCCCTTGAGGGGCCGGGCAGGCATCTCCTTCTTCATCATCCGCTGATCAAGCAAATAATAGATAACGAGAAGGACCCCGGAGGCGAAGAGCATCTCGCTCAACAGATGCGTCGTGGTCCAGAAGAAGCTCACCCCTTTGAGAAAGCCCAAAAACAACGGTGGGTCACCCA
>CAYUOW010000002.1:51186-74775 GCA_964446455.1 uncultured Desulfocurvus sp.
TAAGCGATCCTCCGATGTTGGACACAAGGAAGATGAAGAAAACGACAGTGTGCACCTTGTGCTCGCGGTGTTCATTGGCGCGCAGAAGCGGACGGATGAGCAGCATGGACGCGCCCGTGGTCCCCATGACGCTTGAAAGCAGCGTGCCCACGGCCAGAATCGCCGTATTGGCAGCCGGCTTGCCGCTCAGGCTGCCTGTAAGCCGCACCCCGCCGGAGATGGTGAACAGGGCGAAAAGCAGGATCAAAAAGGGCACGTACTCGAGCAGCAGAGTGTGCGCCAGCTCGGCCAGGGCAAGCCCGGGTCCATATAAGACAGCGCAAGGTACGGCAAAGGTCAGGGCCCAGAAAAGGGCGATCTTGCCGAAGTGCTCGGCCCAGATCACCGGCAGTGTGAGCGGCAGGACCGCGATGGACAGCAGCATGCAGACAAACGGCATCGCCCACCAGAATGAAAGCGCAGAGCCGTCAAGCATCGCCTGGCCTCCAGAAGCCAGGGCCGGGGCGGCCCCCAGGCAAAGCAGGGTTGCGGCGAAGAATGTGGTCATCGTCTTGAGGCTGCGCATGTTCATGGACCTCCAGGTGATTCTCATGGGCTTCAGCATCTGCTCAAGGCGGCTCACGTCAGGCAGCCGAGGCTGATGACCCGCAGTGATGTATTGAGCGGACAGGGGGCTTTGGGCCCGCCGCCGGGTGGGAACAAGGGGGCGCCTCAGCCTGCAAAGCGCGCGCGGGCATTGCCTTGTTTGGTTGCGTGACTGTGAGTGGTCGCGCGTAGGATTGCGGTTCAACAAACCATGCTCATCCTTTGCTGCCAGTGGTTTTGGGGCCTGATGCGAACACAAAGGCTTCCTTGCGGATCGACTCAGGGTCGATGCCGGCCTTGGCCAACTCGTCCAGCACGGTCTGCTGCATGGCGGGAGGGCCGCACAGGTAAAAAGCGGCGTCCGTGGTGCGAATGTGCCGCAGAAATATGTCGCTGTTCAGCCTGCCGTATTCCAGGCTGATGCGGCCGGGTCTGTCATCCGTGAACTGCGGCGAGGGCTTGCGCTCCGCCTCGTCCACGCGGCTCAGGGCATGCACCACATGCAGCCGCAAGGAACGGGTCAGTTCCTCCAACTCGGCCGCGGCAAAGGCGTCCGCCTGGGTCTTGTTGGCCCAGAACAGCACGACGTGATTGTCGGCGTCGATGTCCGCAAAGTGGCGCAGCACACTCAAAAACGGGGTTATGCCCACACCGCCGGCGATCATGACGATCTCCTTGTTGGCGTCGATGCCGTGGCAGAACTGGCCAAAGGGACCGAAACACTGAACGGGCGTGCCGGGTTCGATTTCCGGGATGGTGCTGGTGAACTCGCCTGACTGCTTGATGGTCATGCGCAGGGCGTCGTCCTCCGGCGCGCTGGACAAGGTGAAGGGGTGCGGTTCGCTCCACTTTCCGTCGCGCAGCACGCGGATGGAGGCGAACTGACCGGCCTCACGGTTTTTGAATCGTTCCATGTCCGGCCCGGTGAAGTAGATGGAGGTGGTGTCGTGGTTCTCCTTGTCCACCTTGAGCACCGTGAGCCCGCTCTTCTTGTCCGCCATGACGTCCCTCCCGCCGGTCCTAACGCTTGCGCCCGTGTTCGCCGTGGCCGTTGCGCCGTCCATGCGGCTCCTCATCCAAGCCTTCCAGACGTAGCTTCTCCAGAAGGGTCTTGGCAAGTTCCAGCTGCCGTTCGCGGGTCACGGCCTGTCCATCGATGGCCGCCGCGCGCACCTTGCGCAGGATGGCGGCGAAGCCCGGGCCGGTCTTGAGACCCAGGCCCTTGAGATCCGCTCCGTCCATGAGCAGCTCCTGGCTGCGCAAGCGCGTCAGGTACTGCGAGATGTTCTTGCGCATGACCTCGCGCCGGCTGCGCGCCATGAGGAACAGCACGCCCTCCACCGGCAGCGGGTCCAGGGTGAAGTAGATCTCGCTCATGCTCGACTGGGCTTCCTGCCAGGTCATGAGCCGGGCCAGGGCCTCGCCCAGGTGATCACGCAAGGTGAGGAATTCGCGCAATTCGCGCTCGGAGAAGCGCAGGCGGCGGCAGATCTGCTCCAGTTCGTCGCGCTCCGTGCCCATGGTCAGCCCCAGCATGTACAGGCGCCAGGTGTTCACGGGCGGCTCCAGGTAGAGCAGGGCGTACCAGTCGTGCACCTTGCGCAGCTCCATGAGCACCCGCAGGCGGTCGCCGTCCAGGTTCAGCTGGGGGTGGATGGCCGCGAGGAGCTTGAGCTCCTGCATGCGGTTCATGCACTCCAGCACGTTCTCCTCGTTCAGGATGAGCTGCAGCTCATGGGTGAGGCGCGAACCCGAAAGCTTGGAGAACAGGTTCAGCTGCACGGCGTTCTTGATGAGCCGGAGCGTCTGGCCGTCGATGCGAAAATTGAAGCGCTGCTCAAAGCGCACGGCACGCAGGATGCGCGTGGGGTCTTCCACGAAACTCAAGGAGTGCAGCACGCGGATGGTCTTCTCCTTGATGTCGCGCTGGGCGCCGAAGAAGTCCATGAGCTGCCCGAAGTGTCCGGGCGAGAGGTTGAGGGCCAGGGCGTTCACCGTGAAGTCGCGGCGGTACAGGTCCATCTTGATCGAGGAAAGCTCCACAGTGGGCAGGGCGGTCGGGTATTCGTAATACTCCAGCCGCGCCGTGGCCACGTCGATGCGCTGGCCGTCCGGGAACACCACCACGGCGGTCTTGAACTTCAGGTGCTCCTTCACGCGGCCCTGCCGGGCCTTGGCCAGCTCCCGGGCGAAGCGGATGCCATCGCCTTCCACCACGAGATCAATGTCCAGGTTCGGCCGGCCGAGGAGAATGTCGCGCACGAAGCCGCCAACCGCGTAGATCTTGAAGCCCAGCTCCCGGGCCAGCATCCCGGCCTGCTCCAGCAGAGCCATGATGGAGCCGGGCAGGCGCGTGCGCATCACCGAGCGGATGTTCCGGTCGCGCTTGGGGTCGGGCATGAGGGTTTCCGGAATGCGGGCAGATTCCTCCACCAGCAGGTTCACCAGGTCCGTGCGGGTGATGACGCCGACCGTCTGGCCCGATTCCTCGACCGGCAGGAAACGCTGGCGTTTGCCGATGACGATCTCCATGACCTGATGCAGGGTGGCCTCGGGCGCCACGGTGGCGAACTCGGTGAGCATGTACTCGGCCAGAGCCACGTTGCGCAGGCCATGGGCCACGCCCTTGTCCGCCGTGCGGTGATCCAAAAGTCCCACGCAGCGCATGGTGCCCGGCGCCACCACGGCCACGGCCTTGAGGCCGAAGCGGGTCATCAACTCGTCCGCCTCGGCCATGGACCGGTCGGACTCGATGACCTTGGGCGGCTTGGACATGAGGCTCGCGGCCGTGATCTGCGGATTGATGTGCGAGTAGAGCAGGGCGAGGAGCTCGTCGCGCACCTCGCTCAGGGTCTTGTCCTTCACCGTGGCCGAGGCCGCATAGCCGTGCCCCCCGCCGCCGAAGAAGGAGCAGATGAAGCCCACGTTGACGTCGCTGGCCCGGGAACGCGCCACGATGTGGATGCGGTCGCCCATGCGGCCCAGGGCGAACATCACGCGCACGTTCTCCATGTCGATGAACTTGTGTACAAGGTACGCGAAATCGCTGATGAACTCTTCGGTGCTCACTTCGGCGATGGTGACCTCGATGCCGTGGAAGTCGTGGGTCTTGGCCGAATCGATGAGCTCCGAGAGCACACGGATCTGCTCCGAGGACAGGTCGCGGGCGAGAAGATCGGAAATGACGCCCAAATCCATGCCGTTTTTGCGCAGCCAGGCCGCGGCGGTGAAGTCCTCCGGCGTGGTGGAGTTGAAAGTGAAGGATCCAGTGTCCTCGAAGATGCCAAGGCCCAGCACCGTGGCCTCCTCGATGGTGGGTGTGATCTCCCGGCCCATGAGCTCGTGGATGATGATGGTGGTGGTGGAGCCCCAGGTCTTGACGCAAGAATACTCCGGCGTCACGTCCTCCTCGGTGTCAGGGTGGTGGTCGAACACATGGATGCGGATGCCGGGCTTGTCGAGCAAAGCCTGCACATGCGCCACCCGGGACTTCTGCCTGGTGTCCACGATGACCAGCAGCTCCACGTCGGAGGGGTCGATGTCCTTGAAGGACTTGAAATTGAACAGATACGTGGTGCTTTGGATGTAAAAGTTGCGGAGATTCTTCTCCTGGCTGCCGGGGAAGATGAGCACCGCGTCCGGATACAGGCGGTTGGCCGCGATCATGGCTGCCAGGGCGTCGAAATCGGCGTTGGCGTGGGCGGTTATGACCGTCTTGGGGCGCGGGCGGACTGGGGCGTTCATTGCGTGTTTCCTGTTGGCCGCGTTTTTGCGGCGGCAAAGGCTGTGGAGCGCGGGTGGTACTGCTCGTGGATGCGCATGAGCCTGCCGGATTGGATGTGCGTGTAGATTTCCGTGGCATTGATGGCCGCATGGCCGAGCAGCAGCTGCACCGTGCGCAAATCGGCCCCGCCTTCCAAAAGGTGCGTGGCAAAGGTGTGCCGGAAGGTGTGCGGCGAGATGCTGCGCCGGATGCCCGCTGCTTCGGCGTAGCGCTTGATGAGCTTCCACACACCCTGCCGCGTGAGACCCTTGCCCGAGCGGTTGAGAAAGATGGTGCGGCACACGGGCTGGAAGGCCGCGCGCTTCAGGTCCAGATAGTCGCACAGCAGGCGCTGGGCGGCAAAATGGATGGGCACAAGGCGCTCCTTGGCGCGCTTGCCGAAGACCCGCAAAATGCCGGTCTGTGGGTCGAAATCGCCCAGTTGCAGGCTGATGAGCTCGGAGATACGCAAGCCGGCTGCGTACAGAAGCTCCAGCATCACGCGGTCGCGAAAGCCCAGGTTGGTGCTGGGGTCCGGCTGGTCGAGCAGGTGGTCCATCTCCGCGCGGGTGAGGAATTCGGGCAACTGCGCCGGAAGCTTGGGGTTTTCCAGCAGGGCAGAGGGGTCCTCGTCCAAAAGCCGCGCCTGGAGGGCGAAGGCGAACAGCCCCCGCACCGTGGAAAGGTGCCGGGCCAGGCTGGCGGCGGCCAGCTTTCTCGCGCGCAAATGGGTCAAATAAAGGAATAAATGACGGGTTGAGCAGCGTTCCAAGGGGACACCCAGGCCATCCAGGAAGGCGAGCAGAGCGGCGATGTCCGAGCCGTAGGCGCCCAGAGTGTTTTCCGACAGTCCGCGCTCCACCGTGAGGTGTTCCAGATACCTGTCGGCCACGGGGTGGGACAGGGGCGGCTTTGTGCTCGCGTCAGCGCTGTTCATCGGATCATCACCCGCCGTGTAGATGCGCCAAGGGTTGCCGGCCATGCGTGAGCGGATACGCCCGAAATAATCACGCCTTGGCCCGTATCATCTAAACTTTTTCTTATCTTTGGGCAAGCTGGGACCCTGGCGAGCTGCAAAGCGCAGAGCACCAGGCCAGGCGCCGGGGCTCGATTGACAGCAACCGGCCCTGGCATTACACAGACGTTTCCATTTGCACCACAAGGAGCCCTGCATGTCCGAATTCAAGTTCGCCCAACGCATCGACAAATTGCCCCCGTACCTTTTCGCGGCCATCGACAAGGCCAAGGAAGAGGTCCGCGCCAAAGGGCTCGACATCATCAGCCTGGGCATCGGCGATCCCGACCTGCCCACCCCGGACTTCATCATCGATGCCCTGTGCGCCTCGGCGCGCAAGCCGGTGAACCACCAGTACCCCTCGTACGTGGGACTGTACGCCTTCCGCAAGGCCGTGGCCGACTGGTACAAACGGCGCTTCAACGTGGACCTGGACCCGAATACCGAAGTGGTCAGCCTCATCGGCTCCAAGGAAGGCATCGCGCATTTCCCGCTGGCCTTCATCAATCCCGGCGACGTGGCCCTCATCGCCACCCCGAACTATCCCGTCTACGGCGTCACCACGGAGTTCGTGGGCGGCATTCCCATGTATCTGCCGCTGACAGACGAGAACAACTTCCTGCCTGATCTGGACGCCATCGACAACGATACCTGGAAAAAGGCCAAGCTGATCTACGTCAACTACCCCAACAACCCCACAGCGGCCACTGCCCCACGCTCCTTCTACGAGAAGCTCATCGAGAAGGCCAAGGAGTTCGACGTCATCGTCGTGCACGATGCGGCCTACACCGAGATCTACTTCGACGAGGCCAAGAAGCCCCTGTCGATCCTCGAGATTCCCGGCGGTAAGGACGTGGCCATCGAGTTCCACTCGCTGTCCAAGACCTACAACATGACCGGCTGGCGCGTGGGCATGGCCGTGGGCAACCCCACGCTGGTCAAGGGCCTTGCCAAGGTCAAGGAACAGATGGATTCCGGCATCTTCCAGGCCGTGCAGGAGGCGGGGATCGTGGCCCTGGACCAGGGCGACCAGTTCTGCGTCGGCCTGCGCCAGATCTACAAGGAACGCCGCGATGTTGTGGTGGACGCCCTGAAGAAGGCGGGCATTTCCTGCCGCACGCCCGATGCCAGCTTCTACATCTGGTCCAAGGTGCCCAAGGGCTTCACCAGCAAGGATTTTGTCACCAAGCTGCTCATGGAGACCGGTGTGGTCACCACGCCGGGCAACGGCTTCGGCACCCCGGGCGAGGGCTACTTCCGCATCTCGCTCACGGTGGACACGGATCGACTGAAGGAGGCGGTGTTACGGATTTCCCAACTCTAGACGCGTACGTTTCCCTGGGTTCCAACCTGGGTGACGGCGAGGCGAACATCGAAGAGGCCCTGCAGCGCCTTGAGCACTATGGCAACGACCTGGTGTTCGACGCGCAATCGCCCCTCTACAAGACCGAACCCCAGGGCTCCGTCAAGGACCAGCCCTGGTTCACCAACTGCGTGGTGCGCTTCAAGGTCGGCTCGGACATCTGGGCGCCGGAAGGACTCCTGTCCACGCTCCAGGCGGTGGAGGCCAAGATGGGCCGCGCCCGCGACGAGGAGACTCCAGGCGGCCCCAGGATCATCGACCTCGACCTCCTGCTCTTCGGCGATGTGGCCATGCAGGGCGAGTACCTGACCCTGCCGCACCCGCGCATGCTGGAGCGGGCCTTCGTGCTGGTGCCCTTGAAGGACATCGCGCCCGGCCTTGTGCTGCCAGGCGGGAAAACGGTCGAGCAGGCCCTGGCCGGGATCCCCCACACCATCGACGGCCGGAACATCAGCCAGAAGTAGGGCGCCCAAGCGCCCCTGGCCATCAAAACAAGGAAAAATCGCATGATGAGCGTGACTAAGCTTCTCGTCCTGGCCATTTGCGCCTTCGTGGTCTGGAAGCTCTTCGCGGGCGACAAGCGCTGGAAGGACTCCAAGGCCCAGGAAAAGAAGGAAGATCTCGTCGCCTCCGGCGAGATGGTCAAGGACCCCGTGTGTGGGGCCTATGTATCCAAGAACAGCGACATCCGCGTGCGCCAGGGCGACGTGGTGCTCAACTTCTGCTCCTACGACTGCCGTGAGAAGTACCTCAAGCGCCTGGAGGGCGAGAACGGGGGCGGGCAGGCCTAGGCCTTTTTCCACACCACCGGCCAGAGCCGCCAGGCGGAGGACCTCATGAAGATATTCCTCGACAGCGCCAATATCGAGCAGATCAGGCAGGCCAAGGCTCTGGGCGCCCTTGAGGGCGTCACCACCAACCCGAGCCTTTTGTCCAAGGAAAAGGGCGACTGGAAAAAGATCGTCCGCCAGATATGCAAGGAGACAGACGGGCCGGTGAGCGTGGAGGTCATCGCTGCCGATGCCCAGGGGATGCTGGCCGAGGCGCGTGATCTTGTGAAGATCGCTCCGAACGTCGTGGTCAAGGTGCCCATGACCCTTGAGGGCCTGAAGGCCATCAGCGAACTGCGCCATCGCGGCATCGAAACCAATGCCACTCTGGTTTTCTCACCCAACCAGGCGCTGCTGGCCGCAAAGGCCGGCGCCACCTTCGTCAGCCCCTTTGTGGGGCGGCTGGATGACATCGGCCAGGACGGCATGCAGGTCATCCAGGACATCGTGACCATCTTCCGCAATTACGATCTGCCCACGCAGGTGCTGGCGGCGAGCATCCGGCACACCAGCCATTTCTTCCAGGCGGCCTTGCTCGGCGCGGATGCGGCGACAATTCCCTTGAGTGTTCTCTTTGATCTGGCGAAGCACCCCATGACGGATATCGGTCTGGCCAAATTCATGGAGGACTGGGCCAAACGCTGACCCAAGCCCCCTGCCGGCCTCATTTTTCGAATGCCGCACTGTCTCATAATGTAAATTATGTTAACTTTTAAATACGGGTGACCCTCCGCTCCTTCCATTCGGGAGCGTTCTGTGTCAGGAACGGCCCGAGTGTTTTTCAACCAACAGACCGCGTTCTGCTCAGCAGAACGCCACAATGATCGAGGCGTTACGCAGATGAAGAAACAGTTTCGCTGTGCCGCTGTGTCCCGTGCGTTCATGGGCTCGCTGCTTCTGGCTTCGTTGATTGCGCTTCCGGCCGGTGCTTCGGCCGCGGCTCCCAAAAAGGCGGCCGCAAAACCCACTGCTGATGCCAAGCCTGCCGCAAAGCCCGCCACGGACGCTGCCTATGAACAATGGTTGAAGAAATACGGCGCGTACGACCGCATCGTGCTCCCGGCCGATGAACCCGGCGACGATACGGGCGCCTCGACCATCAAGCGCGCCGAGGCCCAGCTGCTCCAGGGCGCTCCTCTGCAGGCCCTGGCCCTCATCGAGGCCCAGCCGCCCTACGAAGACCCGGCCCTGGAGACCCAGCGCCTGTGGGCTGGCGGGCATGCCTTCCGCGCCCTGGGCGACCCCTACAAGGCCGTTGTCTGGTTCAGCCACGCGGCCAAGCTCATGGACGCCAAGCAGCTCAAGGCCAAGCTTACCTCCGAGCCCGGCCTGGAAGCCCTTTGGGTCGATGTGTGGCGCAGGCAATTCTGGGCCTTTGTGGGCAACCCTTCCGCCTCGCGCGATGCCCTGGAGCAGACCCTGCGCACCCTGCTGGAACAGGCCGAGACCGCCTGGGGGCAGGAGAATTTCTGGGTCAAGTCCAAGGAGGCGCTGGCCCTGGCCACCGGGGACGAGACGCCCGCCCCGGCCAAGGGTGAAAAGGCCTCCAAGGACGGCGCCCTCACTGTAAGCGCCGCCGACCGCCAGCGCATCGCCCAGGCCGTGGCGGCCGCCAGCCTGGAGGACTACGCCCGGGCCAAGGGCTTCCTGGCCGAAATATCCACGCCCGCCCTGCGCGACTTCTGGTCCGGCCTGCTGACCTTCCTGAGCACCGGAAAATCCCCGGAGGCCAAGGCGCTCAACGCGTCTGGCTACGCAAAGGCCGCAGGATTCTGGAACGCCAACCTGCTGGCCTCCTACGCGGGCAGCCGCGAGGAATGGCTGCTTGGCAGCAACGCCGCTTCCTGGACCAAGTTCAAGACCAACCTGACGCAGCTCTCCAAATCCGAGGCCCAGGAGGCCGTGGACAAGGAACTGCAATCCTTGCTTCTTTCCGACGAGATGTCCCGGCTCCTGCGCTCCCTCAAGTTCATCCTCAGCCTGGAGGACGGCAACGTCGAGGCGGCCCAGGAGATCTGGAACGGCCTGGACAAGCGCAAGCTGCCCATCACCCTGCGCGTCGCGGGTGGCCTGATGTTCCAGGAGGACATGAAAACCCTGTTGCCCCAGGAAATAGGCGCCGCGGCCAAGCTCTCCCCTGCCCTCTCCGCCCTGCTGGCGGCTGGCGGCACGGGCACTCCGCTGGCTGGCGAGGCTCCGTTCTGGACCAAGATCGAAGTCGGCAAGAGCAGCAATGTCAACAAGATATGGCCACTGGACAGGCTGCTTGTGCTCTCCGACTGGCAGGCCCGCTGGGCTGCCGGCCCGGGTTCCGAACTCGCCCGCCGCTCGGCCTTCCTCTTCCCGGATACCGGGTATGGGTATGACTGCCTCATCTATCTAACGCAACGGGCTGTGGAAAACCGGTCTTTCCAGCTGGCCGAGGCCTACCTGGCCCGCATGGGCGCATTGTCGACTGACAAAAAGCGCAGTATCTCCCGGTTGAGCCTCAAGGCCAAGATGGAGCGCGAGAGCGGCAAGGACGAACAGGCCCTGGCCACGTATCAGGAAATGCTGGGCTTCGGCTCGGAGATGGATCCCAAGGCCCGGCTGGACATCGCCACCTTCCTGCAGCTCAGGGGAGACTTTGAGGGCGGCCGCAAGCAGCTGCAGATCCTTTGGGAACAGCGCGACAAGATGCCCAAGCCCCTGCAGGCCGAAATTCTGTTCTGGCTGGGCGAGGGCGAGCATTCCCTCAAGAACTACGATGCGGCCCTTGATTACTACATGCGCCTGGCCTACCAGTATGCGCAAGAGCCCATGTGGCCCACGGTGGCCATGTACCGCTCGGCCATGATCTATGAGATCAAGGGCAACTACGAGACCGCCAAGAAGCTGCTCAAGTCGGTCATCGCCACCGCGGACACCAAGGAAGCCCAAGAAGCCGCCAAAAACCGCTTGAGTGCCCTTGAGAACAAGACCGGCAAGCCTTCCACCAAGGAATCCGGCGAGCCTGTCTATCCCTTCTAGGATTGTTGTTAACGTACCATCCGTCCACCCAGGAGTTGAACATGGCCGAAGACTTCCGGACTTTGCTCAAGGACGACATGAAGAACGATGCGACCGGCGAACGCTGGTTCCAGGATATCGAGATCAACGAGGTGTTCTTCTTCTCCGTGCAGGCCAGCGCCCTGCATGCCTCCACTCCAGAGGCCCTGCTGGACGATGTTATGGGCTACAAGGCCTTCCAGGTGACCGTGCAGAGCAAGCACGGCGTGTTCGCCCACGGCAAGCGCGGTGCTTGGCAGCATCTGGAAGACAAGCCCTGGTGGCCGCTGTTCGAGGCCGACTCGCCCATCATCCACGTGGCGGAGAACGTGCCCACGGCCACCGTGCAGCAGATTTATGAGGATTTGCTGGCCTGCGTGGCCCAGCATCCGGAGATGGTCACAAAGAAATGCCAGCGTTTGCAGGCCTGCTAGACGCGATTCGCTAAGACTGCCCGCCGTCGTCCGGACCACTGCGTTCCGCGACTGCGGCGGGCTGTACCTTGCCGCGGCTGAGCATATGCTTACCTGCCATGAGGAAGAGGCCGAAACCCAGGGTCACCGCCACCAGGCGCACAAGCCGGCTGGTGTCGCCGTCGAGCATGAAGCCGCCGGTCTGCTGGCCCAGATAGGCAAAGACGTAACAGAGCGGCGCGGAGAACACGAAGGTGCCCCAAGCATAGGTCCACAGGCGCAGGGACGTGAGCCCGAGCAGAAAGTTGACCACGCTGGTGGGCACGGCGGGGTTCAGCCGCACAAAGGCCACGGCTTTCCATTGCCCCCTGTCCAGGCTGGCGCTGATGCGCTGCAGAAACGGGGAATTGAAGCCGCGCGCAAAGGGTTGCCCAAAGGCCGAGCGGGCGAAAACGAAGGCCAGGACGGCGCCGAGGGAGCTGCCCAGCAGGGCGTACACAGCGCCGTAGGCTGCGCCCCACAAAAAGCCCGCGCCCAGGTTCAGCGGCAGGGTGGGCAGCATGAACAGCATGGCCAGGGCGTACACGCCGATGAAGGCCAGCGGAGCCAGGACGGGGTGGCTGCGAACCGCCTCGATGACGCCGCTTGAGGTCAGCATGTTTTGGTCCCATAGCCGCCAGGCCAGGCAGGCGAACACGGCGAAAAGCACGATGAGCACGACGCGTTGCGCGGTGCCGAAGCCGGTCTGGGTTTTCTTTTCCGGGGCGGTGGAGAGCGTGGTGGCCATCAGATCCTGTTGCTGGGGATTTGCATGGAATTCCGCATTGGGCGCAACGGCCGGTTGCGTATGCCGTCGTAGTCCTATACCAACAGCGTCTGGCTCGTAAAGCCTGGAGATGCCCAGGCGCGGCGCACCGCATAATCATCCCGGGGATCACGTCCAATGGCGATTCAACAGCTATCTTTCCAGCCCGCGCGGCGGGACGTGCTGCTTCTGCTCGCGCTGGTCCTTTTGTGCTACGCCGACAAGATCCTCCTCGGGCCACTGGCCAGCATCGACATCTACGACAGCCTGGAAGTGCACTTCACCCATTTCCAGTCCATGTGGCGGCTGTGGACCCAGTACGGCCCCTTTAGCTGGTATCCTTTCCACGCGGGCGGCGTTCCCAGCTTCGTGGGCCAGCACCCGCCCTGGCACCCGGCCGTGCTCCTGGCTGGAGTGCTGCCCCTGTGGGGGCTTTCGCTTTTATGGAACTGCGGGCAGATGTTCCTCGCCGGCTACGGCACGTACCGCTTTCTCCCGGTCCTGCTCGGGACATCCCGCCGCACGGCCCTTCTGGTGGCGTCGCTGGTGTCGCTCACCTGGATCAGCGGCAATGTGCATTTCGTCATGTCCTATGCCTTTCCGGCCGTGTTCGTTTGGAGCGTGGAGCTTTTCCGCCGCGATTCCACCCGGGGCGCAAAACTCAAGGCCGCCAGCCTCATCGCCCTGACGAGCCTCTTTTCCTTCCCGGTGCTCACCTTGCCGCATTTTCCGGTGCTGCATCTGGCGCTGGTGCTTTTCCTCGGCCGGCATCTCCCGGATTTCCGCCGTCAGGTGATCGGAGTATTCCTCATCTGGACCGGCTACGTGCTGCTCTACCTGCCGTCCATCGCCAGCCTGTTCCTGTACATCCCCTATACCCAGCGCGAATGGGAGTTCGGATACCCTGGCCTGCTGCCCGCCATTGCCGACTATTTCCGGTGGTTGCGGGGGCGATTGGCCGATCAGCAGCTGATCACGCTGCTGCTGTTGGGCCTGCCGCTCATGGCAAGGCGGAACTTGCGCGTCTCGTATGCGTTCCTCGTGGTGATGCTTGTCGTTGCCGGCGTCTTCACCAGCGAGCTCAAAGGACTGTTCCAGGGCAGTTTCCTGCTCAAGATGGACCTGTTCATGTTCGCAACCTGCACGGGCATCGTCAGCGCCATGATCGCCGCCGAGGTGCTGGACAGCCTCGCGGCTTCCAAGGGCGTGCGCTGGTATTGGGTGCTGCCCGTTATCGCACTGCTGCCCATCTTCGGCGCGGCGCACAAGGTGCTGGTCTACGTCAGCATCCTGGGCGCGGCCCTGGCCGGGGTCGCCCTCATGCGCGGCGACGCACCTGGCCGAAGTAAAGGCGCACGCTGGGCAATCGCCCTGGCCGTGTGCCTTGCGGCAACGGCCATGTTGGTGCGGCAGCAGAACATGACCAGCGGCATGTTTGCCCCTTATGCCCAGGGAATGCTGGGCCACCGCGACCTTTCCGCCCTTGCCGCCACAGGGGGCAAGGAGCCCTTTCGCGTGGCCTGCGTGGATGTGCATCCGGTCGTGGTCCAAAACCTGGGCCTGGACACCGTTGGGGAGAAATCCCCATTGTTCAACAAGTACTATAAGGAATTCGTGCGCGAGGCCATTCGCCCCCAATTCACCAACCCAAAGCAATTGCAGGACTTTGACAATCTCTGGCGGCAGCTTTACCTCACCCGGCTTCAGGTGGACCTGGACCAGCGCTCCTGGACCCTGGACAAGGCCCCAACTCGCTCTGCGGCGGATTTCAACTGGAACGCCCTGCGGGCCATGAACGTGACCCATGTCATCGCCTCGCGCGAAATGGCGGGCATGGAGGCAATCGCCAAATCACATATGGTCTCAGCTGGCTACGGGGAAGAAGCAACGCTTCTTGCGCGATTCGGCTGGGGCAGGTTGCGCGATGCCTACAGGCTGCCGCTGCACGTGTACACACTCAAGGACACTCTGCCGCGCGTGTATCTTGCGGCTGCGGAAGTCATGGAATCTCGGGAGGATGTGCTGCGGGCGCTGGGACAGTCCGACATGGCGGCCCTGCGGCAAAAGGTCTTTCTAGCCCGGGAGGACCTCCTGCCGGGTCTGCCTGGGCTTGAAGCTGATTCACGGCCCCTGGGCGAGGTGCGCATCGTCTCCTGGTCGCCGGACCGCATCGTGGTGGAGGGCACGGCCGCGAAGCCCTGCGTGCTGGTGGCGGCCAATAACTTCGATCCGCACTGGACGGCCCTTGGCCCGGATGGCCTGAGAATACAATCCATCCGCGCCAACAACGCCTGGCAGGGCTACGCCATCGAGCGACCCGGCCCCTTCCGGCTGGAGCTGACCTACTCGAACCCGCTCATCTGGCGGCTCAACCTGGCCTCGCTGCTGGGCCTGGGACTCATGTTCTGCGGCGCGCTCTGGGGCAACGGGCGCGAGACATCGTTTACTGACGCGGTCGAGTCAAAATCGGCTAGCCAAGCCGGGCTGTCCTGGCGCGCCGCCCTGCTCTGTGGGGTTGCCTCCGCCCTGGTCTGGGCCTTGGCCTTTGGCCTGTTCATCATGAACAAGCACAAGGGGCCTCAGGCCGAGAGCTTCCCTTACGCCCTGGCGACAATTCCAGCCTTAGGCGTGCTGGTGGCCTGCTGGACCAGAAGTCTGCTGCGCCGCTTCTGATCCCCTGCCCTTCTTTTGCCAAAAAACAAAACGGCCGCCTTGTCACCAGGGCGGCCGTTTGAACATTCTGTGGAGTGCTGTCGAAAGCCCTACTTCCACCAGACCACTTCGCGCAGGAACTGGAAGTAGTAGGCCGCGCCCCAGCGCAGCACCTGCAGCTTGCGCTCCCCGCCGATGCGCGGAGGCTCGTCGCCTGGAATCTCGGCGATCTTGAGCTTGCGCTTGGCCGCGCGGCAGGAAAGCAGCGGCTCCCAGCTGATCTTGGTGCCGAAGAGCTTCTCGGGCAGGGCGTAGGCCGCGTCGCCCAAGAGATCCAGGTCGTACACCAACTGTTTCTTGTAGGCGCGGTAGATGACCATGACGTCGGTATAATGCCCGCCGTGCAGGATATTCACCGTGCGGGTGAAGAGCCAGTTGCCGAAGGCCGTGACGATATCGTCGTCCGCGCTCTTGGCCGGGCCGAGATAGCGCGAGGCGATGACCATGTCATAGCCTTCCTTCATCTTGTTGATGAGATCGGGCAGGAGCTCGGCCACGGAGTTGCCGTCTGGGCTGAAGGTGACGATTACGTCGCCCTCCACCAGGGGCATGACTTCCTCGTAGGCGTGGCGGAAGCCGCGCTTCTGCTGCACGTACACCTGATAGCCCTGCTCGCGGGACCATTCGATGGTGCCGTCGGTGGAGCCGCCGTCGACCACGATGATCTGGTCCACCCAGCCGGGCTTGATGCGCGGCATGATTGCCTTCATGCCTTCGATTTCATTCAAGGTCATGACCAGAAGCGTCGTCTTCATTGGGACTCTCTTGCAAGGAATTGGCTGCCCGGTCGGGCGGTGGGGAACCTATATGACCGCGTTGTCCCTGTCCAGCGTCTTCTCCGCCATCTTGAGGATATGAAGCATGGTGTCCTCGCCGAACTTGGCGCGGATCATGGAGAGGTAGCGCGGATTCTTGTAGTAGGCGTCAAAGGCGTAGTCGCGGAAGGCCAGCACCTGCCCGCCCGACAGATACTTGGTTGGCAGGGGCAGGCAGTCGCGGCTGTACTGCGAGAAACCGTTCCAGCTCGCGGGCAGGGGCAGGCCCTGCGCCACGGCGTCATCATAGAGCTTGGAGCCGGGGTAGGCCATGGCGGAATAGATGTTCGCCCACTCGGCGTTGATCTCCTGCATGAGGGCGTTGGTCTCCTGCATGGAGTCGTAGTCGTCTTCCGGCAGGCCGAAGATGAAATTGGCGCAGATGTGCTGGCCCTGGTCGTAGGTCATCTTGGCCACGCGCAGCACATGGTCCAGCTTGTAGCCCTTGGTCACGTCCTCGATGACGCGCTTGCTGCCGGACTCGAAGCCGTAGGCGATCCAGTTGACCCCGGCCTTCTTCATGGCCTCCAGCATGCGCTCGGAAACCGTGTTCACCCGCGCATAGGCCCAGAAGTTCAGGTCGTAGCCGCGGCTGGCGATCTTGCCGCACAGCTCCAGCACGCGCTTCTCGTTCACGGCGAAGAGCTCGTCCATGATCTTGATGTTGCGCACTCCGTAGGTGTTGACCAGGAAATCGATCTCCGCCAGCACGGAATCCACCCCGCGCGAGCGCAGGCGGTGCTCGCCGAAGAGCGCGTTGATGCAGCAGAACGAACACTGGTACGGGCAGCCCAGGCTGGTATAGAGCGTGGCATAGGGCTGGCGGCGGGTAACGTCGTCGAAGCAGTGCCAGTTGTGCGCCCGGTAGCGCTCCATGGGCAACAAGTCCCAGGCGGGCATGGGCAAGGTGTCCAGGTCCTTCCACATTTCCGGCATGGTGCCGGGCATGACATGGCCGCCCTGCTTCCACCACAGGCCGGGAATTCCTTTGAACGAGTCTACGCCGGCCTTCAGCGCCCCGGATTTCAGCGCGTCGAGAAGCGGCGGCAGGGTGCGCAGCCCTTCGCCCTGGATGACGAAGTCGGCCGCTTCCTCGCGAAGGCTGCGCTCCGGCAGGGCGCTGATGTGCAGGCCCGTGAGCGCAAGCGCCGCTTGCGGAGCCAGTTCCTTGATGCGCTTGGCGATGGCGCCCACGCCGGTCATGTTCATGGTCGAGGCGGACGGGTTGTGGCCCGAGGCCATGACCACGGTCAGAAGCGCGCCGCGGTCCACGGCGGCCTGCGCCACCTCGTCCCAGCCCAGGCCGTCGGTCTCAGCGTCGAGAATCTCCACGCCGTAGCCTAGGCCGCGCAGGTAACCGCCAAGGATGCCCGCCCACAAAGGCGGCTCGATGGCCGTCAGGTCGTAGTCCGACAGGCTGCCGTAGAGCTGCTTCTGGCTGCCCGGCTTGATGAACAGAACGTCTGGCGTGCGGGACATGCCCACTCTCCCCCTACCCTTCCACCGAGTTCAGCACCTGGCAGAGTTCCACGATGCGCTCGGCCTCCAGGGTCGGGTAATTGCCGATGTAGTAGGCGAAGTAGTGGATATGCTCCACTTCAGGGAAGTCCTTCCAGCAGCCGTCGGGCACGATGCCTTTCAGGTAGTGCTGGCGCAGCTGGTTGCCGCCGCCCGCGCTGCCGCGCCGGAACTCGATGCCGCTCTCGCGCATCTTGGCTTCCAGGCGCTCGCGCAGGGCCACGTCGGGCTTGTTCAGCACCAGGTTGAAGGCGTAGTTGCAGCTTCCCTCAAGGTCGAAGTCCGTGCGGTACTTCACCGGGTCGATGTGCTTCAGGAACAGCTCGAAATTCTCGCGGCGGCGCTGGTTGCAGGAATCCAGGCGCTTCAGCTGGCTTCTGCCCAGCACGGCGTTGATTTCCGTGCTGCGCACGTTGAAGGCCGGAAAGGCGAAGATGAAGTCCGGCGAGAGTTCCGGGTTCTCGGCCGCGTAGCGCGCGCGCAGCTCCGGGCTCTCGGCCTCGCGCACCATGCCGTGGGAACGGAACATGCGGATGGCGTCGTAAAAGGCGTCGTCGTTGGTGCAGACCATGCCGCCTTCCACGGTGCTCATGTGGTGCGCGAAATAAAAGGAGAAGTTCGAGGCCAGGCCGAAGGAGCCCAGGCGCTGGCCCTTGAAGGTGGCCCCGTGGGACTCGCACACGTCCTCTATGAGCGGGATGTTGCGCTTCTTAAGCTCGGCCAGCAGGCGATCCGACAGGCCGTTGAAACCCTGCACGTAGGTCAGAAACACCGCTCGGGTGTTCTTGTTCAGCTTGGCGATGACCTGGTCCTCGTCCATGCACAGGTTGCGCGGATTGATGTCCACGAACACGGGCGTGAAGCCGTTCTGCAGCACGCTGGCGATGTCAGACACCCAGGTGAGGGTGGGCACGATGACCTCGCCCCCGCCGTACAGGTGCTTCAGCGCGCCCATGGTGATCAGGTTGGCCGAGGCGCCGGAGTTCACGAACACGCTGTGCTTCACGCCAAGCCACTGGGACCATTCCTGCTCCAGGGCGCGCACATTGGCGGACTGGGTGAGGCGCGGCATACCCTGCAGAAACTCGATGAGCACGTCCAGATCCTGACGGGTCACATTGTCTTCCATCAACGGCCACTTGAAACCCATGGCTATTTCTCCGGTATGTTTGCGATTATTTCTGGCTCAGGTACCAGTCGTAGGTCAGGCGCAGGCCTTGGGCGAAATCCACCTTGGGCGTCCAGCCAAGTCCCGCCAGGCGCGAGGAATCAAGCACCTTCACCGGCATACCGTCGGGCTTGGAGGTATCGTACTCCAGCCGCCCCTCAAAGCCGGTGATTTCCGTGAGCATCTGCGCAAGCTCAGCGATGGACACGGCCACGCCGGAGCCGATGTTCAGTGGACCGTCCCAGCTGTGCCCGCGCATGAGAAACACGGCGGCGTTGGCCACATCGTCCACGTAAAGAAATTCCCGCCGGGCCGCCCCTGTGCCCCATATGGACAGGGAGGCGTCGCCCGCAGCCTTGGCCGCGCGCATGCGCGCCATGAGCGCGCCAACCACGTGGGAGTTCTCCGGGCTGAAGTCGTCGCCGGGGCCGAAATAGTTGGTGGGCACCGCGATGTTGAAATCGAGCCCGTGCTGCTGGCGCATGGCCCGGCACAACTCAAGGCCCGCCAACTTGGCCGAGGCGTAGGCCAGGTTCGTGGGCTCCAGCGGTCCGGTGTACATGCTGTCCTCGCGGATGGGCTGGGCCGCGTCCTTGGGGTACACGCAGGAACTGGCCAGATAGAGCAGCTTTTTCGCGCCAGTGCGCTGCGCCGCATGGAGAACGTGGGTGGCGCACAGCAGGTTGTCCAGGATGAGATCTGCGGGTGCGCGGCGGTTGAGCCCGATGCCGCCCGCCTTGCCTGCAGCGTACACCACCCAATCCGGCCTCTCGGCCTCGAAAAAGGCGTCCACGGCCGCCTGTTGGCGCAGGTCCGGCTCGCGGGCGGAAGCCAGGCAGTCGAGACCGGCCTGGGCAAAGCCCCGCAAAATAGCCGAACCCAAGGCCTTGGCTCCACCAGCCACGAAGATTTTCGGCGTGCTCATGCCCCGCGCACCGCCTTGATGATGCCCGCCTTGATGTCGTCCTTGCCGATGTAGTAGGCGCGCTCCAGGGTGTAGCCGCTGGGCGTGGGCAGGTCCGGGTTGCACACGCGCACGATGGGCCCCTTGAGGCTTGCAAAGCCCTTTTCCGCTACCATGGCGGATATTTCAGCCGTCACGCCGCCGGTCTTCCAGCCGGTGTCCGTCACCACCAGACGGCCGGTGCGGGCCACGGAGGACAGGATCAGCTCCTCGTCCAGGGGGCGCAGGGTGCGCGGATCGATGATCTCGGCCTCGATGCCCTGCTCGGCCGACAGTTCCTGGGCGGCGGCGAAGGAATCGGCCACCAGGTGCGAGAGGGCCACCACGGTGACGTCCGTGCCCGCGCGGCGGATGACGCCCTTGCCGATGGGCACAGTGTACGGCTCCGGCGGAACGATGCCGCGCTGCTTGAAGTTCATGCGATGATCAATGATGAGCACCGGGTTGTTGTCCGCAATGGCCGCGAGCATCAGCCCCTTGGCGTCGAAGCAGGTGGCGGGCATGATGAGCTTGAGGCCCGGCACGTGGTTGAACAAGCCCTGCAAGGCCTGGGAGTGTTGCGCGGCGGAGCCCCAGCCCCGGCCCACGCAAGCCCAAAACACCAGCGGCACGCAGGAGGTGCCGCCGAACATGTAGTGCCATTTGGCCGCGTGGTTCACCAACTGGTCCATGGCCAAAAGCAGGAAGTCCGGGCGGTTGTGGAAGTACACCGGGCGCATGCCGCCCAGCGCCGCGCCCACGGCCACGCCGGAGAGCGCCGTCTCGGCCAGGGGCGTGTCGAAGACGCGTTCCGAGCCGTACTTCAGGTGCAGGCCGCGCGTGGCCCCGAACATGCCCGAGGGGTCATCGACCCCCTGACCCATGACGAATACGCGCGGATCGAGGGAGAGCGCCTGTGAAAGGGCCTCGTTGATGGCTTCGGCATAGCTGACGCGGCGGCTTTCCGGGCTTTCCGGCTGTCCGTTGGCGAGGAAATCAGGTTCGTTGGTGTCCGGCTTGATGCGTGACCAGGGCATGGCGGCTACTCGCAGAAAAGATGGTTGTGCAGGTCGTCCGCCGTGGGCAGCGGGCTTTGCCGTGCAAAATCGAAGGCCGCGTCGATCTCGGCGGCGATGTCGGCCTCAAGCCCAGCCAGGGTCTCGGACGTGAGCACGCCCTCGGCCAGCAGCTTGCGCTGGTAGGCGCACACCGGGCAGCGTTCCTGCCAGGCCTTGATCTCCTCGGGGTCGCGGTAGCCCTTGGGGTCCTGCTGCCAGCAACCCGCATGGCCCAAAATGCGGTAGGTAACACACTCGATGAACGAGGGGCCCTGCCCGGCCCGGGCGCGAGCCACGGCCTTTTGCGCCGCCGCGAACACCGCATCCGGGTCGTTGCCGTCCAGCTTGGCCGTGAACAGAAGCTCCGGGTCCGCGCCCTTGTGGAACACGTTGTCCGCGCAGTGGCGCGTGGCTGTGGGTGAACACACGGCCCAGCCGTTGTTCTCCAGCACGTAGACCACCGGCAGCTTCTTGAGCATGGCGAAATTCACGGATTCGTACAGCGTGCCCTCGTCGGCCGCGCCGTCGCCGAAGAATACCGCGCTCACGCGGTCCAGGCGCTGCATCTGGAAGGCCAGGCCCTGGCCCGTACCGATGGGGATGCCGCCGCCCACGATGGCGCTGGTGCCCATGTTGCCGTGGGCCACGTCCACCAGATGCATGCTGCCGCCGTACCCGCCGGAACAGCCCGTGCTCTTGCAGAACAGCTCGGCCATCATGGCGTTCAAATCGCCGCCCTTGGCCAGATAGTGGCCGTGGCTGCGGTGATTGCTGTTGATGGCGTCGTCGTCGCGCAAGGCTGCGCACACGGCCGCGGCGATGGCCTCCTGCCCGATGTACAGGTGCACCGGGGTCTTCATCTCGTCCTTCATGTACTCGGACTCGATGCGTTCCTGCACCCGGCGGATGCGCAACATGCTGCGGAACAGCTTCAGCCTCGTCTCGCTCGTCAAGGGCATGGCTAGTCCTTCAGCGTGCCCAGCTCGCGGAAGGAGCTGATGCTGCGGTTTTTGCGGTCGCGCTCGCTCTGGCGGTAGTCCGCGCTCTGCGGCTCGTAGAAGATGATCTGGCTGCCGTGGCGGCAGAAGGTGAAGGGCACGTGCAACAGTTCGGAGAGCTCCTCGCGCACGCGCTCCCGGGCCGAAGGCGGCACGAAAAGCAGTAGGAAGCCGCCGCCCCCGGCGCCGATGAGCTTGCCGCCGATGGCCCCGTTCTCCCGCGCGCGGGCGTAGAAGTCGTCCACCACGCCGTTGGAGATGTTCGGGCTGAGCGAACGCTTGGCGGTCCAGGCCTCGTTCAGCAGCTCGCCGAAGCCGCAGATGCAGCGGTTGCTCTGCACCAGCTTGATGCCATCGTCCACCATGCCGTGCATGGTGCGCAGCAGGGCCTCCTTGGCGCCAAGGTTCTCCACGTACGTGTCCGCCACGTCCGAGGCCGTGCGCATGATGCCCGTGTAGAAGAGCATCAAATGGTCGGAAAGTTCGCCCAGGCGCGAGCGCGACAAGGTCAGCGGCCGCACCTCGATCTCGCCGTCCTTGTGGAAGATGATGTGGTTGAAGCCGCCGTAAGCCGCAGCGCACTGGTCCTGGGAGCCAACGGTCTCCTTGATCAGGTCCTGCTCGATCTGGATGCTCTCCCGCGCCAGCTGCTCCTTGCTCGGCATCTGGCCACGCAGGGCGTACAGCGCGTGCAAAAGGCCCACGGTGAAGGAGGAGCTGGAGCCCATGCCGCTGCGCGCGGGCAGGTCGCCGTCGTGGTGGATCTCCACGTTGCGGTCGAAATTCATGAAGCGCAAGGTCTCGCGGATGGCCGGGTGCTTGATCTCGTCCAGGGTCTGGCACTGCTCGATCTTCGAGTACACCGCGCGGATCTTGTGCTCGAAAAAGGGCGGCAGATGGCGCAGGGTGATGTAGCAGAACTTGTCGATGGCCGTGGACAGCACCTGGCCGCCATGCTCACGGTACCAGCCGGGGTAGTCGGTGCCGCCGCCGAAGAAGGAGACGCGAAACGGGGTTCTGCAGATGATCATGCATGCTCCACGCCGCTGCGCGCGGCCAGGATGGATTCGATGATGCCGGCGGCCTCTAAAAGCCCGGCCGCGACGTGATGGGGGCGGCAGTCGCCCGCCTCGGCGTGCGCGGCGCCATAGCCCGTGGTGACCAGAAATGTCGTGGCGTTCACTACCAGACCCAGGTCCACATCGCAAGGTTTGTCGCCAATGACGAAGCTCCGCGTCGGGTCCAGGCCAAGTTCCCGGCTGGCGCGCTCGATGAGCCCCGGCAGCGGCTTGCGGCAGCCGCAGGGCTCCCCTGCCCCGTCCTTGGCCGGTGCGTGGGGACAGATGTACAGGGCGTCCAGGCGTACGCCCTGGGCCGCCAAAAGCTCGATGAGCCTCCCATGTACCCGCTCCACAGCATCGCGGCCGAAATAGCCCCGGCCCACACCGGACTGGTTGCTCACCAGCACAAGCTTGAGGCCAAGCTCCGCCATGCGGCGCATGCCCTCCGCCGCGCCGGGCAGAAGCTCCACGCCTTCCGGCTCGTGCAGGTAGTGCTTCTCAACGATGACCGTGCCGTCGCGGTCCAGGAATACGGCGGCATGCACGGCGTCGGTCGCGGTCGCCTCGCCCAGCAGGAAGCGACCGGCCTGAGCGTAGGATTCCGGTGTGCCGATGTCCAGGAAGCGCGCCTGCGCGCGGTAGGCGCACAGAACACCGCGCCTGGCCAGGGCGGGAAACACGTCCTGCTCGATGGAGGCCGCCTGTCCCGGGGGTATGCCCTGCAGACACGAAGGACGCAGCAGGTAGATGCCCGCGCTGATCCAGCCCGGACCACCCTGCCCCTTTTCCACAAAGCCGCTCACCCGGCCCGAGGTATCCGTTGCCACGCTTCCGTAGCGCGCGGCGTCGTCCACCGGCACCAGCAAGAGCGCGCCCTCTTCTGAGCGGGTTTCAAACCAGCGCAAATATTCGGAAAGATCCGCATCGGTGAGGGAGTCGCCGTTGATGCACAGGGCCAGTTCCGCCGGGTGCCTTTCCAGGGCCAGGCGCAACGCCCCGCCCGTGCCCAGGGGCTCGTCCTCGCGCGAGTACAGGAGCTCCATGCCGCGGTACGTGGGTCCAAGGGCCTGCTCCAGCATCTGCGCCATGTGCCCGGTGCACAGCACCACGCGCGCAAGGCCGAAGCCTGCCAAGGCGTCCAGCAAATGATAGATGTAGGGACGGCCGAGAATCTCGGCCAGGGCCTTGGGGCGGTCGGGCACGGCCTGGCGGAGGCGGGTTCCGAACCCGCCCGCCAGGATGTACGCCGTTACAGCTTCGTAACCAGGCATGCCTTAGACGTTGGCGAACCGGTTGGGTTTCAGGATCTTGTAGCCCTTGAGGAGCTCCACGATGCCATCGTCCAGGGAGTTGTCAGGGGTCCAGCCAAGGCCCTCGATCTTGTCATTGCTCACCAGGTAGTCGCGCTTGTCCGGGTCTTCGCCGATGGCCGCGGAATGAATGTAGAAGTCGGGCACGTACTGCTTGATCTTCTCGGCCAGTTGGCGCTTGGTCAGGTTGGCGGAGGACAGGCCC
>CAYUOW010000003.1:0-64556 GCA_964446455.1 uncultured Desulfocurvus sp.
AGTCAAAGCCGGGCATGCCCTAGACGTTGGCGAAACGGTTGGGCTTCAGGATCTTGTAGCCCTTCAGGAGCTCCACGATGCCGTCGTCCAGGCTGTGGTCCGGGCTCCAGCCCAGGCCCTCGATCTTGTCGTTGCTCACCAGGTAGTCGCGCTTGTCCGGGTCTTCGCCGATGGCGGCGGAATGGATATAGAAGTCCGGCACGTACTGCTTGATCTTCTCGGCCAACTGGCGCTTGGTCAGGTTGGCGGAGGACAGGCCCACGTTGTACGCCTGGCCCTTCATCTTCTCGTAGTTGTCCATGCCGAACATGAAGGCCTTGGCCACGTCGCGCACGTGGATGTAATTGCGGCGGAAGTGGTCCTCGAACAGGATGACGCTCTTGTCCTTGAAGGCGCGGTAGGTGAAGTCGTTCACCAGCAGGTCCATGCGCATGCGCGGGCTCATGCCGAACACGGTGGCCAGGCGGAAGGTGATGGCGCTGCCCTTGTCCAGGAAGGCCTTCTCGATCTCCACCTTGGTCACGCCGTAGGAGGAAATGGGGCGCAGCGGGGATTCCTCGGTGCAATACGCGTCCTTCTCGCCAATGCCGTAGCCGGAATTGGTGGTGGGGAAGATCACCAGCTGATCCTTGCTGGTGGCCTTGACCATGTTCAGGTGCGCCTCGCGGTTCACCATGTCGGTCAGGGTGGGATTGAGCTTGCAGGCAGGCGCGCCGACGATGGCCGCCAGGGGGATGATGATGTCGTGCTTGGCGATGAGGCCGTTGATGAGCGCATGGTCGCAGATGTCGCCCTTTACGAACTCGAAGCCCTTATAGGCACAACATTCCAGAAGCACGTGCTGTCCGTGCATCAGGTTGTCCAGGACGGTGACTTCGTACCCTTTTTCCAGAAGCAGGGGCACCAGGGTGGAACCAAGGTAGCCGGCGCCACCGGTGACGAAAACTTTCTGTGCCATGTATCTCTCCGTTGTGGTTTCTGCCGCTGGCAAAGCACTGCGGCGTGGCAAACTAGTGGAAAACTGGCTCCAGGGACTTGGCGATCGTGTCGGCCACGAACCGGGAGCCATTGGCGTTCAGGTGAACAACGTCATACATGTAGTCTTTTGTTTTGGGAACCAAGCGGTCAAGGTCAATGAGCTGGACCTTCTGCTCGCGGGCGACATCGCGCATGGTTTCGTTCAGCGCCTTGTAATTGTCCAGATACTGCGCATAGGTGAAGTTCCAGCGCTGCTGGACAGGGGCCATCTGCTTCTCAAGGTTCGGCGGCAGGGTTTCGGTGAAGCGGTTGAACTGCGTCATCAGGACCGGAACGATCTTGTGCTGCCGGCAGATGAAGACGAACAACTCCAGGTTTTTGCGATACTGGGCGGCCAATTGGGCCGAAGTGAGCGCATCCGGCTTCACCGACTGGCCGAAAAACTCATCACCAAGCACGGCGGAGGCGCCCTTGTGCCCGATGAGATTATGGATGATCCAATTCTTGATGGGGTTGTATTCCTTGTCCTGAACGATGCCGCGGGTGGCGTGGATATTCCAGTAATCCCCAAGAAGCTTCAAGAATGTCAGGTCGTTGATGCATTCCATCAGCACCACGGCCCGGGGGCGCATGGGCAGCACCTTGCCCTGCAGCAGCAACAGGCAGTGCAGGGTGTTGTTGCCTGCGAAGCCGGTGTTGAAGGAGTTGATGCGCTTGCCCAGGGAGGCCTCGAGCTGCCGCCCCACAAGATAAGGGAAGCGCTCCTCTTCGTTCATGAAATGGCATTCGGTGGTGGAACCGCCGAGGAAGACGACGGAAGCCTCGGCCTTTTCGTGCACGGCCGAGGGCTTGATGAAGCCGTTTTCATCCACCCGCAGGCGATAGGGCTTGTTCTCCAGGCCGTCCGCCACAGCGAGCAGGTCCTTGGGAGGAGACTTTGCCAGGTTGGAACTCGGCCTGGGCTCGCGCATGATGAGGTAGCGCTCAAAGCCCCTGTTGACCTCGTCCCGGACGATCTTGACGGTCAGCAGGCAAATCCCGAGCAGCACCAGGCCGACAAGGCTGAAAATAACCGCGTACACCGCCTTGCGATTGTTCTCAAATCTGTTCTTGCGTGGTTCGTTTGTCATGCCTCACGTCCTGTGTGCGTTCAGCGGTACGCTTCCCGGTGTTGGAGTCAACAAAAAAGGAGATCAGCCTGGGCCAATCTCCTTTCAGTATTTTTGGTGCCGAAGGGGGGACTCGAACCCCCATGGGATTTCTCCCACTACCACCTCAAAGTAGCGTGTCTACCAGTTCCACCACCTCGGCAAAGATCTTTACTTCTGCTCCCCTGCGGGCTCACCCGGCTTCGGCAGGGCTTTCTCCTCGAAGGAGACGCCGCCGGGGACAGGGGCTTGGGTCGGGGCAGGTGCGGTAATTCCCGCCGCGCCCTGCGTCATCAAAGTACTATCACCCAAAGCACTAGGCTTTGTCAAGACATTGTATGCAAGAGAGGTGACGAGAAAAATCGCCGCAAGGACACCGGTGATGCGCACCAGCAGGCCGCCAGCGCCGGTGCTGCCGAACACGGAGCCGGAACCGCCGCCGAAGATGACGCCCATGCCTTCCTGTCCGGATTGCAGCAGCACGAAGAGGACCAGGAAGACGCAGGTCAGGATGTGAATGGTCAAAACAAGGGTTTGCAACGTATTCTCCTCGAGTGTGGCCTGTGCGTCCTTCAAGCAAGGACGATGCGGCTGAAGTCGTCAGCCTTCAAGCTCGCGCCTCCTACCAGCACACCGTCGACATTGTCAAGGGCAATGATCTCAGCAGCATTGTCGGGCTTCACGCTTCCACCATACAGAATGCGCATCTGGCGGGCCGATGCACCGAAATTGTCCTCAAGCAGCTTGCGCACCAGGGCGTGGGCCTCCAGGATCTCCGCCGGCCCGGCCACCAGGCCGGTGCCGATGGCCCACACGGGCTCGTAGGCCAGGGACAGGGCCTCCGGAGCCACGTCCTTAGGCACGTCGGCAAGGCCAAGGCGGATCTGCCTGGTCAGCACCTCGGCCAGCTGCCCTGCCTTGCGCTCCTCGATCTTCTCGCCCACGCAGAGGATGACCTTGAGCCCGGCGGCCAAGCCGAAGGCCGTCTTCTGCCCGACAAAGGCGTCGGACTCGCCCAGCACGTGCCTGCGTTCCGAATGCCCGGTGAGGGCGAAGGTGGCCCCGGCGTCCAGGAGCATGGCGGGCGAGATCTCGCCGGTAAAGGCTCCGTGCGTGGCGGGATAGAAGTCCTGCGCGCCGGTATGGAAGCGCCCCGCTCCGCCAAGCCCGGCCACCGTGGCAGAAAGGGCCGTGAAAGGCGGAATCACGAGCACTTCGCGTCCCGCGGGCAAGCCAGCCGCTGCGAGGCGCGCCAAGTCCTCGGCGGTCTGCCTGGCCTCGGCCTGGGTTTTGTGCATCTTCCAGTTGGCGGCGAAAAGTTTGATCATGCGCGTCTGCTCCGCTGTCGGGACAAGCAGCGTCCCGGCTTGTGTTCCACTATGCCGCGCCGTTTTCCGGGGCCGGAAAATCCAGCCGGAACAGCAGCGCGTCCTCTTTGTTGTCGGGATAGTAATTCTTGCGGGTGCCCACCTGGATAAACCCGAATTTTTTGTAAAGGTCAATGGCGCCGGCGTTGGAACGCCGCACTTCCAGGAAGCCCTGCAGGGCGTTCTCACGGCGACAGATCTCGATGGCCTCGCCCAGCAGGCGCTTGGCCAGGCCCTTGCGGCGATGAAAGGGGTGCGTGGCGATGTTCATGATCTCCATCTCCTGCGCGATGAGCGAAAAGGCCACGTAGGCCACCAGCACGCCACGTTCGTGTATGCCCAGGATGCGGAAGGCGCGGCGCTCCAGGCCGAGGAGGAACTGTTCCCTGGTCCAGCGCGTGCGGAAGCACATGCGCTCCAGGTCCATGACCCCGGTGATGTCGTCCACCCCGAGGAGCTTGCAGTTCGCTGTTTGCATCCGGGCCCTGTCCTGCTATCTGTTGAATGCGCGCCGCGCGCGACACTTCTTCCACGGATGGACGCCATGACCGCCCCGGACACCCAGCCCGCACCCGCACCTCTCGTGGAGGTCCTCGACCAGGCGCGGCGCGTTGTGGCCGTGCTTCCGGCGAACGAGGCAGCGCGTCAGAAGCTGTGCCACCGCACCGTGGCCGTGCTGCTCTTCGACGAACAGGGGCGACTCGCCCTGCGCAGACGGCAGGAGACGGCAACGGGCAAGCAAGGGCGCTGGGACGTTTCCGTGCGAGGCCCGGCCCTGGCCGAGGAATCCATTCAGGATGCGGCCAGCCGCGCGCTCAAGGCGGAGCTCGGCATTCATGCCGAACGGCTTCGCCTGGTGCTGGAGTTGCCAGCCCAGCCGGAGAACAACAACGAATTCCTGCACGTCTTCAGCCTCACCCGGGTCGAGGGCACGACCTTCAGCCAACAGGACCGCGAGTCCGGCGAGTACAGCTTCTCAGCCGAGGAACTGGACTGCCTGCTGCGAGACTTCCGTGAGTTGGTCTCGCCGCGCTTCCTGCTGCTGGCGGAGGCCATGAGCCTCAAGGGGCTGTGGCGGAGGCGGCCCTGAGTAGTTCCTGCATGGGTCCGAAAAGCTGTCCGTTGGTCACGAGAACGTCCGGGCCGCCCAGACGGTAGGGCTCGGAACCGCTCATCACGCCCACACGGCCACCGGCTTCGGCCACCAGCAGCACGCCGGCCGCCGTGTCCCAGGGGTTCAGGGCGAATTCGAAAAACGCGTCATAGCGGCCGCAGGCCACAAAGGCCAGGTCCAGCGCGGCCGCACCGGCCCGGCGCACTCCCTGCGTCGCTGGCATGGCCAGGGAAAGCTGCCGCAGGATGGCTTCCTTGTGCTCCTCGATGCGGTACGGGAAGCCCGTGGCAACCAGGGCGGAATCCAGCGAGGCCACGTCGGACACGCTGATGCCCTCGCCGTTCAGGCGGGCGCCTTGCCCTTTCACTGCGCTGAACAGCTCGCCCAGAAGCGGCAGGTTCACGATGCCCAGCAGCGGCTCGCCGTCCTGGCACAGGGCCACGGAAGTGGCCACAAAGGGCACGCCGTGGGCGAAATTCGTGGTGCCGTCCAGGGGGTCCACCACCCAGGTCAGACCCGCAAGGCCCTGATTCGGGCTGCCTTCCTCTCCCAAAAACGCCGCCTGCGGCACCAGGGCCCCAAGGCTCTCGCGCAGCAGGCGCTCCACCGCGCCGTCCGTCTCGGTGACGAGATCCTTGAGGCTGGTCTTGCAGCGGACCTTGCGCGGACGTCGATTGTGCTCACGCATGAGCTCGCCGGCGGCGAGCACAGCGTTTTCGATGTCAGCGCAGAGCGCTGCGGTGAGGACAGGGGCGGACATGCGGCAAGCCCTTAACGGCGCAGCAGGATTTTCCGAAAGCCCAGGTCGGGCCGCAGAGCGGCAGCAGCGCCACGGACGGCCGCAAGCTGCGGGTCCTTGGCCAGCACCACCTTGAGCTTGAGGCGCTCGGACAGATAGCGATCCAGGCCGCACAGCTGAGCGGCTCCGCCGTAGAGCAGCAGTCCGGTCTCGCCGATGTCGGCCACCAGTTCTGCCGGGGCATGCTCCATGACGCCGCGCACCAGGGCCTCCAGTTCGGCCAGGGGAGCGGCCAGAGCGCCCGCCATGTCCTCCTGGGACAGCTCCAGGGCGCAGGGGGTGCCCGTGGCGGCATACTTGCCGGTCAGGGTCAGGGTCCTGGGCTCGGACGAGGGGGCGGCGCAGGCCAGGCTCAAGGTGGCCTGCTCGGCCATGTTCTCGCCGATGGAGATCTGCTGCTGGGCCGCAAGGTGTTGGGTAACGGCGTCGTGGAAGGACAGGCCGCCGCATTTGATTGACTCGGAGTAGACGATGTCGGCCAGGCAGACCACGGAGGCCTCGGCCAAACCAGCGCCGATGCCGAGCAGGAGCCGTCCCTTGGGCTGGGTGATGTCCAGCCCGGCGCCCACGGCTGCGGCCAGGGGCGCGCTCACCACGTCGAGGCTCGAGATGCCCGCAGCCTTGCAGCAGTCGGCGATGGTACGCTTCTCAAGCTCGGTGAGGCCTTGGGAGACCACCACGCAGGCCTTGATGCGCACCCCGTCGTCGGACAACACCTGGGCCAGGAAGCGGCGCAGCAGCTCGCGCGCGGCCTCGAAGTCCACTATGCCGCCAGCCTCCATGGGCCGGGCGACGCGGATGCGGTCCGGCGCCTTGCCAAGATAGCTCTTGGCTTCCGTGCCGGTAACGATGACCGTGCTGGTGCCCTGCTCCAAAGCCACCACAGTGGGTTCGCTCAGAAGCACCTCGCCATCAGGAGAAGCAATAAGGGTCTGCCCGGTTCCTATATCAATGGCAATGGCGTTGCTGCGCAGCATCTTCAACGGATTGCGCAGGCGTAGCGACATGGCGGCCTACTTTGCCGTCCGGCGCTGGATGAAGAATTCAACGCTGCGGTTGAAGGTCTTCTCCTCTTCCGGGGTGAAGTAGCAGGCGGGCAGCTCGCTGCGCTGCCGATGATAGTGCAGACACTCGCAACACAGGGCGTGCTTGCTGCACGAGGCGTGCGTGCAGGTGCAGTATTTGGAATTGATGGCCACGCGGGGACACTGGTCAATCTTTCGCATTCAAAACCTCCAGGCGCTACCGCCATGGGATTTTTTAAAGAAAATACGTCAAAGCGTCAACAAGCCAGTGCGCGTGCGAAACCGGCGCCATTCAAGGCCTTCAATATGATTGAGCTGGCGGGAAGAATGTGGCACAAAGGCTTTGTCCACAAGATCATACGACAAGGAGCATGCTGTGGAAATCTTGAGAGAGACGCCGCTTACCGGCTGGCACAAGGGCAAAGGGGCCAAGATGGCCTCCTTCGCCGGATTCGACATGCCCATCCAGTACGAGGGCATCATCGCGGAGCACAATCACACCCGCCAGAACGCTGGCATCTTCGACATCTGCCACATGGGCGAGTTCTCCCTGCGCGGTCCCGGAGCCAAGGACGCCCTGAACGCCGTGGTGACCCAGGACCTGGACACGCTGGCCCCAGGCAAGTGCCGCTACGGCTTCCTGTTGAACGACAAGGCCGGCGTGCAGGACGACCTCATCATCTACTGCCTGGACACCGACGACTACATGCTGGTGGTCAACGGCGCGTGCGAGGCGGGCGACTTCGAGTGGATCAAGAAGCAACTGCCCGCCGGGCCGGTGTTCACAAACATCTCCGACGCCACGGGCAAGATCGACCTGCAGGGCCCCAAGTCCTTCGAGGTTCTGAAGGATATCCTGGGCGCGGACTTCGTCTCCCCGGGCTACTTCAACTTCAAGCGCATCACCTGGCAGGGCTCGCCGCTCATCGTCAGCCGCACCGGCTACACGGGTGAGCTGGGCTACGAGCTGTACCAGGACGCCACCAAGACACCGGCCATGTGGGAGGCCCTTGCCGCCCACCCGCTGGTGAAGCCCGTGGGCCTTGGCGCGCGCGACACCCTGCGCCTGGAGATGGGCTATCCCCTCTACGGCCAGGACCTGGACACGGAGCACACCCCGGTCGAGGCCGGCTTCGGTCCCCTCATCACCAAGGAAAAGCCCTTCACCGGCAAGGCCGCCCTTGGCACCGTGCGCGAGCGTCTCATCGCGCTCAAGCTGGAAGGCCGCCGCAGCGCCCGCCACTACGACACCCTGCACCTGCCCGACGGCACCCAGGTGGGCATGATCACCAGCGGCTCCTTTGCGCCGTCCCTCGGCCATTGCGTGGCCCTGGGCTATGTGGCCGATTCCTACGCGGACAAGACCGACTTCCTGGTGCGCACCCAGCGCGGCGACCTGGAAGCCAAGAAGGCCACCCTGCCCTTCAATCCCGGCGGCACCGCCCGCATGAAGCTGGCCTAGGGCGTTTTCCAATCACGCAAAAAGGGGAGCCTCGGCTCCCCTTTTCTTTTGCGCGATGCGCCAACAATCTGAAGAAACAGCTATTCCTCTGGCAAGGCCTTCGCGAGGGCCTCTTCCAGCCGTCTGCCGCCCGCGGCCAGCATCTCCGCGCTGGGCTTTTCCTCAAGAAATTCCAGAGGCTTTCCAAAATACACCGGGCAGCGGGTGAAGGGCACGGGCAGCTCGAAGCGGTCCCAGGAGCGCACGAACACGTGCTTGGACACCGGGCGCGAGCGTACGGGAATGAGCAACGCGCCGGTCTTGTGCGCCAGGTATACCGCGCCGTCCTTCACCTTGTGCCGGGGGCCGCGCGGGCCATCCACGGTGATGACACCAATGCGGCCCTGGTCCATGTGGCGCTTGAGGGCGATGAGGGCCTTCAAGCCCCCGCGCGTGCTGCTGCCCCGCGCCGTGCCGTAGCCGATGCGCTCCAGCACCTGGGCGATGATTTCGCCATCGCGGCTCTCGCTGACCACTGTCGCCAGGCGGTTGGGCAGGCGGCACATGCCGTACCCGGTAAGGGCGAAGAGTTCCGCGTGCCAGATGGCCAGCAGCACCGGCCGGCCGGAGGCCGTAGCCGCCTCGATCTCCACCGGGCCACCGTGGTCATCGAAGCGGATGCTGCGCACCCAGGCCCGGTACAGGACCGTAAGCGCCGGGCTGATGAGGCTGGGGCTGATGCGCATGGCCTTTCCTCTGCCCGGTTCCTAGGTGAACAGCGCCTCGACGTTGCCGTCGGCGAACTGCATCTGGTAGAGCTTGGCGTAGAGCGGACAGGTTTCCAGCAGCTTGTGGTGTTTGCCCTGAGCCACGATCTTGCCCTCCTCCATGACCACGATGAGATGCGCGGAAAGGATGGTGGACAGGCGGTGCGCGATGACGATGCTCGTGCGGTCGCGCATGAGGTTCTCCAGCGCCAGCTGCACGATGCGTTCGCTTTCGGTGTCCAGGGCGCTCGTAGCCTCGTCCAGGATGAGCAGCGGCGGGTTCTTCAACAGCGCGCGGGCGATGGTGAGGCGCTGCTTCTGCCCGCCGGAAAGCCGTGCGCCGCGCTCGCCGATGATGGTGTCGTAGCCCTCGGGCAACTCCATGATGAAGTCGTGGGCATAGGCGGCCTTGGCCGCGCCCTCGATCTGCTCCTGGCTGAACCCGGCCTGGCCGTAAGCGATGTTCTCGCGCACGGTGGCGTTGAACAGGAACGCGTCCTGGGACACGATGCCCTGGGTCAGGCGCAGGCTCTTCAGCGTGTATTCCGAGACCGGGCGGCCGTTCAGCAGCAACGCGCCGGAATCTATGTCGTAGAAGCGCGGGATGAGGTGCACCAGGGTGGTCTTGCCCGAGCCGCTGGGACCCACGATGGCCACGCGCTCCCCGGCGCGCACGTCGAGGTCGATGCCGTCCAGGGCGGGCCGGGTGGCGCTGGGGTAGGTGAAGCGCACGTCCTTGAATTCAAGCGACTTGAACGGTAGCTCAACTTCGCTGGCACCACCGGATTCGGTCACCACATGCGGGGAATCCAGGATGTCGAACACGCGCTCGGCTCCGGCCAGGGCGCGCTGGATGTCCATGTTGCAGGAGTCGATCTTCTTGATGGGTTCGTAAAGCAGGATGAGCGAGGCCATGAAGGAGAAGAAGGTGCCCGCGGTGGTGGTGCCGTTGATGACGCGCATGCCGCCGTAGAAGATGACCAGGCCGATGCCCACGGAGCTCAGCATGTCGATGACGCGTGAGGACAGCTCGCTGTTCAGCACCTGCTTCACGGTCAGGGTCATGAGCTTGTTGTTCTCGCCGCGGAAGCGGTTGGTCTCCAGCTGCTCTGTGGCGAAGGCCTTGATGACCTTGATGCCGCTGAAGCTTTCCTGCAGGAACACGTTTATGTTGGCCACGCCCGCCTGGGACTTGCGGCCCAGCTTGCGCAGCTTCTTGCCGAAATACACCAGCGGATACGCGGCGATGGGCACAACGACCACGGCGTAAAAGGCCAGCTCGGCATCCTGGTAGAACACCACGCCGATGAGCCCGGCCACCTCGAAGACCTCGCGGATGAGCATGACCAAGGACGGCACGCTGTTGCGTATCTCAACGACATCGTTGAGGATGCGCGACATGAGCATGCCCACCTGGCTTTCCTCGTAAAAACGCATGGGCAAGACGACGATTTTTTCGTAGAGGTCATTGCGCAACGCCTCGATGACGCGCATGCCCACGCTGTTCATGTAATAGGTCTGCACGAAGCGGAAGCAGCACTTGGTCACCATGACGCCCATGATCATGAACGGCAGGAGCTTCAAGGCCTCCACGTCGCGGTTGACGAAGATCTGGTCGATGGCCGGCTTCACCAGGTAGGCCATGGCCGCGGTGCACCCGGCCACCACGAACATGGACAGGAAGGCCGCCAGGACCTTGATCTTGTGCGGCATGAAGTAGCCCAGGCAGCGCAGGATGAGGTGCCTGTTGCCGAAGTAATGCAGGGTCTTTTCTTTGGCCAAAAAACTGCTCCCGGTTCGGTTGAGGTGCGCGCGGCACGGCCCTGTGTGTACTGGCTGCGGGCCTTGCTGGCAATGGAAATCCGTGTTTGAATCACGGTTGGCGCAGCCGCCCATTCGAATCATTTTAGCGGCTAAGGGTCAGAAATCCTAGTCACGACTTTAACTAGAAAAACTCTAGAAAACATAACAGGCTGAAATACATGACTGACGAAAAATCTCCCCTGCTGCGCATCAACAAGTACCTGTCCGAGTGCGGCGCGGCCTCCCGGCGCGGCGCGGACGAACTTATTCTGGCCGGACGCGTGCAGTTGAACGGCGTTGTGGTGGCCGAGCCCGGGGTGCGCGTGGACCCGGAAAAGGACCGGGTGCTGGTGGACGGCCAGTTGGTCAACCATCCCTTTGCCTGCGGCGGCCGCGACCTGACCATCCTGCTGCACAAGCCCGTGCAGGTGGTCACCACCCGTAGCGACCCGCAAGGCCGGCAGACCGTGTTCGACATCCTGCCTGCCGAGTACCGCAACGAACGGCTGCTGCATGTGGGGCGCCTCGACTACTTCTCCGAAGGATTGTTGCTGCTTACCACGGACGGCGAACTTGCGAACCGGCTCATCCATCCGCGCTGGCACCTGCCCAAGGTCTACCACGTGCTGGTGCGCGGCTCGGTGTCGGACATCAAACTCGGTATCATGCGCGATGGCATGACCTTGAAGGAAGGCGAGAAGCTCGCGCCGGTGAAGGTTGATATTTTACGCAAGGATGACGGCGGGGTGTGGCTTGAGATGACGCTGCTGCAAGGGCTCAACCGGCAGATCCGTCGCATGTGCCGCGACCTGTCGCTCACGGTGCTCAAGCTCATCCGCGTGCGCCAGGGGCCTTTGGGCCTGGGCACCCTGAACCCCGGCCAGTGCAGGCCGCTCACCCCCGCGGAGGTTCGCGGCCTGCGCAAGGCCGTTGGCTTGTAAACCGAATTATTGCTTCGTGTTGTCCTTGATCTGCGTGCCGGAAGGCGGCGTGAACTCGAACAGCTTGGCATCGGCGCGCTTGTCCAGCTGCAGGTTGTTCAAGGTCACCTGGTTGCCGTTGCCGAAGAAGTCCACGATGAGCACACGGCCCAGGAGGTTCGTCTTGGTGTCCACCCAGATGTAGGCCAGGACCATGGTCGGTTCCGGCTCCTTGGGCACAAGGCGCAGTTTTGTCAGGCCATTTTCTACGCCCTGCTCCTCGATCTTAAAGTCTTCCTTCAGGTTCGCCTTGCCGGAAAGAAAGCGGATCATGGTCTTGGAGTTGAACACCTGATTGCTGCGATACTTCAGGGCCACCTTGTCGGCCTCGAAGTAGTTCCACACGGCGTTCTGCCCCACCACGAGGAGTTCCTTCTCGGGCTTGTGGGTTTCCCAGCGCACAAGGGACTGCTTGAACCAGATCTTGCCGCTGCGCTTCTCCACGCTGCCGCTGGCGGCGTTGGTCAGCTCCTGCTGGAAGTCGGTCTGGAACGAGCTCAAGGAATCGTAGCGTTTCTGGATGGCGTCGGTGAGCTTGTTGGCCTGGGCCGCCGCAGGCAGCAGCAGGGCCAAAAGCGCCGCGAACACGATGAGACTCTTGCCAATGCGCATTGCATGCTCCATGTTTAAGTGACGTTGGGCCTTTGCCCGGCGCGAGAGTAGGTGAAGACGCAGGCAAATGCAACGGAGGCTGCATGACCCCGGATTTGAGTTCCATCCCCCTGAAATCACGGCGCGCCATCGAGGCTGAACTGACCTTTCGCATCTATTCGGCCGCCCTGCCCCGCCTGGGCGAGGCCGCGGCCCTTGAAATTTTGAACGCCGCCATCGACCAGGCCGCTTACGAGGCGGGCCAAGCCTTCGCGGCCAAGGCTCCTGGCGGCACGCCCAGCCTGGCGCACTTCTCCGCCGTGCTCGACCTCTGGCAGGCCGCAGGCGCGCTCGGCATCGAGGATGTCGAACAGGGGCCGGACACGCTGTCTTTCCGCGTGGTGCGCTGCGGATATATGGAAATGTACGCGCAAATGGGCCTGCCAAATGCCCTGCACGCCACCCTGTCCTGTCGGCGCGATGCGGCCTTTGCCGAAGGCTATTCGTCGAAACTGCTTCTGGACCGCCCGGAAGTGATCTCCGGAGGCGCTCCGGCCTGTCTGTTCCGCTTCCGCTGGCAGGCCTGACTCAAGGGGGGCGCCGGGGCTTCCGCTCCGGGGCAAAGTCTGGCACATAGCCTGCCCAGGCAGCGCAACCTTCAAGCACCGGGAGACGATCCATGACCCAGAAAACACTCATTTCCTCCGGCTCCAAGTGGGAGCCGCTCCTCGGCTATTCCCGCGCCGTCGTGGCCGGAAACACCATCTATGTCTCCGGTACCTGCGGGGTCGAGGCCGACGGTTCCGTGGCCCCGGACATGTACGGCCAGGCCAAGCGTGCCCTGGAGATCATCGAGGCCGCCCTTGCCCAAGCCGGCGCGGGCATGAAGGACGTGGTGCGCACGCGCATCTTCGTCACCGACGCCAGCAAGTTCGACGACATCGCCAAAGCCCACGGTTCCGTGTTCGGCGACGTGCGCCCGGCCACCACCATCGTCGAGGTCTCACGCTTGGTCGATGCCTGCTTCATGGTCGAAATCGAGGCCGTGGCAGTCATCTAAAAACTGTTGGTTTCCGGCACTCGGCCCGGCTTGCCCCAGCGGCAGGCCGGGCCGCTGCGCCAGCTCCCCCGCAGCGCACGGCACAACACGAAGGATCACCCGACATGGCGATACAGCCCCCTCGCCTGCTGGCCCGGCCCGATGCCATTCCAGACGAGCTCGCTCTCTCCGGGCCGGCCACGTTCCGGCAGTATCTGCTGGATGGCGAGCTGCGCGACTGGGACGGCCCCATGCAGGAGATTTTCTCGCCGGTCTTCATGGATGACGCCGCTGGCCCCAAACGGCAGCTCCTGGGCGCCTGCCCCATCCACGACGGGCACGTGGGCGAAGAAGCCCTGCGCGCGGCAAGCCAGGCTTGGGACAAGGGCCTGGGCTCCTGGCCCAACCTGCCGCCAGAGGCCCGCATGGCCTGTGTGGAGGACTTCTGCCGCCGCATGCGCGCCAAGCGCACCGAAATCGTGCGGCTCATGGTCTGGGAGATCTGCAAGTCGCGCAAGGAGTCCGAGCAGGAATTCGACCGCACCATCGAGTACATCGACGACACCCTGGCCGAGCTGCGCCGCATGCTGACTCAGACCGCGCAGCCTGTGCACGTCGGAGGCATGGACGCCCACACCGCGCAGTCGCCCTTTGGCGTGGTGCTCTGCATGGGACCCTTCAACTTTCCCCTGAACGAAACCCTGGCCACGCTCATTCCGGCGCTGCTCATGGGCAACACGGCGGTTGTGAAGCTGCCGCGCATCGGCAGGCTCCTGTTCTTCCCGCTCATGGACTGCTTTCACAAGGCCTTCCCGCGCGGGGTGGTGAACATCCTTTCCGGCGGCATAGAGACCGTGACGCCCATCATGACCTCCGGGCTCATCGACGCACTGGCCTTCATCGGCACCAGCCGCGCGGCCGAGGCCATGCGCGCCCTGCACCCGCACCCGGGCCGCCTGCGCTGCGTGCTGGGGCTGGAGGCCAAGAACGCGGCCATCATCCTGCCCGACGCAGACCTGGACGTTGCCGTGCCGGAGGTACTGCGCGGCTGCTTCGGCTTCAACGGCCAGCGCTGCACTGCCATCAAGCTCATCTTTGTGGCCCGGCAGCTGAAGGATGCCTTCCTGGAGCGCTTTGGCACTGCCGTGGCGGAACTGCATTGCGGCCTGCCCTGGGAGCCGGGCGTGAACATCACCCCCCTGCCCGAGCCCGGCAAACCGCAGTTCCTGCAGTCCCTGCGCGCGGATGCCCTGGCCAAGGGAGCGCAGGAACTGATCCAGGACGGCGGGCCGGTTGCCGGGGCAGGGGGCGAAACCTTCTTCGCCCCGTCCGTGCTGTTCCCGGTGACCCCAGACATGCGCGTATTCCACGAGGAGCAGTTCGGCCCCATCGCACCCGTGGCGCTGTTCGACGATCCGCTGGAGGCGCTGCGCGCCATCGCGGCCTCAAGCTACGGGCAACAGGCCAGCGTCTTCGGCAGCGACCCCGGACAGCTGGCCGAGTTGTCCCGCCGCCTGCACAACCTCGTGAGCCGCGTGAACATCAACTGCAAGTGCCAGCGCGGGCCGGACGAGCTGCCCTTCACCGCACGGCGCGACTCGGCCGTGGGGACCCTGTCCGTGCGCGACGGACTGCTGGCCTTCTCCTTGCCGACGCTCACCGTGCTGCGCAGCAAAACGGCCTCTGAGCCCATCCTGCGCGCCCTGACCGCGCCTGTTCCCCGCAGCGGCGCATAGCACGTCGGAAAGCCCGCCGCGGTCGCGGGTCAAAAATCAGAATATCCGTTTGGGGGATGAGGATGGCGGGCCCAGGGCCCTCCCCTTGCGCACTCACGAGCCGGGTGCGTTCTCCGGGCGCTGGCCGCCCTGGTACAGCCGCCCTTCCAGCAGGCTTGAATAGACGCGGTGAAAGAGCAGCGAGGTTTGGGAATCCGCCTGCTCAAGCTCATGCAGCGCCTGCAGCGAAAGAAAGGCATAACTGCTGGGCGCAAGGGCGGTGAGCTCTGCAGGCGCTGGCAGGCCGCCCTCGACGCTCGCCTGACCCGCGACGCTGCCGGGTCCGAGGGTGCGCAGCCTCGTGGATAGGCCGGCTCCGGCGGTCCGCACCTCCTCCACCTGGCCGGACTGGAACAGGTACACCCCGGTCATGGCCCCGCCCTGGCGCAAAATGACTTCGCCAGTCTGGGCCGAACGTTGTTCAAGCCAGGGCTGCAACCGCTCCAGAAGCGCCTCGAAGCGCTCACCCTCCGCCAGCTTCAGCAACATGTCGTCCACGGCCAGGTCAAACAGCTGGTCGTGCCCGCCGGAATCCTTCCGTTCCTCCAACCGCGCATGCTCCCGCTCAAGGATGGCGTCCTCGCAGCGTTCCAACGCCCGGTCAAGATCCGAGAGAAACAGCGAATTGCCCGTTTCCTCCGGTGCGGAGCGGCGCATCTGCTCCACCAGGCTTTCCGGGGCTCCGGCAAAGACCATCTGCGCGCCCTTGGCCGAGGTGCGTTGCAGCATGCGCACGAAGCAGTTCACGGCCGAGGAATCAAAGCCATCCACCTCGGTGAAGTCCAGCAGCAGGAAGGACGGCGGCTGCGCGCCTTCCATATGCGCGGCGACGGTGCTGCTCAGGGAATTGGCCGAGCCGAAGAACAGGTAGCCGGAAACGCGCAGCACCCGGATTTGCGCCGCATGGCCGCGCAAAAGGTGCCTGTCCGGCACGGAACGCTGCCGTGCGCTCGCAAGCTCCGTCGCGTCCGTGTCCTGGCGCACCACGGGCACCCGGCTGTACTTGATGACAAACCCGACGGTGGCGAGCATGAGCCCCACGCCCACACCTTCCAGAAAGCCGAAGAAAGCGATGGAGCAGACAATGGCCCAGACCACCGCAAACTCCAGCCGGGTGATCTTTGTGCGGGAACCGATGCCCCAATCATACAAGGTGCTGACGCCGATGAACAGGGTGAGGCCGCCAAGGATGAACTTTGGGAAAAGCCCAAGCACGGTGGAGCCGAAGAATGTCGCAACGCCGGCGATAAGCCCGGTGGTGATGCCGACCAGGCGCGAGTTGGAGCCGGTCATGGGGCCGAGCAGGGAGAAGCTGAGTGCGGTGTAGCCCGCGTGCGAGCCGCCGAAGCCGCCGGCAAAGTTGGCCAGCGCGTTCGCATAGAACTCGCGCTTCAGGTCCAGGTCCACCCGCGCCGCGGCCTCCATTCCGCTGGAGATGAGCAAAAACGAGATGGCGGAGACGAGGGGAATGGTCAAAAGCTGCGGCAGTTCCCGCAGCAGTGCGCCCCACTGGATGAGCGGCAGGTCGGCCAGGCTGAACACGGGCCAAAGCATGTCGCCCTTGGGCATGCCGCCCAGCAGCAGGCCGCTTTCCGTGGCCCTGGCCAAGTCCATGCCCGAAACCAGCAGGTAGCCGCCGAAGCAGACGAGCGAACCCAGCAGCACCAGCGGCAGAATAAAGGGACTGCTGCAACGGGCCATGCCGAACATGAGCGCCGCCGCCATGGCCACCCCGGGCAGCCAGCGCGAAATGAGCTGCGGGTCCATGAGCTTGGGCAGTCCGGCGAAGCTGAGCGAAACGCCCGCCATGATGCCGAAGCCGCCGGAGATGAGCAGCCAGCCCACGCCCGCCAGAAATCCCGCCACCACCGGGAACGGAATGTAGCGGATGAGATTGCCCAGGCGAAACTTGCCCAGAAGAACAAAAAACACGCCCGTGGCCAGGGTGGAAAGGGTCATGGCCGCGCCCACGGTGACGAAGGTGGCGCGCGGGTCGAGGGCATTCGCGGAAAGGCCGGAGGCCAGCCCCGCGGCCACGGAGGCCATGATGGCCGCGGAAGCGTCCTCGGGCACGCAGATGGCCGAAGGAAAGCCGCTGCCCAGGGCCAGCACGATGCACATGACAAAGGTGCCGAACAGCGTCAGGCCCGAGGCGGCTGGCGCAAGGCCCGACAGCGGTCCAGAAAAGATGAGCGCAGCCAGGGAAAGCTCGATGACAATGAGAAGCAGGCCAACGACGAAGCCGGAACTCAAGGCCGGCAGCAGGCGCGAAGGGGTGGCCAGGTCGTGCCCCAGCTCTTGCAGGCTTTGCATTAATTGGGATTGAGACGCCGTGCTCGTCTGACTCATTGTTTCCATCCTGTTGCGTAGCTCAACGCTCGTCGCCTGCCCCGCCCGGACACCGGGGGAGGCCGCTGTCACCTGCGCCTTCAGCGCAACAGCGCATCCTTTCTACGAGAAATCCGGCGGGCGTGCAATGAAGGAGAAATATGGGCGGGTGAATCTGTCGGGCTTTTTCAAGCTCCCTGGCGCAGGGCGGCGGTGAGGAACCTGTCCAACTGGTTGGCAAAGGTGTTCCTGTCGGCCAGGCTCAAGGGCGCTGGGCCGCCGGTCATGACGCCAGTGCTGCGCAGTTCGTCGAGCATGTTGCGCATGGTCAGCCTGCTGCCGATGTTCTCGCTGGTGTACAGCTCGCCGCGCGGATTGAGACCCGTGCCGCCCCGTTCGATGACCTTGGCTGCGAGGGGGATGTCCGCCGTGATGACGAGATCGCCCGCCTGGACCATCCCGGCGATGGTGTCGTCCACCACGTCGAACCCCTGGCCCACGCGGAGGGTGGAAAGATAGGGCGAGGACGGCACGTTCAAGGTCTTGTTCGCCACAAGGGTGGTCTCTATCTTGAGCCTGAGCGCCGCGCGGAGCAGAATCTCCTTGATGACGGTGGGACAGGCGTCGGCGTCGACGAGGATGCGCATGGGGGCTCCTGAAGGGTGTTGTGCCTGCTGCGCACCCTACGGCAAACGCAGCGCTTTGTCTTTGCCCGCCCGGCCCTTACTCTGGCAGAACCGATGCGCGACCCCGGTTGTGGCTCGCATCAAAAGAAAGGCGCATGGAAGTTCCGTGCGGCCATGCTGCGGCGCGCGGGCGCGCCAGATTCGGCAAGGGCTGGGAGTTGCCCGGGGCTTACTTGATGCGCCAGCGGGCAGGCGCGAACTCGACCACATGGAAGGTCTTGGTGGCCGCGCACTTGGGGCAGGTGACGGTAATGACGGGGGCCAAAGGATAGTCCTGCATCACGTTCTTGCAACTGCAGACGAAGACGGGACGGGGGGCGGCTTTGCCGCTCTGCACCAGGGAACCGGTAATTGTTTTCATGCCCAAAGCTTACCAGCGCACAGCGCAGAAGTCCACAAGACTCCGTAGGCCGCGCTCGGCAAAGGCTGGAAGCGTATGCGCTGGGCTGGCGAGGAAGGAAAGGTGGTGCCCTCGGCAGGAATCGAACCTGCGGCACCAGGATTAGGAATCCTGTGCTCTATCCGACTGAGCTACGAGGGCACGTTGTGGTCGCCGGAGAGGGAGTCCTACACAATTCCCGGGCGCCGTTCAAGTTGAATATGGGCGCAGGGCCCTGGGCGGGGGATGTCTTTACAAATCCGCATTCGGGCCTATAGTTTGCCAAACACCGCCGGGGTGGCGGCGGCATACGGAGGTATCCCCCTATGAAACGTATCCTGGCCCTGACTACCCTTCTTACCCTGCTGGCCCTGCCCGGGGTCGGCCTCGCCAAGGCCGGGCTGCCGGACTTCACGGACTTGGCCGAACGCGCGGGCAAGGCCGTAGTCAACATAAGCACCACGAAAAATGTTCCCAGCCGCGGCTCCCAGATGCAGGAGCTGTTCAAGAACGCGCCAAAGAACCATCCCCTGCGCGAGTTCTTCGAGCAGTTCGAGAAGCAGTTCGGCCAGCAGGACGCCCAGCCCAGAAAGCTGAGTTCCCTGGGATCCGGCTTCATCATTTCCCAGGACGGCTACGTCGTCACAAACAACCACGTGGTGGCCGAGGCCGACGAGATCAAGGTCAAGCTGCTCACGCGGGACAAGCCTTACGACGCCAAGATCATCGGCCGCGACCCGGAGACGGACCTGGAACTCTTGAAGATCGAGGCCGGCGGCGGGCTGCCCGTGTTGGAGTTCGGCAACTCCGACGCCACCAAGGTGGGCGAATGGGTGCTGGCCATCGGCAACCCCTTCGGCCTGGGGCACACCGTCACCGCTGGCATCGTGAGCGCCAAGGGCCGACACATCGGCGCCGGGCCCTTTGACAGCTTCCTGCAGACCGACGCCAGCATCAACCCCGGCAACTCCGGCGGCCCGCTCATCGACATGGACGGCAAGGTTGTGGGCATCAACACCGCCATCGTGCCCAACGGCCAGGGCATCGGGTTCGCCACGCCCGCCAGCATGGCCGACAAGATCATTCAGCAGCTCAAGAGCGGCAAGAAGATCATGCGCGGCTGGCTCGGCATCACCATGCAGGAACTGGACGAGAACACCGCCCGCGCCGTGGGCCTGAAGGATACCAAGGGCGTGCTCGTGGCCCATGTGATTCCCGGCGACCCCGCGGACAAGGGCGGGCTCAAGATCGGCGACGTCATCACCAAGGTCGGCGGGCAGACCGTGGACGACCCCAACGCCCTGCTCGCCCGCATTGCCTCCCTGCGCCCGGGCGAAAAGATCCAGCTCGGCGTGTGGCGGCAGAACCGCACCCTCGACCTGACCATCACCCTCGGCGAGCGCAAGCCCAACTTCGTGGCCGAGCAGCAGGACAAGAGCCCCAAGAGCAAGGCTTCGGCCACGCTGCTGGGGCTCTCCATCCGCCCCGTGGAAGGTGCCGAGGAGGCCCAGGCCCTTGGCCTGCAGAAGCCCCAGGGCCTAGTGATCATGGAGATCCAGTCCGGTAGCCAGGCCGCCCAGGTGGACATCCTGCCCGGCGACGTCATCATTGAAGCCAACCAACACCCCGTGAACACCACGGAACAGCTCAAGGCCGTCGTGTCCGACTCCAAGCAGAAGGGCCTGGTCATGCTGCTCCTGAAGCGCCAGGGGCACAACCTGCTGCGGGCAATCCCGCTGGACAAGAAATAGCATTCCGTGCAGAGGTGGGGGGGCAAAGGCTCCCCCACCCTGTAACCCTCCCCACGCCATGCCCGAAACCCTCCAGGCTCCGGCCAAGATCAACCTTTCCCTGTTCATCACCGGCAGGCGCGAGGACGGCTACCACACCATTGAAAGCCTGTTCGTGCCCGTGCCCGGCCTGGCCGACACGCTGGAGATAGCCGAAGGCGCGCCCGGCGCCGGCTGCCGCGTGGAACCGCTTCTGCCCGGCTGCCCGGAGGAGAAGAACCTCGTGTTCCGGGCCTGGCGGGCCTATGCCGAGGCCACTGGCTTCGCGCCGGACGTCCACGTGAACCTGGTGAAGCGCATCCCAACCGGTGCGGGCCTTGGGGGGGGCAGCAGCGACGCGGCCACCATGCTGCGCTGGCTGGAGGGTAAGGCCGGCCCAAGGGCCCTGGGCCCAGCGGGCCTGAACGCCCTGGCGGCGAAGCTCGGCGCGGACGTTACCTTTTTCCTGCTCTCCGGCCCGGCCGTGGCCGAAGGCATCGGCGAAGTGCTCACCCCGGTGGAGCTTGACCTTTCGCCTTTCATCCTGGTCCTGGCCCTGCCGCAGGTGCATGTCTCCACCCCCTGGGCCTACCAGGCCTGGGACCGGTGCGAGACGCTGAAAAACCCTGCCCGGAGCAGGCCGGATTGCTTGACAAGCACCACAACGGCGAATAAGAGACGTGTTTCCCTTTCGCCCGTGGTGGCCCGGAACGACTTCGAGGTCGTCGTCTTTCCGGTCCACGCTGCGTTGCGCGCAATCAAGGAGCAGCTGCTCCGGCTTGGAGCGGTCAGCGCGGTTATGAGCGGAAGTGGAGCGGGGATTGCCTCCCTGTTCCGGGACAGCCGCCTGGCGCGAGAAGCTGCGGAAGCGTTGCGGCAAGATGGTGTGCCCGTCCATGTGGAGACCCAGAGACACTGGGGTGTTGCCAAGCGGTAAGGCGACGGGTTTTGGTCCCGTTATTCGAGGGTTCGAGTCCTTCCACCCCAGCCATTGCACGCGAAGGAAAGCAAAATGTCTGGCACTAGCGACCTGAAGATTTTGAGCGGTTCGGCCAACGTTGATTTGGCCGAGTCTATTTGTGGGCACCTCGGATGCCGTCTCACCCCCGTGCTGCGCGAGCAGTTCAGCGACGGCGAGATCCGCATTGAGATCGGGGACAACGTGCGCGGCGATGACGTGTTCGTGGTGCAGCCCACCAGCTCCCCCGTGAATTTCCACCTCATGGAGCTGTGCCTGCTCATCGACGCCCTCAAGCGCGCGAGCGCCCGGCGCATCACCGCCGTGGTGCCCTACTACGGCTATGCGCGCCAGGACCGGAAGGTCGTGCCCCGCGTGCCCATCAGCGCCAAGCTGGTGGCCGACTTCCTGTCCGTCGCGGGCATGCACCGGCTCATGACCATCGACCTGCACGCCGGACAGATCCAGGGCTTCTTCAACTGCCCCGTGGACAACCTCTTCGCCGCGCCGGTCTTCCTGGACTACTTCCGCGACCTCGGCGACGAGATCGTGGTGGTCTCGCCCGACGCCGGCGGTGTTGAGCGCGCCCGCGCCTACGCCAAGCGCATGGACGCCGGGCTGGCCATCGTGGACAAGCGCCGCGACGCACCCAACCAGGCCAAGGCCATGCACCTCATCGGCTCGGTTCAGGGCAAGACGGCCATCGTGCTGGACGACATGGTCGACACCGCAGGCACCATGTGCGCAGCCGGCCAGGTCCTGGCCGACAACGGCGCCAAGAAGATCCTGGCCTGCGCCACCCACCCCGTGCTTTCCGGTCCGGCCATCGAACGCCTGGACAAATCCGTATTTTCGCAGATACTGGTGACGGACACCATCCCCCTGGACGCCCGCAAGCGGACGTGCCAGAAGATTCAGGTGCTGTCCGTGGCCGAACTCCTGGCCAGGGCCATCATGAACGTCCACGGAGAAACCTCCGTCAGCGTTCTTTTCGTATAAACAAAATTTCTGGCGGTACTTAAGCCCGCTTGAGAAAGGAGACGACCATGGCTGAACTGATGATGCTTCCTGTGCGCCCCCGCGCCGAAAAAGGCAAAGGCCCCTGCCGCCGCATTCGCACCACGAACATGGTGCCCGGCATCTACTACAATCAGCAGGGCGACAACATCGCCGTGCTGGTGGAGATGCTGCCCCTGACCAAGCTGCACGCCAAGCTCGGCAGCTCCCGCGTGTTCAACCTGGAGATCGAGCAGGACGGCAAGACCTCGACCCTGCCCTCCCTCTTCAAGAGCGTGCAGTACGACCCCATCAAGTCGACCCCGATCCACGTCGACTTCTACGGCGTCGATCTCGACCGCGACATCAAGGTCGACGTGCGCGTCGTTGTGGAAGGCAAGGCCAAGGGCATCATCATGGGTGGCCAGCTTGAAGTCTTCCGCGACAGCATCGAGGTCATCTGCAAGCCCCTCGACGTGCCCGAGAAGATCGTCATCGACGTCACCGACCTGGACATCGGCGTGAACCTGCACATCGGCGACGTGAAAATGCCCGCTGGCGTGCGCGCTGTGTTCGACGAGAGCTATTCCGTGGTCGGCGTCATCGCCGTTGAGGCCGAAGAGGCCAAGCCCGGCGACGCGAAGTAGTTCGACCAGCTGGATTGATTTCCGGCCCAGGCCGGTCATGACGGCGGGGGGGCCCAGGCTCCCCCGCCTTTTCTGGCTTATAATTCCAGTCGTCTGCGCCACTGCGGCGGCATGGGACCCCCATGGACACCACTCCCCTCATCATCGCCCTGGGCAATCCGGGCCCACAGTACGAACGCACCCGGCACAACTTCGGGTTCATGGTGGCCCAAGCCATCCTCGAGCAGGCCGCCGGGCGCAAGAGCATGCACCTGACGACCCTGCAGGCGGGCGGCGATTTTGAACTGTATTCCCTGACCCTGGGCGGGGTGAGCTGCCTGCTGACCCGGCCGCAGACCTTCATGAACCTGTCCGGACGGGCGGCGGCGAAGATCATGGGTCGGCACGGCATCTCCCCGGCAAGCGTGGTGGTGCTGCACGACGAGCTGGACCTGCCCCTGGGGCGCATGAAGCTCAAGCGCGGCGGCGGCAGCAACGGCCACCGCGGCATCGAGTCCATAGTCGAGCACACGGGCAGCGAGGATTTTCTGCGCCTGCGCCTGGGCATCGGACGCCCGCAGTATTCGGCCGATGTTGCCAAATACGTTCTTGAGAGTTTTGCTGAAACGGAATTTTCGGCCGTCACGGCGGTGTGCCAGGCGGCTCTGAAAGGGCTTACTCTGCTCTTCCGGCGGGGCCAGGCCGAGGCCGTGCAGATGCTGAACGCTTTCCGCCTGCCCGAGCCCCCAGCGCCTGCCGAGAAGATGGACACTCCCGGCGCATTGGGGTAGTGTGAACATTCACCGGAATTGTATTCCCCCCACGTGGAAGGAGCTTGAGTGTTTCAAATCAACGAGTTGGTGGTTTACCCTGCACAAGGGGTTGGCCGCATTGAACGCATCGACAGCCAAGAGATAGGCGGAGCTCGCGCGGATTATTATATCGTCCGCATCCTGAGCAACTCCGTCACCCTCATGGTGCCGGTGAAAAACGCCCACAATGTGGGGCTGCGCCATGTGTGCAGCCTGGAAAGCGGGCAGGAAGTCTTCGATTCCCTGAAGGACCGGTCCGGCTTCACCGGATACACCGGGCAGAACTGGAACCGCCGCTACCGCGAGTACTCCGAAAAGCTCAAGAGCGTGGACCTGGCCGACGTGGCCTATGTGCTCAAGGAGCTGTACCTCATCGGCATGGACAAGGAGCTCTCCTTTGGCGAGCGCCGTCTGCTGGAGCAAGCCATGACCTTGGTGTCCATGGAGCTGGCCTATTCACTCGGCCGCGACCAGGCCGAGGTCAAGGCGGACATCAATGAAATGTTTGCAGATGTCATTATGAAACAGCAGGAAAAGTTGCAAAAAGCCAAATAGCCCCCTTGTCAACTCCATTCCTTTCAGGTAGGCGCTAGTTTCAGCGCGATCGCGCGGCATATTTCCCTTCCGCAACAGGCAGAATACCGCTCGGATACCCGTTCCCGCTGGTACAAACACGGAATATGCCCCACCATGCCCTGCACTGTTCAGAGCCTGGATGCTGGACGCCAGCCGCGCAACCACCTGACACTGCGATTTTCCGACTTGAAGCCCTCGGCGTGAGGCGCACACCTTCCATAACCCTTATCCCACGGAGCGTGAGGCTTTCAATGCCCCGCGAAAAACACCCCAATCAGCCCCACAAGAGTCGTTCCCAGGACCGTTCCCAAGACCGTTCAGACCGCCCGGCCCGCGCAGAGCACTCCGACCGTTCCGAACGGCAGGAGCGTGCCCCGCGTCAGCACCAGGAGCGCGGCAACCAGGACCGTGGCAACCAGATGCGCGGCAACCAAGGCGGCGGCAATCAGGGCGGCGTGCAGGAACGCGAACAGGACCGCATGCAGGACTACGTCGAGGAGGAGTACATCTCCACCTCGGAAAACAAGCTGAACCTCACCGATCTGAAGCAGAAGAGCATGCCGGAGCTCATGGAGTTGGCCAACAACTTCAAGATCGAGAATCCGAGCAACCTGCGCAAGCAGGAACTGATCTTCGCCCTGCTGCAGGAATGCGCCTCGCAGAACGGCCAGATCTTCGGCGAAGGCGTGCTCGAGATCCTGCCCGACGGCTTCGGCTTCCTGCGTTCCCCCCTTTATTCCTACATGCCCGGCCCGGACGACATCTACATCTCCCCCTCGCAGATCCGCCGCTTCGGCCTGCGCAAGGGCGACGTCATCTCCGGCCAGATCCGTCCGCCCAAAGAGGGCGAGCGCTATTTCGCCCTGCTCAAGGTCAGCGAGATCGGCTTCGAACCGCCCGAGGCCAGCAAGCATCTGGTGCTTTTCGACAACCTGACCCCGCTCTACCCTGAAAAGCGCTTCGTCATGGAAAACGGTGCGGAGAACTACGGCTCCCGCGTCATCGACCTGCTCTCGCCCATCGGCCGCGGCCAGCGCGGCCTCATCGTGGCCCCGCCGCGCACCGGCAAGACCATGATGCTCCAGACCATCGCCAACTCCATCAACGCCAATCACCCGGAAGTGTACCTCATCGTGCTGCTCATCGACGAGCGGCCCGAGGAAGTGACCGACATGGAGCGCACCGTGCGCGCCGAGGTCATCAGCTCCACCTTCGACGAGCCGCCCACCCGCCACGTGCAGGTGACGGAGATGGTGCTTGAGAAGGCCAAGCGCCTGGTGGAACGCAAGCGCGACGTGGTCATCCTGCTCGACTCCATCACCCGCCTGGGCCGCGCCTACAACGCCGTCACGCCGTCCTCGGGCCGCGTGCTCTCCGGCGGCCTGGACGCCAACGCCATGCAGCGCCCCAAGCGCTTCTTCGGCGCCGCGCGCAACATCGAATCCGGCGGCAGCCTGACCATCATCGCCACCGCCCTCATCGACACCGGCTCGCGCATGGACGAGGTCATCTTCGAGGAATTCAAGGGCACCGGCAACATGGAGATCTACCTGGACCGCCACCTCTCCGAGAAGCGCGTGTTCCCGGCCATCGACATCAACCGCTCCGGCACCCGCAAGGAAGAGCTGCTCCTCGACGAGGAAGTGCTGAACCGCGTGTGGATTCTGCGCAAGGTGCTCTCGCCCATGAACTCCATCGACTCCATGGAGTTCCTGCTGGACAAGATGCGCAAGACCAAAAACAACAACGAGTTCCTGAACATCATGAACAAGTAACCTCTTGTTCCGGCTTGATATTCCAAAAAGGATGCGCCCCGTGCGCATCCTTTTTTCTTTTGCCGACCTGTGCTAGAGCATTGAGGTCATGGCTGCCGCACTGTCCGGCAACCGCAACACCTGGATGAGCGCATGACACACAGCTTCAAGCCCCTCTTCCGGCTCATCGCCCTCGTCTCCATCGCAGCGGTCCTCGCCACCCCGTCGCAGGCCGCGGCCTTCGGCTCCATCACCGTGGGCGATGAAATCGACATGGGCAAAAAGTTCGACGACACCATCCGCGCGCAGATGAGCTTCGTGGACGATCCCGAGGTCGTCATCTACGTCAAGGGCGTGGTGGACCGCGTGGTCAAGGCCCTGCCGGCCCAGCCCTATCCCATCAAGAGCGCCGTGGTGGGCAACAACGCCATGAACGCCTTCGCCATTCCCGGCGGCTACATCTACATCTTCACCGGGCTCATCCTGGGCGTGGAGAACGAGGATGAGCTTGCCGCGGTCATCGGCCACGAGCTTGGCCACGTCACCGAGCGCCACGTGGCCAAGCGCATGGAGCAGATGAAGTACCTGAACATCGCCTCCATCACCGGCATGGTGGCGGGCGTGCTGCTGGGCTCCGGCGGCGGCACCAGCGGCGCAAACGTGGGCAAGGCCCTCACCTTCGGCTCCATGGCCGGGGCCCAGTCGGCCTTCCTCATGTACACGCGCGAGAACGAGCGCGAGGCCGACCACGTGGGCCTCAACTACCTCATCAAGTCCGGGTATAATCCCAACGCCATGCCGCAGACCTTCGAAATCATGAACAAGAAGCGCTGGTTCATGAGCGGGGACAACATCCCCTCCTACCTCTCCACCCACCCCGGGCTGGACGAGCGCATCGGCTACCTGCGCGACCGCATCAAGCTCATGCCGGCCGATGTCATCCGACGCGAATTCGAGCGCGACCGCTTCCTGCGGGTGCAGACCATCCTGCGCGCGCGCATGACCTCGCCCGAGACTGCGCTGGCCTACTACGACAGCAAGCCCAAGGCCGAGATGTCCTGCCTGGACCAGGCCGGCCGGGGCATCGTCCTTGACCGCCTGAAGCGCCAGCAGCAGGCCGACCAGGCCTTCACCACCGCCCTGGCCTGCGGAGCCGACGATCCGCTGGTGCTGCGCGAGGCGGGCATGTTCTTCTTCAACCAGGGCAACATGAACAAGGCCGCGCCCCTGCTCCAAAAGGCCGCCATCCTGAACCCGCGCGACGCCATGAGCATGTTCTTCACCGCGCGCATCATGGCCGAGCGCAAGGACTACTCCGGCGCCATCACCCTCATGGAGCGCGTGGTGCGCGAGGTGCCGCAGGACGCCGAAGTGCGCTACCACCTCGGGCGCATCAAGGGCGAGAGCGGAGACATCTTTGGCGCCCACGTGCAGCTCAGCTATTCCTCCCACTACGGCCGCGACAAGCAGAAGGCCGAATTCCATCTGTCCAAGGCCAGGCCCCTCGCCGTGACCGACGAGCAGAAGCGCCAGCTGGAAGAGCTTGAAAGGGTCGTGGCCGGACCGGGCGACCCGAACAAGGAAGGCGGCAAGGACGGCGGCAACAAGGGCGGAGGCCGGCCCGGCGGCGCTTCCCGGCTCCAGCGCTTCGGGCTCAAATAACGCGGCCAACGCGTCAGCCCACGCACAGCACCTCACGCACAGCACTAAGGATACCGCACACGCACATGATCGCCGCACGCACCATCGACGAGCTTCACGAGACCATTTCCGGCTCCTGCGTCACCATCGGCAACTTCGACGGCGTCCACCTGGGGCACCAGCGCCTCATGGCGCGCACCTGCGCCAAGGCCAAGAAGCGCGGGCTCATCTCCGTGGTCGTCACCTTCGACCCGCACCCCATGACCGTGCTGATGCAGAAGACGCCGCCCTTCATCACCAACACGGCCCAGCGCCTCAAGTTCATCGAGCAGCAGGGGCCCAACGTGACCCTGGTGCTGGAGTTCACCCGGCAGATGGCGGCCCTGGAGCCCGAAGAGTTCGTGCGTCGCTACCTGGTGGAAGGCCTGAACCTGAAGGAGTTGGTCATCGGCTACGACTACGCCATGGGCAAGGGCCGCAAGGGCAACTTTGAGCTGCTCTCCGCCCTGGGGCGGCAGTTGGGCTTCGGCGTGGAGCGCCTGGACCCGGTCATCGTGGGCGGCGCCGTGGTCAGCTCCACGCGCATCCGCGACCTCATCCAGTCCGGCAACGTGTGGGACGCTCGCCCGCTTCTGGGCCGTTTTTTCGAGGTCGAAGGCGAGGTGGTGGACGGCATGAAGCGCGGCGCCTCCAAACTGGGCTTCCCCACGGCCAACCTGCGCCTGGAGGGCACGCTGCTGCCCAAGCCCGGCGTGTACGCCGTGTGGGCCGAAGTGGACGGCGAGACCTGCCAGGCCGTGGCCAACGTGGGCTACAATCCCACCTTCGGCGACACGGGCCTGACCCTAGAGGCGCACATCCTGGATTTCAACCGCAGCATCTACGGCCAGCGGATCTCCCTGCAGTTCGTGCAGCGCCTGCGCTCGGAGCGCAAGTTCGACAGCCTGGAAGCCCTCAAGGCGCGCATCGCCGACGACGTGCGCCTGGGCCGCGTGATCCTGGGCACGCCGGACGCCCAGCCCGGGAGCGATCCCAGCGGCGACGACGACGACGATTAGCCGCTGCGGGAGACGGCCATGCCCATCTGGACATTTGCCAAAGGCTCTCTTGAAATTTGCGAGGGCGACCTGACGCGGGCCAAAACCGACGCCATCGTCAACGCGGCCAACTCCGGACTGCTTGGCGGCGGCGGCGTGGATGGAGCCATCCACCGCGCGGCCGGGCCGGAGCTCCTCGCCGCCTGCCGGGGCTTGGTGGCACAAATCGGCAGCCTGCCTGCGGGCCAGGCGGTCATCACTCCGGGCTTTCGCCTCGCAGCGCGCTTTGTCATCCACACCGTGGGGCCCATCTGGCGCGGCGGGGACCAGGGCGAAGAAAAACTTCTGCGCTCGGCCTATGCCCAAAGCCTGCTTCTGGGCCGGGAAAACGGCCTGCAGAGCATCTCCTTCCCGGCCATCAGTTGCGGTTCCTACGGCTATCCCCTCGCCCTGGCCGCCCCCCTTGCCCTTTCCGAACTGCGAGCAGGCCTCGAACAAGGTCTGGTGCACGAGACCGCCCTGTGGCTGCACGGGGCGCAGGCCCATGATTTCTGGCGCGGCCAGGCCGAAGCGCTTTTCGGCCCGCCGCAGGTTCCCTAGACCACAAGGAGCGAACATGGATATTCACGGCACCACAATACTCGCGGTGCGCAGCGAGGAAGGCACGGCCATGGCCGGCGACGGCCAGGTGACCCTGGGCCAGAGCATCGCCATGAAGCACACGGCCAAGAAGGTCCGCACCATCTACAAGGGCCGGGTCATGGTGGGCTTCGCCGGAGCCACGGCCGACGCCTTCACCCTCTTCGAACGCTTCGAAAAGAAGCTCGAATCCCATTCCGGCAACCTCACCCGCGCCGCGGTGGAGCTGGCCAAGGACTGGCGCAAGGACAAGTACCTGCGCAGGCTGGAGGCCATGATCCTGGCGGCCGATGCCGAAACCATCCTGCTCATCACCGGCACGGGCGACGTCATCGAGCCCGACGACGGCATGGCGGCCATCGGCTCCGGCGGGTCTTACGCCCTGGCCGCAGCGCGCGCCCTCAAGCGCCACACGTCCATGCCCGCCAAGGACATCGCCCTTGCCGCCATGAAGATCGCGGCCGAGCTCTGCGTGTTCACCAACGAGAACATCACCCTGGAAACCAGGGAACGGGAGGCCAAATGAGCTCCCTCACCCCGCGCGAAATCGTCTCCGAACTGAACAAGTACGTGGTGGGCCAGGCCGAGGCCAAGCGCATGGTGGCTATCGCCATGCGCAACCGCTGGCGCAGGCAGAAGCTCGACCCCGAACTGCGCGAGGAGATCGCGCCCAAGAACATCATCATGATGGGCCCCACGGGCGTGGGCAAGACCGAGATCGCCCGCAGGCTGGCCAAGCTGGCCAAAAGCCCCTTTCACAAGGTTGAGGCCACGAAGTTCACCGAGGTGGGCTACGTGGGCCGCGACGTGGAGTCCATGATCCGCGACCTCATGGAGATCGGCATTACCATGGTGCGGACCGAGGAGCGGGAAAAGGTGCGCGTGCGCGCCGAAGGACACGCCGAGGACCGTCTGCTCGACCTGCTGCTGCCCGGAAGCACGCCGCAGCCCGGCGGCTACTCCTTCACCCCCATTCCCGACCCGGCCGCGCCGCAACCCGCGGAGCACGTTGCCACGGCCAACGAGAGCACGCGGGAGAAGTTCCGCCAACTCTGGCGCGAGGGCAAGCTCGACGAACGCTTGGTGGAGCTTGAGGTGGCCACCCAGGAAGGCTCGGGCGTGTCCATCATGGGCATGCCCGGCATGGAGGACATGGGCGGCCAGGTGCAGGACATGCTGGGCCGCTTCTTCCCGCAGAAGAAGAAGCTGCGCAAGATGAAGGTCAAGGACGCCTTCGCCGCCCTGGTGCAGGAGGAATCGGACAAGCTCATCGACATGGACAAGGTGCAGGACATCGCCCGCGAGCGGGTCGAGCAGTCGGGCATCATCTTCCTGGACGAGCTGGACAAGATCGCCAGCAGGCAAGACCACGGTGGGCCCGATGTCTCGAGGGAAGGCGTGCAGCGCGACCTCCTGCCCGTTGTCGAAGGCTGCGTGGTGAACACCAAATACGGCATGGTCAAAACCGACCACATCCTGTTCATCGCCGCCGGGGCCTTCCATTACGCCAAGCCCAGCGACCTCATCCCCGAACTTCAGGGACGCTTCCCCCTTCGCGTGGAGCTCTCCGCCCTTGGGGCGGACGAGTTTTACCGCATCTTGACCGAGCCGCAGAACGCCCTCACGGTGCAGTACTCCGCCCTGCTCGGAACGGAAGGCCTTTCGCTCACCTTCACTGACGATGCCCTGCACGAAATCGCGGCCACGGCCCAGCGCATAAACGAGGAGGCCGAGAACATCGGCGCCCGCAGGCTGTACACCATCATGGAGAAGATCCTGGCCGAGCTGTCCTTCGAGGCCTCTGACAAGGGCGGCCAGAGCGTGGTGATCGACCGCGACTATGTGCGCGGCCAGTTGACAGAAATCGTGGAGAACCGCGACCTCTCGCGCTACATCCTCTAGGGGCCGGGCATGGACTTCGAGAAACTGCAGGATATCATCGAGAACGGCCTGCCCTTCAACAAATGGCTGGGCATCAAGGTGGTGGAGCTTTCAGAGGGACGCGTGAAGCTGTGCATCCCCTTCAAGCCGGAACTGGTGGGCGACCCGCGCCGGCCTGCCCTGCATGGAGGCGTGCTCTCCACCCTTGTGGACGTTACCGGCGGCTTCGCCGTGTGGACCAGCTGCCACCTAGAGGACCGCATCGCCACCATCGACCTTTCCGTGGACTACTTGCGCCCTGCCGGGGCCAAGGACCTGTATGCCGAGGCCGAGGTGCGCCTGCTTGGCAACCGCGTGGGCAACGCGCACGTGGTGCTCTGGAGCGCGGACGATCCGGCCCGGCATGTGGCCGTGGGCCGGGCCGTGTACAACATCCGGCGCGGAAAGTGACGCGGTAAAGCGCACGCAACAAAAAAAAGGCCGGGGAGACCCGGCCTTTTCATTTCCACAAGCGCTGGAGCCGCGGCCAAAGGAGTGCTAGGCGGGCTCCTTCACGTGGCACTGGCTGCACTTCACCGGCCCCTTGCCCTGGACGTTGTGACAGTCCTGGCAAAGCTTATGGTAGGCCATCATCAGGGCCGGGGCGTGGTCATTGGGCGTCGGCCGGTCCTTGTGGCATTCCGCGCAGCGGCGCTGCGTGGCGGAAACGCCCGGAATGCGCCGGCCCTGGGGGTCGATGGCGTGGTGGCAGACGGAACAATCCTTGAGCTGGGCCTTTTCATTGTGTTCGTTGTGCTTGAAGGGCACGGACATGGGGCGGTGTTCGGGGAAGGCGGGATCTTTCAGCCGGGAAAGGGAATCCTGGGCCAGGGCGGGCATGAGCCATAGGGCGGCCACAAGCACGGCGGCGCACGGTGCGGCGGTCTTTTTCAGCAGGGAGCTGTATCGCATTGGATCTCCTGTGTGGTGTCGTGGCGCGGCGCTCCCTGAAGGAAGGAGCGGCGCGTGCGGCGCTGTGCCCTGTTCAGCCTGGAGGGTCAGGCCAGAGTCACTCAGCCGCATTTGTTGAGCTTACACGAAAAAGCCTTGCGCGTCACTCCATGCCGAGACGCTGGCGCAACAGCTCGAAATCGAGCGCATCGGCCACCAGGCGCACGCCGTGGTTGACCTTGATCATGTCGCGCAGTTTGTGGCGCGAGAGGATGTTCTCCATCTTCTTGGCCACGGAGAAGGTGTCCTCGCGCACCATGATGATGGGCGTCTGGAGCACCTCGGAGCGGGTGAGGATGATGTCGTTGGGGTGCAGGTTGCCGGTAAGGATGAGGCAGGGGCAGCTGCCCTCAAGGGCCACCAGCTGCACGTCGGAGCGGTCGCCGCCGACGATGATGGCCGAATTCTTGTGACGCATGAAGTGGGCCAGGAAGTTCTCCACCTGCATGGTGCCGATGAGGAAGTTCTCCACCACGCGGTCGGCCTTGTGGTGGGCGCTGATGACCTTGCCGCCCAGGCGCTCGGCCAGGTCGCCCACCTTGATGGCGCTCATGATGGGGTCCGAGGCGATGACGCCCAGCACATCGACGCCCTTGCGGCGGAAGAAGGGCACAAGCAGCTCGTCCACCTCAGGCCTGTAATGCTCCGGAATGTCGTTCAGGATGACCCCGGCCAGGTCGTCGCCCAGGGCCTCGCGGCAGCGCAACAGATAGTCGTACTTGAGTTCGTTGGAGTAGCGGTCGATGACCACGGTCTTGGCGCCCAGGGCGCGGGAAACGCTCACGCCGTCCAGGCCGCAGTAGGTGCCGGAGCCCAGGAAGTTGCCCGAACCGGCGATGATCATTACGTCCTTGCCCTCGGCGAGCTTGCCGTAGGCCTCCACAATGCCCGGCATCAGGTCGCCGATGTCCTCGCTGAAGGCCCGGCGCGTGAAGTCGCGATTCACAACCACCGGGGTCACCAGGGAGGGATCCTGGCGCAGGCCGAGGACCTCCTGCAGGAACATGGCGTCCTCGTCGCCGGGCTTGCCGTCTTCCTTGCGGGGAACGGCGCCCACGGGCTTCATGTAGCCCACCTTGAGCCCCAGCTTCTTGAAGCGCAGGCCCAAGGACATGGCGATGAGGTTCTTGCCCGAATAGCCCGTGGTGGAGCCGATATACACGCCAACTGCCATTTATTCCTCCTTGCTCGCGCCTTGCAGGCGCTTGCCGGTGCGGGTCTTTCACATGGGCGGGATCAACCGTACGGAATCCGACGGACGGGATCAACCGCGCAAAGTCAGGCGCGCCTCTGCCACCAGCGCGCCCTCATGGTTCACAAGAACAGGGTTCAGCTCCGCCTCGTACACCTGCGGAAAATCCTGCGCCAGGGCCGCCAGGGCCAGCAGCACGTCCTCCAGGGCGCGGAAATTCACGGCAGGCTCCCCGTCCACGCCCTTGAGCAGCAGATAGGAGCGGATGGAGCGGATCATGCCAAAAGCCTCGTCGCGACTCAAGGGAATCAGGTGGTGCGACACATCTTTCAGGATCTCCGAGTGGATGCCGCCCAGGCCGAACATCAGAAGCGGCCCGAACTGGTCGTCGCGCCGCATGGACACCACCACTTCCAGGCAGCCCGCCGGGGCCATGGCCTGCACCAGGCAGCCGGAAATGACGGCCTCCGGGCGGATGCGCCGCACATGGGCGGTGAGGTCGCGGAAGGCCTTGCCCACGGCCTCGTCGCCCGAAAGTCCCAGGGCCACGCCATCCACGTCCGTCCTGTGGGCCAACTGGGCCGAAGCGACCTTGAGCGCAACAGGGCCGCCCATGTTCCGGGCGGCCTGCACGGCCTCCGCGCTGCCGCGGGCCAGCACCGTGGATGGTGTGCCTAGACCATAGGCGGCCACAAGTTCGCGGGCCTGAAAATCGGCCAGCTCCTGGCGGCCTTCGGCTATGGCCGCATCCAGGATACGCCGGGCCGCGTCCAGGTCGCGCTTGGGCGGCTCGAACACGGGCACGGGCTTCTGCCGCCACTGGGCGTAGGCGTACATGGCCTCGATACTGCGCAGGGCCGGTTCGGGAAAAGCATAGCACGGCAGGCCCGCCTGGCGCAGGATGTCGCGGCCGATGCTGCCGTGGGCCCGGCCCAGCAGGCAGGTCATGACCGGCTTGGTCGAGCGCCGCGCCACCTGGGCGATGGCCGTGGCAGTGGCCTCTATCTCCACCATGGCCGTGGGCGCGATGAGCAGGAGCACCGCATGCACCAGGGGGTCGTCCAGCACAGCTTCCAAGCTCTTCCTGTAACGCTCGGCCCCGGCGTCGCCGATGATGTCCACGGGATTGTACACCGAGGCATAGGGCGGCAAGGCCGCCTGCAGGCGCTGGATGGTTTCCGGTGAGAGCCGGGCCATGTGCAGGCTGGTCTTCTCGCAGGCGTCCGCCGCCAGGATGCCCGGCCCGCCGGCGTTTGAAAGCACGGCCACGTTGGGCCCGCGCGGCAGGGGCAGGCGGGAGAAGGCCTCGGCCAGGAAGAACAGGGACTCCAGGTCCGGCGCGCGCACGATGCCGCTCTGCCGGAAGGCCGCGGCATAGGCATCGTCCGAACCCGCGATGGCTCCGGTGTGGGAGCTGGCGGCCTTGGCCCCGGCGTTGGTGGAACCGGCCTTGAGCATGATCACCGGTTTCTTGCGGCTCACCTCGCGCGCGGCGCGCACGAATTCCTCGCCGCCGTCCACGTTCTCCATATAGCCCATGATGACTCTGGAGGCCGGGTCGGAGCCGAGGTAGGCGAGAAGCGCGGTCTCGTTCAACACGGCCTTGTTGCCCAGGCTGATGAACTTGGAAAAGCCAAAGTGCTCGCCCCGCGCCCAGTCGAGAATGGCCTGGCACAGCGCGCCGGATTGGGAGCAGAAGGCCACGCTGCCGGGCACGGGCTGGGAGGCGGAAAAGCTGGCGTTGACGCCGTGGGCGGTGTTCATCATGCCCAGGCAGTTGGGACCGAGCAGCGCGATGCCATGTTTGCGGGCGCAGGCGGCCAGATCGCGCTCCAGCACGTAGCCTTCGCGCCCGGCCTCGCGGAAACCCGCGCTCAAGACGATGGCCGACTTGAGGCCGCGCGCGGCCAGGGACTCGAAGGCGGGCAGCACGGCATCGCGCGGGACGGCGAACACGGCCAGGTCGATGCCGCCCGGCAGTTCGTCCAGGCTGCGCGTCACGGGCAAATCCTCGATGGTGCCGCCCTTGGGGTTCACGGGGTACAGGCGGCCCTTGAACCCGGCAGCCTGCATGTTGGTCACAACGGCGTTGCCCACCTTGCCCGGCGTGGCCGAAGCGCCGATGACGGCGACGGTCTTGGGTGAGAAGAAGGCCTGCAAGGCGCGCTGGTCCACGTAAGGCTCCCGTTTGCCGCCGCCGCGCCGTTCCGAACGTGCCGCTGCTTGGCCGGTTTGCCGGAGGAATTCCCCGTTGTCCGCCTGGATACACTGTCGGGCTTCGGGCCTCAAGGGGCTGGGGGGCCGGGGGACCATCTTTGCCGAGAAATATCCGCCCCATGTGTTGCCGAAAAGCCCGCCACGACATATAGATTTCAAATGCGCACTGTATCGAACGCCAGCCAAGCCAGCGTCAGCGCCGCCATTCTCGTGGGCGGGGCGGCCACAAGAATGAACGGTGCGGCCAAGCCCCTGCTTGAGGTGGGCGGCCGCAGCATCCTGGAATGGCTGCGCGAAACCCTCGCCCCGCGCTTTGCGGAAATCCTGCTGGTGGCCAAGGAGCCGCAGCCGTATGAAGCCCTCTGCTCCGGGCAGCCCTCGGGAGGCACGCCCCTACGCCTGGCGCTCGATTCCCTGCCCGCACGCAGTTCGCTCACAGGCATCCACACGGCCCTGGCCAACGCCCGCACGCAGCACGTGTTCCTCACCGCAGGTGACACACCCTTCCTGCGCCCAGAACTGGTGGACGCCCTGCTGGACCACCTGCGGCCCGAGGACGACGTGGTGCTGCCGCAAAAGCCCGACGGCTATTTCGAGCCCCTGTGCGCCCTCTACTCCCGCCGCTGCCTGCCGCACATTGAGGCCCAGCTGGCGCGCGGTGACCACAAGATCATCAAATTCTTCGACAAGGTGCGCGTAAACCCGCTGCCTGTCGAGTCCCTGCTCAAGGCCGACCCTGGTCTGCTCTCCTTCAATAACGCCAACACCCCGGATGAACTGCGCGCCCTGCGCGATACGGCGGCCAGCCTGCGCCGCCCCCTTCAGGAGGTTCTGTGACCCAGGAACGCATTTCCCGCGATCTTGCCCTGGAACGCATTCGCCACCATATCCGCGACTATCCACCGCAGGTGCTCGACAGTGCGCTCATGGACAGCCTGGGGCTGGTGTGCGCCCAGGACCTGTTCGCCGTGCACTCCACGCCCGCCGAGGCCCGGTCCACGGTGGACGGTTACGCCTTCGCCAGCCAGGCCGCGCGCCTGGCCAGCGAGGAAGCCCCCGTCCGCCTCGCCATCAGCGGACAAATCCGTCCCAGCACAGCCTCGCCAGCACCTTTGCAACCCGGCCAGGCCGTCGGAATCCTCACCGGTGGCCCCCTGCCTGCCGGTGCCGATTGCGTGGTGACCAGCGAATCAGTCGAAGTTGTGGGCGAGGAGCTGCGCCTCACGCGTCCGGTGGCCGCGCAGGAGCATGTGCGCGCGGTCGGCAGCGACCTCAAGGCCGGCACGCGCCTCGTGCGTCGCGGCGAAGACCTCACCCCGGCGGTGCTGGCAGCCTTGGCCGTGTCAGGCGCACAGCGGGCCAAGGCCTACAAGTCGCCCCGGGTGCTTGTTCTGGCCCTGGGCAACGAGCTGGACGCCCTGGATGCCGCGCCCGCGCCCGGGCACATGCCCGCTGACAACCTGTTGCTGGCCGCCGGGCTGTTGCGCCACCGCAGCGTGCCCGATGTGCAGGCCGACGTGTGCCCCAACGACCTCGCCGAGATCAGCCGCAGGCTCGCAACCGGCGACTGCCAGTGCATCGTGACCACCGGAGGCACCGGCCCCGGCCAACGCGACTTCATCATGCAGGCCGCGCAAGAGGCGGGCTTCACCCTGCTGTTCACCGGGCTCACGCTCACGCCGGGAAAGAGCATGTTTGCCGCCGTGCGTGGTGGCACCCTGCTCTTTGCGCTGCCGGGCACGCCCTGGGCCGTGTTCGCCCTCATGCACGCCCTGGTGCTGCCCGCCATGTGCTGGCTGCGCGGCCGCACCCTGCCGGTGCCCGGGCCCATCCTGGCCCGGCCGCAGCTCATGCCCGGCGCGGCGCAGTTGGGCTGGGAGCGGCTTGTTCCCTGCACCATCTCGCCCCTTGGGGCGGAGCTGCAAGCCCAGCCGCTTTTGGACCGGACCCGCGAGGCCCGGCTGGACATGCTCCAGGCCCAGGGCCTGCTCATCGTCTCGGACAAGGCCGAGACGGGTGAACTCCTGCCCATGATCCCCATTTGGGAGAACCGGCGGGGGCACAGGCTGGACTAGCGGCAGGACAGACGCCCGCTTTCCATTTTCGCCTTGACCCTCATTTCGGCCTTGTGTATCAAGGCTCCGCATGAGTCAGCCAGCGTAGCTCAGCTGGCAGAGCAGCTGATTCGTAATCAGCAGGTCAGGAGTTCGACTCTCCTCGCTGGCTCCAGAGCTGACAAGGCCCCGCACGGCACACCGCCGCTGCGGGGCTTTTTTCATGCCCACCGAAGGACCATGCCGCCGCGAAAACATCATCGGCCCAATCAGTGATTTGCCGAGCTGATACTATGCCTCACTTGCTATAGAAAAAAACGCAAAAAGAACCGATTTCATCTACGCAGCACCTTGCCAATTCGCAGTGTTGAATGTATTGAATACGTATGAGCCAAGACCATTGCCGGGCATTTAAGTGTGTTTTTTTCCTGTTCCGGAGATCGCTCAACACAAGCCTCATAGCGAAATTCTGGAGCGAAGATGGCTGCTGAACAGCAAGCATGCGAACCGGGCTTCATGGTCACGCGCCAGCCCGTGTTCGACCGGGGACTCCAGCCCTGGGGAACCGCCATGTGCTTCGCCCAACCCAAGGGCGACGGCCTGCTTTTTGCCGACGAGACCACGGCCAACATGCTGCTGGAGGCCTACCTGCCCCAGCGCGGTCCCTCCCACGCGCAAACCATCGTCTATTTTCCCGCGGCCGCAGTTCTTGAAGGCATGCCCAGGCTTCTGTGGCCGCAGGGCATCGTGGTCGAAATCGACGAAGCGGCCGGGAGCACCACCGGCATTCCCAAGGCCGTGAGCGAACTGAAGCAGGCGGGCTACGGCATCGCCGTCTCCAGCTTCCGCAACGCCCCCTCCTGCCGGGCTCTGAACAGCCTGGCCGACATCATCATCTGCGACGCCTTGGAACTGGAAGGCGGCCCCAGCCTTCAGCAGCGCATCCAGGCCGTTCACGAATTCGGCGCCAAGTCCTTGGTGCGGGGCCTTGCCAGCTGGCACCCCATGCTCGAGGCCCGTGCCATCAACGCCGACATGTTCCAGGGCTTCTTCTTCAACAAGATGAACCTGCGTCCCAGCCAGAGAAGCGTCACCGCCACGCAGCTTTCGCGGCTGCGCCTGTTGGAATGCCTGGACAAGCCGGACGCCGACTTCAAGGCCCTGGCGCGGGTGGTGGAGGCCGATGCGGCCCTGACCTACCGTTTGCTCCTGTTCCTTAATTCCGCCAGCTTCGGCCTGGCCCGGCAGGTCACCTCCATCCAGCAGGCCATCGTCATGGCCGGGTGGAAGCCCCTCAAGAAGTGGCTGGAGGTGGTGCTGCTCACCGATCTTTCGCCCACGGCCCGCCACCAGGAACTGTGCTATTACGCTGCACAGCGCGCGGGATTCCTGAAGCGCGTGGCCAAGGCCGCCGACCTGGAACCCCTTATGCCCAGGCTCTCGCTCCTCGGCCTGCTCTCCTATCTGGAGGCCATCCTGGAGATGCCGCCTGCCCAGGCCCTTTCGGACGTGCCCGTTGAAGATGAAATCCGCCTGGCCTTGTGCGGCCAGCCGAGCTCGCTTTCGCCCTGGCTTTCCATGGTCCGCGCCATGGAGAACGCCAACTGGTCCAGGGCCGGAGAACTGGCCGTGAACATCGGCCTGTGCCTGCCGGATCTTTCGCGCTGCTACCTGGATTCGCTCACCGAGGCGGACACCCTGTTCCGCATGCTCCCAGCCCCTCACGACCAGCCGGCAGCCTAGACACGCTCCACGCTCCGCGTGATTGCGCGGTCCGCCCTTCTCACGCTTCTCCATTCTCTTATCCAACCATTTCAGCAACTCTGGCAGCACATCTTGCCCAGGTGCGCTCCAGACCTGAGCGAGATGTGCGGCGCGCCACCCGAAAAGTGTCGGGTTGCCCTACGCCTGACAGTCCAGACATGTCCGGCTCTTCATACACATCCACGCACTTCGCGCAGAACGAAGCGCGTTTCACGGATGTTTCACCAACAAATAAACTCTTGCTGTTCTGGATGTTAGCTGAAATTATCAGCTTAAGTGCCCACGCAGCCGATATGCGGCACACCGCTTGCTCTTTCCTTCACAAGCCTGCCCCCACGGGTTGGCAAATATTCTGAAGACGGCCCCAACCGTTCTGGAAAGGAGAGGCAGCGATGAAAATGACCCCGAGCGAGGCGTTGGCTGAAACCTTGGTGGCTGAGGGCGTCAAGAACGTCTTCGGCATCGTCGGGTCCGCGTTCATGGACCTTCTGGACCTGTTCCCGGCTGCGGGCATCCGCTTCATTCCCTGCGCCCACGAGCAGGCCGCCGCCCACGCGGCCGACGGTCTGGCCCGCGTCACGGGCAAGCCCCAGGCCTGCATCGCCCAGAACGGACCCGGCGCGCTCAATTTCGTCTCCGCCATCACCGCCGCCTACTGGGCGCATTCCCCTGTGGTGGCCCTGACCCCTGAAACCGGCAGCAAGGGCATCGGCACCGGCGGGTTCCAGGAAATCGACCAGATGCCCTTTTTCCAGCCCAGCACCAAGTACCAGGTGCGTGTGAACCGCCCGGACCGCATGGCCGAACTGGCCCGGCGCTGCTTCTACATCGCCAAGGCCGAGAACGGCCCCACCCAGTTGAACATCCCGCGCGACTACTTCTACGGCATGTGCGACGACGAGATCTACCCCACCGCAGCGGTGCTGCGCGGCCCCGGCGCGGCCAGCCAGGTGGAGGAGGCCGCGCGCCTGCTCGCCAAGGCCAAGTATCCGGTCATCCTGGCCGGCGGCGGCGTTTCCGTGGCCGATGCCATCAAGGAGACCAAGGCCCTGGCCGAGTACCTCACCGCGCCAGTGGTGAACAGCTACCTGCACAACGATTCCTTCCCGGCCGACCACCCGCTGTCCTGCGGGCCCATCGGCTACTGCGGCAGCAAGGCGGCCATGCGCACCATCGCCAAGGCCGACGTGGTGCTGGCCCTGGGCTGCCGCCTGGGGCCCTTCGGCACCCTGCCCCAGTACGACATCGACTACTGGCCCAAGGGCGCCAAGGTCATCCAGGTCGACGTGGACCACCGCGTGCTCGGCCTGTCCAAGCGCGTCAGCCTGGGCATCGTGGCCGACGCCAAGGAGTTCGCCTCGGGCCTGCTCGCCGTCATCAAGGCTGTGGATCCCAAGCGTAAGGCCAATGCCGCGCGCAAGAAGGACGTGGCCGCGGAAAAGGGCATCTGGGACGACGAGCTCAAGAAGTGGTCCAGTTCCACGGCCAAGCTCATGCACCCGCGCCGCTTCCTCAAGGAACTCTCCGAGGCCATCCCGGCAGGGTCCATCGTGGCAACGGACATCGGCAACAACTGCTCCATGTCCAACAGCTACCTGAAGTTCAGCGGCGCGCGCCAGCACATCTCCGCCCTGTCCTGGGGCAACTGCGGCTTCGCCTACGGCGCGGCCATGGGCGCCAAGATCGGCAACCCCAAGGCCCCGGTGTTCGCCCTGCAGGGCGACGGCGCCTACGGCATCAGCGGCCTGTCCGAGGTCATGACCGCCGTGCGCGAGAACATCCCGGTCATAGCCGTTGTGTTCCAAAACTATGAATGGGGCGCGGAGAAGAAGAACCAGGTGGACTACTACGCCGAGCGTTATGTGGGCGTGAACCTGCGCGAGAACCCGAGCTACGCCCAGCTGGCCAAGGACATGGGCGCGGAAGGCTACCGCGTGGAGGATTACAAGACCGTGAAGGACGTGGTGCGCGCGGCGATCGCTTCCGGCAGGCCCGCGGTCATCGAGGCGGTCATCGAGGGCGGCAAGAACGTGCTGGCCGAGCCTTTCCGCCGCGACGCCCTGGCCATGCCCACCCGTCACCTGAAGAAGTACGCGCACCTGAACGCGCCGAAGAAATAGACAAAGCTCTCCACTCCTTGAGCCCCGGGACCGGTCAGGCCCGCCACGAGCCGCACGCAGGCCGGTCCCGGGCAAAAGGAGCCGCTCTTTGCAATGACAGCGCCTGACGCGAAGCCGGAAGCGCCCATGCCGCCCGGCCAGCAGTGCCCAGCCTTTGAGCACGCAACCCCAGTTGCGACCAAGTAGCGCCAAAGCAGTGGAGGATGCGACCATGCGAGATACCGGCAAAGAGACAGATCCCAACGTTCTGGTGAAGGACGACGTGGAGCACGTCTGGCATCACCTGTTCCAGCATAGCGCCATAGCCGCCAAGGAACCCATGATCATGGCCGAGGGCCAGGGCCTGCGCCTGCGCGACATACGCGGCCGGGAGTACCTCGACGCCACCTCCGGCGGCGTGTGGTGCGTCAATGTGGGCTACGGGCGCACGTCCATCGCCGAGGCCGTGTGCGAACAGCTCAAGAAGCTGCCCTACTACGCCGCCACGGCCGGCAACATTCCCTACGCCCAGTTCGCGGCCAAGCTGGTCTCCCTCATGCCCGGCCTGAACCGCGTGTACCTGTCGAACTCCGGCTCAGAGGCCAACGAAAAGGCCTACAAGATGGTCCGGGCCATCGGCCACATGAAGCACGGCGGCAAGAAGAAGACCGTTCTGTACCGCCACCGCGACTACCACGGCACCACCATCGGCGCCCTTTCCTCCACCGGCCAGCAGGAACGCAGGGACTGGTTCGGCCCCTTCGCCCCCGGCTTCGCCGAGATTCCCCACGCCTGCTGCTATCGTTGCGCCTTTGGCAAGACCTACCCCGGCTGCGACATCGACTGCGCCCGCGCAATGGAAACGGTGATCAAGGCCGAGGGCCCGGACGAGGTGGGCGCGGTCATCTTCGAGCCCATCACGGCGGGCGGCGGCGTCATCCCGCCGGTGAAGGAATACTACGACGTCATCCAGGAGATCTGCGGCAAGTACGGCCTGTTGCTCATCATGGACGAAGTGGTCTGCGGCATGGGACGCACGGGCAAGTGGTTCGGCTACATGCACTACAATGCCAAGCCGGACATCGTGACCATGGCCAAGGGCGTTGCCAGCGCCTACATGCCCATCTCCGTCACCGCGACCACGGAGAACGTCTTCGCACAGTTCCTGAACGACCCGAGCGACAAGCTGTCCTACTTCCGCGACATCAGCACCTTCGGCGGCTGTGCGGCGGGCTGCACAGCGGCCCTTGAGAGCACGCGCATCATCGAGGACGAGAACCTGCTGGAGAACAGCCGCCTCATGGGCGAGCGCATGCTGGACGGCCTGAAGGGCATGCTGGATATCCCCCATGTGGGCGATGTGCGCGGCCAGGGCCTCCTGTGCGGCATAGAGCTTGTCGAGGACAAGAAGACCCGCCAGCCCGTGAGCGAAGCGTACGTGCTCAAGGTGGTGGGCGAAATCGCCGCCCAGGGCGTGCTGGTTGGCCGCACCAACCGCAGCCTGCCCGGCCACAACAACATCATCAACCTGGCTCCGGCGCTCATCGCCACCAGGGACGACGTGGACACCATCCTCGGCGCCGTGAAGAACGCCCTTGTGAAGGCCGCGTCCTGAAGCAGCGCGAGACAAGGAGACCAAACCAATGATCGTCGGCATACTGAAGGAGATCAAGAGTCAGGAGCACCGCGTGTCCATGACTCCCGCCGGGGTCGAGGTCATGCGCCAGAACGGCCACGCAGTGCTGGTTGAGCACGACGCCGGCGCGAGCAGCGGCTTCACCAACGAGGCCTACAAGAAGGCCGGGGCGGAGATCATCGCCTCCGCGGCGGACATCTACGCCAAGGCCGAGATGGTCATGCACGTGAAGGAGCCCCTGCCGCAGGAATACAAGCTCATCCGGCCCGGGCAGATCGTGTTCACGTATCTGCACCTGGCCGCCAACGAGGAGCTCACCCGTGCGCTCATGAAGAGCGGCTCGGTGAACATCGCCTACGAGACCATCCAGAAGCCGGACCGTTCCCTGCCGCTCTTGATGCCCATGAGCGAAGTCGCTGGCCGCATGGCCGTGCAGGAAGGCGCCAAGTACCTGGAAATGGCCCAGGGCGGCGGCGGCATCCTCCTGGGCGGCGTGCCCGGCGTGGACCCCGCCACCGTGGTCATCATCGGAGGCGGCATCGTGGGCGTCAACGCGGCCAAGATGGCCTGCGGCCTTGGGGCCAAGGTCTACCTGCTGGACACGAGCATAGAGCGCCTGCGCTACCTAAGCGACGTCATGCCCGCCAACTGCTTCCTGCTCATGAGCAACCCCGCGGCCATCCGCAAGATCATCCCCACGGCGGACCTGGTCATCGGCGCTGTGCTGATTCCCGGCGCCAAGGCCCCCAGGCTCATCACCCGCGAGATGCTCTCCACCATGAAGCGCGGCGCGGTGCTGGTGGACGTGGCCATCGACCAGGGCGGCTGCTTCGAGACGAGCAAGCCCACCACCCATTCCGACCCGGTCTACATCGTGGATGGCGTGGTGCACTACTGCGTGGCCAACATGCCCGGCGGCGTGGCCAAGACAAGCACCCTGGCCCTGACCAACGCCACCCTGCCCTATGCGGTGGAGCTGGCCAACAAGGGCTGGCGCAAGGCCTGCGCGGAAAGCCGGGAGATCATGCTTGGCCTCAACGTGGTGGACGGCAAGATCACGTACAAGGGCGTGGCCGAGGCCTTTGACATGGAATTCGTGCCCCCGGAGAGCCTTCTGCACGAGCGTGGATGACGGCAACGGCGCAAAAGCGGACACACGGACAGGCGAGCAGGAGTTCCCCATGTTGCATGAAGGCGGGGCCATCAGACAAAAGATCGAGGTCCGCAACTTGACCAAGCGCTTCGGCGACCTGCTGGTGCTTGATGACATCAACTTCGACGTGGCCGACGGCGAGTTCGTGGCCATCGTCGGTCCTACCGGCTGCGGCAAGACGACCTTCCTGAATGCCCTGTCGCGGCTCATCCCCATCACCAGCGGCCATATCCGCATCGACGGCGTGGACGCCGACCCAAAGAAGCACAACATATCCTTCGTGTTCCAGGAACCCACCTGCCTGCCCTGGCGCACCGTGCGCGAGAACGTGGCCTACGGCATGGAGGTGAAGGGCCTGCCCAGGGAGGAGATCGACGCCCGGCTTGAAAAGATCCTGGAGCTGGTGGGCCTGACGCAGTGCGCGAACCTCTACCCCAACCAGATCTCGGCCAGCATGCTCCAGCGCATCGCCGTATCCCGCGCCTTTGCAGTGAACCCGGACCTGCTTCTCATGGACGAGCCCTACGGCCAGCTGGATGTGAAGCTGCGCTTCTATCTGGAGGACGAGCTGGTGAATCTGTGGAAGAAGCTCGGGAGCACCGTGCTCTTCATCACCCACAACATCGAAGAGGCGGTCTACGTGGCCGAGCGCATCCTCGTACTTTCCAACAAGCCGACCAAGATCAAGGCCGAGGTGAAGGTGGACCTGCCGAGGCCGAGGAACTTCCTTGACCCTGAATTCGTCCGCATCCGCAGGCACGTCACGGAGCTCATCCGTTGGTGGTAGCGGCAAAACGGAGGCGGTGAAGCATGCAACGGGGGATTGGCGCGGAAGGCAGCCCGCGCAAACGGTGAGCGAACAACCGAACGACGGAGGGAACCTTTATGGCGAAGCTCAAGCATCACGTGGCGCTCTTTACGGCGATGTTCCTGATCCTGGCCATGGCTGGCCTGGCCCAGGCGGCGGAAACCAAGGTGCTCAACACCACCTGGCAGGCCGAGCACGAGACCTTCATTCCCTGGTACGCCAAGGCCCAAGGCTGGGACAAGGCCGAGGGCTTTGAGTTCAAGCTGCACATGTTCGACTCCGGCATGGCCCAGATCGAGGCCCTGCCCGCCAAGCAGTGGGTCGTGGGCGGCACCGGCGGCGTGCCCATGATGTTCGGCGCGCTCAGGCACAACGCGTACCTCATCGCAATCGGCAACGACGAGTCCGTGACCAATGCAGTCCTCGTCCGGCCCGATAGTCCCATCCTGAAGACCAAGGGCTTCAACAAGAAGTTCCCCGAGGTCTTCGGCAGCCCGGAGAGCGTGAAGGGCAAGACCATCCTCTGCACCACCATTTCCTCCGGCCACTACGCCATGAGCCTGTGGCTCAAGTCCCTGGGCCTCACGGACAAGGACGTGACCATCAAGAACATGGACCCGGCGCAGTGCGTGGCCGCCTTTGAAAAGGGCATCGGCGACGCGGTGGTCCTGTGGGCCCCGCAGATGTACAACGGCCTCAAGAAGGGCTGGAAGGTCGCCAGCGACGTCAAGAAGGCCGGCGGCTTCGTGCCCATCGTGCTCATCGGCGACAAGGACTACTGCGACAAGAACCCGCAGGAAGTCGCCAAGTTCCTCAAGATCTACTTCAAGGGCATCGACCTGATCCGCAAGGACGGCGTGAAGCTGGCCCCGGAATACAAGAAGTTCCTGGGCTGGGCCGGCCTGCGCATGAGCGAGGACGAGGCCAAGATGGACCTGGAGCTGCACCCCGTGTTCACCCTGGAAGAGCAGCTCAAGATGTTCGACTCCTCCAAGGGCCCCAGCCAGGTTCAGCTGTGGCAGAAGGATCTGGTCACCTTCTTCACCCAGCTGGGCAAGCTGAAGCCCGCCGAGGGTGAGAAGCTCCAGAGCGGTTTCTACATCACCGACAAGTTCCTCAAGATGGTCAAGAAGTAGGCAGTGAATCGCGGGCCGGTCCGGCAGCGTCATGCGCCGGGCCGGCCCCTCCCGAAAAGGACACGCCCCACCGTCCAGCTCTGCGAGGAGAATGCGATGACAGCATACCGCGAAGTACGGGTGAGAACGCCCCTGGCCCTCAAGATCCTGCCGGTGGTGAGCGTCGCCGCCTTCTTCTGCCTCTGGGAATTCGTGGTGCGCTCCGGCATCGTGCCGGAGACCATGCTGGCCGCGCCAAGCAACGTGGCCCAACTTTTCCTGCTGAAGCTCAAGGACGTTGATCCGGACGGCGCGCTGTTGCAGGAGCACGCCTGGGTGAGCATCCAGGAAGCCTTCACCGGATATTTCCTTTCCCTTGCCGTGGGCATCCCCCTGGGGCTCGCCATGGGCTGGTTCGTCATGGCCGAAGGCCTGGCCCGGCCCGTGTTCGAGATCATCCGCCCCATTCCGCCCGTGGCCTGGATTCCGCTGACCATTTTCTGGTTCGGCATCGGCCTGCCGGGAAAGATCTTCATCATCTGGCTCGGGGGGCTCGTGCCCTGCGTCATCAACGCCTACGTGGGCGTGAAGATGACCAACCCGACCCTCATCCAGATGGCGCGCACCTACGGCGCCAGCGATTGGCAAATCTTCCGCCAGTTGTGCATCCCTTCGGCCCTGCCCATGGTCTTCGGCGCGCTGCAGATCGCGCTGGCCTGCTGCTGGACCAACCTCCTTGCCGGCATCAGGAGGTAGCGCCATGTCCTCAAACATCGCCAACGAGACCACCTGCGCCTTTGCCGACCGGCAACCCTGGACCGTAAAGCGGGTGCTCCACAATCGCATCTTCCTGTATGCCGTGTCACTCTTCTGCTTCTTTTACGGCTGGGACTACCTGGCGCGCACCCTCGGGACCCAGGGTTCAAGCTCCCTTGCACGCCCGGCGGAGGTTTGGACGGCGCTTCTCGACCTGTACGACAACGAACTGGCCGAGCATAAGCTCTTGGGCCACGTGTGGGCCAGCACCCAGCGCGTGCTCATCGGCTTCACCATCGCCGCGGTCCTGGCCGTGCCCATGGGACTCTTCATGGCCCTCAACCGCTACGTCAACGCCATTGTGAAGCCCCTGTTCGACCTCTTGAAGCCCATGCCGCCCATCTCCTGGATATCCATCTCCATCCTCTGGTTCGGCATCGACGAGACCAGCAAGGTGTTCATCATCGTCATCGGCACCTTCGTGCCCTGCCTCTTGAATGCCTACAACGGCGTAAGACTTGTTGAACCGGAGCTGTACGACGTCATCCGCATGCTGGGCGGCAACCGGCGCGATGAGATCATCCACGTGTGCTTCCCGGCCTCGTTCCCGGCCATCTTCGCGGGGCTGCAGATTTCGCTCAGTTCCGCCTGGACCTGCGTGCTTGCGGCGGAACTGGTCAGCGCGCGCTCCGGCCTGGGCTACATCATCGTGCAGGGAATGAATTTGTCCGACCCGGCCATGGTCATGGGCGGCATGGCGGTCATCGCCCTGGTGGCTTGGGGCACCACGCTGCTGGTCACCGGACTGGAGCGCTACCTGTGCCCCTGGAAGCGCAAGATCGCCGGACTCTAACGACGCACCCGAGGCCCAGCATGCTCGACGCCCAGACACGCGAAGACAATCCAAGGAAGGCTGCCGTGGCAACGCAAACCCCTGAAGCAGAAGTCAAGATCGCCTGCACGCACGTCAGCAAGACCTTCATCCAGAAGGGCAAGCAGGAAGTCCCCGTACTCGACGACATCAGCGTCGAGGTGCACGAGAACGAATTTCTGGTGATTCTGGGCCCCGGCCAGTGCGGCAAGAGCACGCTGTTGCGCATCATCGCCGGGCTTGAGACGCCCACCACCGGAACCGTGACCCTGGCCGGCAAGGACGGCGTGGCGCGCGAGGTGGAAGGCCCCGGCTCGGACCGCGGCCTGGTGTTCCAGGGCTACATGCTCTTTCCCTGGAAGACCGTGCAGGGCAACGTGGAGATGGGCCCCAAACTGCGCGGCCTGCCAGCCTCGGAATGCCGCACTCTTGCAAAGCGCTACATCGACCTGGTGGGCCTGACGGGCTTTGAGAACCACTACCCGCACCAGCTCTCAGGCGGCATGAAGCAGCGCGTGGGCATCGCCCGCGTGTACGCCAACAGCCCGGAAGTCATGCTCCTGGACGAGCCCTTCGGCCAGCTGGACGCCCAGACGCGCATCTTCATGGAGCAGGAGACCGCGCGTATCTGGCAGGCGGAAAAGCGCACGGTGATCTTTGTCACCAACAACATCGACGAGGCCCTGTATCTTGGCGACCGCATCGTGGCCATGGAAGGCAAGCTGCCCGGCCGCGTGCAGACCGTGTACGACGTGACCCTGCCGCGCCCGCGCGACTTCACGGACATGGAGTTCCTGCGCCTGCGCCAGGAGATCATCGACGCCTCGCACCTGACCCTGTAAGCCAAAGCCCGCCCAGGCGAGGAGCTTCCCATGAGCCTGCTGGCCCTGTGGCTGGTTCTCGCCTCGGCCGCGCTGCACGTGTTCTGGAACACGCTGGTCAAGCAGTGCGCGGACAAGCTCTCCTTCGCCTGGCTCACCACCGTAGCGGGCAATCTCGTGCTCGTTCCGGCCTTTCTCGTATGGCGCGCGTTCTCCACCGGAAGCCTGGGCCCGGAGGTTTGGCTGTGGGCGGCTGTTTCCGGCCTGCTTGAAACCGTCTACATCGCCTGTCTGTTCGGGGCCTACGCCGCGGCTGATCTCTCGGCCGTGTACCCCTTGAGCCGCGGCGCCGCGCCGCTCTTCACCCTGCTGTTCGCGGGTGTCCTTGTGGGCGACGGCGTCACGCTCCTGCAGGGCGCAGGCGTGGCCGTGGTGGTGGCGGGCACGCTCCTGGTGGGACTCTCCGGCTGGCGCGGCGGTGGAGCGCCGGATATTTCGCACAAGGGGCTCATGCTTTCCCTGGCCACGGGCTGCGCCATCGCGGGCTACCATCTGGCCGACCGCAAGGCCATGAGCCTTGCCCCCGCGCCGGATCCGCTGGACTATCTCTTCCTCATGCACCTGTTCATGAGCCTGTTCGTGACCATCTGGGCCTGGCGAAGGCGTCCCGGCTGGTCAAGGCTCGCCTCGTCCTGGCTGGACACCGGCTGGCGCAACGGCAGACGCGACGTGATTCTCGTGGCCGTGTTCACGCCCCTGTCCTACTTCCTCATCGTGCTGGCCCTGCGCGAGGGTAACGTTGTCCACGTCACCGCGGCCCGCAACGTGGGCATCCTGTTCAGCACCGTGGCGGGCGCGCTGGTGCTGCGCGAGCGGGTCACCCCGGCGCGCGGCCTGGGGTCTGCGCTCATAGTGGCCGGGCTGGCGTGCATGGCCCTGGCTCGCGGCTGACGGCCGGGCCTGAGGAGGTCCACTCCCCAATGTCTGCCAGTCCAGACAGACGTTGCACCGCACGATTCCGCAAAATCCTTCAGACCGGAGAAATTACTCTCTAGCACGCCTGCCCGCCAACACCCGAAAATAGTGAGGATATATTCGCACATTTCAGGCTGGCTCCTCTTGAATGCTGTCGGTTTTCCTGACATGTACATATTGCCTTACACTATCAGGAATCACGTGCAGCAGTCCGCCAGACCTCGAGCCTGATGCCGACCGAGCCTGGTGAAGAACGGAGCCTGATGATGAACGCAGCCCGCTTCAGCCTGGACGATCTCGCCGAATCCATCCTCGACACCGTGCCCATGGGGGTCATCTTCTGCGATCGCGAGTGCGTCATTCGCTTCGTGAACGAGACCTATGCCCGGTACCTGGGAGTCAGCAAGGACGAGGCCCTGGGCAGGGTCATGACCGACCTCATCCCCGATTCCCGCGCCGGCATCGTCATGGAGAACGGCGTGGCCGAGATGGGCGAACAATGCTGTGTGGGCCAGGGCAGGGGCAAGCGCACCCTCATCGTCAACCGCATCCCCGTTCGCGACGAGACGGGCAGCGTGGTGGGCATGCTCTCCCAGTCCATCTTCGGCAACCCTGATGAGCTCAAGAGCCTGTCGGAAAAGATCGACCGCCTGGGCCAGAAGGTCTCGCTGTACAAGACGCGCATGAACACCGCCCTGGCCGCCCGCTACACGGTGGACAGCATCCTGGGCCAGAGCGCCGCCCTGCGCGGGGCCAAGCAGCACTTGCTGCGCTACGCCCGCACGGAGGCCCCGGTGCTGCTGCTTGGGGCCACGGGCACCGGCAAGGAGCTTTTCGCCAACGCCCTGCACCATGCCAGCCAGCGCGCGGGCGGCCCCTTTGTGGGCATCAACTGCGCGGCCATCCCCAACGACCTCTTCGAGTCCGAGCTCTTCGGCTACCTGCCCGGCTCCTTCACCGGAGCCACGCGCGAGGGGCGCATCGGCAAGATAGAACTGGCGCACAAGGGCACCCTGTTTCTGGACGAGATCGGCGACCTGCCGCTGACCGCGCAGGTGAAGCTCCTGCGCGTGCTGGAGGACAAGCTGGTGCACCGGCTGGGCTCGCACGCGCCGACACCGGTGGATTTCCGCCTGGTGGCCGCCACCAACCGCGACCTGCAGGCCATGATGCAGGACGGGCTGTTCCGCGAGGAACTGTATTACCGCATGGCCGGGCTGGCCATCCGCATCCCCCCCCTGCGCGAGCGCACCGAGGACATTCCCATGCTGGTGGCGCACCAGCTTTCCTGCACCAACACGCAGGTTTCCGGCTGCGCCGACGCGGCCATGGACGCCCTGATGCGCTACAGCTGGCCGGGAAATGTGCGGGAACTGGCGGGAGTCATCGGCCGTGCGGCCAGCCTGTGCCAGGGCAAGGTCATCGAACTGGGCGACCTGCCGCCGGAAGTGGCGGCCGGAGCGGCGCGCAGCGTCCCCTCGCAACCCATGAGCCACAAGGCGCTCCTGGCCGACGTGCAGTCCAACAACGAGCAGCGGCTCATTCTGGCCGCCCTGCGCGAAAACAAGTGGAACATGGCCAGAACGGCCAAGGCGCTCGGCATCTCCCGCGCCACCCTGTACGAGAAGACGCGCAAGCATGGCATCACGCGGGCCTAGGCCTGCGCGGAAGCGATGAGCAGGCTCAGGCCAGGGGCAGCAGGAAGCCGGGTTCCTCGGCCAGGCCGAAACCCTGGGTGAGCCCGGCCTTGCGCAGTTCCTCCGGCAACGGGGAAGACGCCTTCAACGCCTTGGACTCCTTGGCGTAGCTCGCCCGGGCCGAGAGCAGCATCTGGTAGAAGAACACGTCGCAGCGGGCTAGGCCCGACCAATCAAGCACCACCGAGGAACAGTCCGCGAGCCCGGCCAAAAGCGCGGCCCGCAGGTCGGCCAGCACCGGCCCGGTGATCTCCTCCGGCAGCTTCAGGCTCCCTGCTCCGTTCGCAAGGCTCAGGGTCAGGGCGCCAAACACCTCATCGCCTTCGGTCTTGGCCACGCTCACGGCCTCGGGCGCGTCGTCGATGTGCCGCACGCGTTCGTCCGGCAGCTTCACCAAGCCGCTCACGTATTTGGGCTCCAGAATGGTGGCGTAGAGCACGTAGAAGGGAATGCTGTTGCCAAAGGCGTCCAGGTCGCCCACGGCGGCGAAGTCGACCTTGCAGTCCACGATGCGCCCGGTGTCCGTGAGGCTCTTCAACACCTCGAAAGGCATGCGGCCCTTGCCGTGGATGTCGTGGATCAGGTCGAACTCCAGCAGGTACAGCTCGTTGCCGCCGCTTTTGGCCTGCGCCAGGCTCACGGCGTCCACGTGGAAGATGCCCTTGACCCCGACGTCGATGCTGGCCTGGGTGGGCTGGGAACCCTGCGCCGCCGTGTCGGAATTGCTGATGGCCAAAAGCTGCGTCACCTGCGCAGCAATGGACAGGCCCTCACTCTCGTGGATGTTGTCCACCAGGAAGGTCAGGCGGTCGAAGCCCTTGAGCAGCACGTCCACCACCTCGTGGGTGGGGGTCAGCTCGTTGCTGCGCACCATGTGCAGCACGTTCTCCAACTTGTGGGCCAGGGTCTTGATGTTGTCGAGCCCGAGCATGCCCGCGCCGCCCTTGATGGAATGGGCCAGGCGGAACACGCTGTTCACCAGCTCCGCGTCCTGGTTCTCGCCCGCGGCCTCGATGTCCATGAGCGAGGCCTCGATGCTGTCCAGATGTTCGCGGCAGTCTTCGACAAAGCTCTGGGTGAGGTCGGACAGGTCCATGCTCATGCGCTACACCATCTTGGCGGCTTCGCCCTGGGCAGGGGCGCCCGGAGCGGGAGTAATGGAAAAGTGCTTGTCCAGGCGCATGAGGGTCAGGAGCTGGTGGATGTCTTTGCGCACGCCGCTGAGCACCAGCGCCCCGCCCTGCTTGGACAGGGAATTGTGCGTGGCCACCAGCAGGCCTATGCCCATGGAGTCCAGGCTCTCCACCCGGCTGAAATCGAGGTGCAGCTGCCGGGCGCCTTCCTGGATGCGGGCGCGAAACATCTCGCGCAGGGCGGGAATGTCCTGGGCCGAAACGCGCGGCTCCATGGCCAGGCGCACAGTGTTGTCCTGGGAAGTGGTCATATGTGTATCCTCCGAGGGCACACGCTTGGTGATGGTGAGCGCGTTGCCCGGGTCGTTGTAAGCAAAGCTATCGGCATATTTACGGATAATAATAAGGCCGCGGCCGGATTCACTGGCCGGGTCCGGCGGGGTGACGGGCATGTTGCGCCAGTCCCAGCCAGGTCCCTGGTCGCGCACGGAAAGCACCAGCCCGCCATGTTCCAAACGCAGGGAGGCGCTCACGGTCCTGGAGGCATCGCCCTTGGAACCGTGCTGCACGGCGTTCACCAGGGCCTCCCGAGCCAAGAGTTCCATGTCGAAGGCCAGACCGCCAAGATTCCGTTCCGCCAGAAAACCGTGGATCCCGGCGATGAATATCTCCACGTTCTCCGTGGTGGCCGGGAAGTCATAGAAAATGCCGTCTGCGGTGTGCTGCAGTCCCGTCTGCGGCAACGTCATACGTCCACCCCAAGCAGCACCACGTCGTCCGTGGGCTTCTCCTCGCCGGACATGGCGCGCACCATGTTCACCACCGCTGCGGTCAGGGGCATGACAGCGTTGTGCAGGCAGGAATCCAACAGGTGCGAGCGAAAGGTCTCGCTGGTGACATAGGCCCCGGAATTTTCCGCAAGCCCGTCGGTGTAGAGGTAGAAACGGTCGCCCTCTTCCGTGCCGCCTTCCAGCACCTCGTATTCGGCTTCCTCGAACATGCCCAGCGGCAGGCCGGAGATGTCGAGCATGCGGGCGTTTCCGCCCAGCTGGGCCACCACGGGCGGATGCCCGCCGGAGGCCAGGGCAAAGCGTCCCAGAAAACGGTCCAGGCAGAGGCAGACGGCGGTGAGGTAGACTTCCTCAGTGGTGATGGCGCACAGGATCCGGTTCATGCCGGAGAGGATTTCTGCGGGGGATTTGCCCTGGGCGGCGTGCTGCCGGAACAGGGCCTTGAGGGACGAGGTGATGAAGGACGCGCCCAGGTCATGCCCGCTCACGTCGGCCAGGAAATAGGCCGATTGCCCGCCGCCGAAGGACAGCACGTCGTAGAAGTCGCCGCCGGCCTCCAGCACGGGCAGGAAGTGCACGGCGAAACGGGCCTCGGGCAGGGCCTCCGGCTTTACCAGCAGCGACATCTGCGCGGCGTGCACCTGGCCCAGGCGCGTGGCCTGGGCATCGATGATGTCGCTCTGGCGGCGCTGGAAATTCATGTGCGAGCGCACGCGGGCCACCACCTCCGCCGCCATGAAGGGTTTGGTGATGTAGTCCACGGCGCCGAGGTCCAGCCCGGCGAGCTTGTTGGACATTTCGCCCAGGCAGGTGATGAAGATGACCGGGATGTGGGCCGTGGCCGGGTCGCTTTTGAGCTTCTTGCAGGTCTCGAAGCCGGACTCGCCGGGCATCATGACGTCCAGCAGCACCATGTCCGGCCGCAGGGTGCGAGCCCTCTCAAGCCCTTCCCGGCCGTTCTGAGCGCTTTCCACAGCATAGCCGGCGTGGCCCAAAAGCCCCCGAAGCACCATGATGTTCATGGTCTCGTCGTCTACGACCAGAATAGTGCCGACTTTCTCTGCTTCAGCCATGACCGCACAGACCTGCTGGGGAGTTCAGAACGCGAAACGCCATCCCGAGATGGCGGGGACCATCTTGAACACCCTGCGTCAGGGCACGGCGCAAGTCAAGTCGGGCGGGTGTGCAGAGGCGAAGCATGAAGCAGGATCAGGGTTTCCGGGCGAAGAAGACGGCTCCCGTGGTCAGGGGCGAACTCTTGAACGGCGTGCGGAAGCACAGGCGCGCTTCCGCAAACCCGGCGCTCTCAAGCATGTCCAGGAAGACCCTTCCCGGCACCGCGCCGTCCTGTCACTTCGCCCACAGGGCGCCGGGCGATTCGCCCGGCCGCGGCAGGGGGCAGGCCTGGGGCTGGTCCGACTCGCGGATCTGGTCGGCCACCTGGAGCCTGCCGCCGGATTTCAGCACCCGGAAGGCCTCGGCCAGGGCGCGGACCTTGTCCTGCACCAGGTTATACACCCCGTTGGAAATGAGCATGTCGAAGGAGGCCTCGGCAAAGGGCAGGCTCTCCGCGCTGCCCTGCGCGAGGGTGACGTTCTCCGCGCCGCACAGGCGGACGTTCTCTCCGGCCCGGGCCAGCATGTCCGGGGAGAACTCCAGGCCCGCGGCGCTGCCCTGCGGTCCGGTGAAGCGCGCCGCGACAATGGCGTCCACACCCGCGCCGCAGCCCACGTCGAGCACGCTTGCGCCTGCTTCCGGCAGTCCCGGGGCAAAGGGATTGCCCACGCCGCAATAGCACTGGGCCACGGAATCGGGCAGGGCGTCGATGAACTCGGCGGGATATTCCAGGGCCCGCAACCCCTCACGGCCGGTAGGATACGCAAAGAGCCCCTGCGGGCTCACGGCCGCCTGGCGGAAGCGCCGCAAAAGCGCCTCTTCAATGCTTTCCTGCTGTTGGGGATTGCTGCCGAACTGCATGTGCCGCCTCCTGGTGATTAAGGAGAAACACTAGCATGTCCAAATGGTTGTGGCAAGAACTTGAAGTATTCCAAAGGCTGATGCGCCCTATTGGAGGAGGCTTTCGCGACGGCTACACAGCGCCCAGCAGCTTGAGCAGATAGAACGCCCCGCCTGCCACAAGCGCGGAAGCGGGAATGGTGATGATCCAGGCCACCACCATGTTTCCGGCCACGCCCCAGCGCACGGCGGAAAGGCGTTTGCTTGCGCCCACGCCGAGCACGGAGGTGGAGATGACGTGCGTGGTGCTGATGGGAGCGCCGAAGTGGCTGGCTCCGGTGATGACAAGAGCGGCGGCGGTTTCGGCCGCGCAGCCGTGGATGGGCTCGAGCTTGAAGATCTTGTGCCCCATGGTCTTCACGATCTTCCAGCCGCCGGTGGCCGTGCCCAGGCCCATGGCCAGCGCGCAGGAGAGCTTCACCCAGAAGGGCACGTGGATCGCCGGGATCTCGTGCGAGAGGTACAGCGCCAGGGTGATGATGCCCATGGTCTTCTGGGCGTCGTTCTGGCCGTGGCTGGTGGCCATGAAGGCCGAGGAGACGATCTGCAGCTTGCGGAACAGGGTGTTCACCTTGCGCGGCTTGGCCTTGTGGAACATCCAGGAGAGCAGCACCATGATCGCGTAGCCGCCCACGAAGCCCGCCAGGGGCGAAAGCACCAGCGGGATGATGACCTTTTCGAAGATGGACAGGAAGTTCAGTGCGTTGAAGCCGCTGTAGGCCACGGCCGCGCCCATGAGACCGCCGATGAGCGCGTGGGAGGAGGACGAGGGCAGGCCGAGGTACCAGGTGAGCAGATTCCAGAAAATGGCCCCAAAAAGCGCCGCCAAAACAATGCCTTGGCAGCCGGCCACCACGTCGGCGTTGACGATGCCGCTGCCGATGGTCTTGGCCACCTGCTCGCCCATGAAGGCGCCCGCCAGGTTCAGCGAGGCGGCCATGACCACGGCCACCTTGGGCGAAAGCACCTTGGTGGAGACGATGGTGGCGATGGCGTTCGCGGAGTCGTGCGCTCCGTTGGTATAGTCGAAGAAGAGGGCCAGGGCCACGATGGCCACCAGCATCATCGGCAGATCAGGCATTTTTCAGCACCACGCCTTCGATGATGTCGGCCAGCCGTTCGGCCTGGTTCACTGCTTGCTCGATGCGGTCGTAGATGTGCGTCCACTTGACGATCTCCATCACGGCGTCGAACCCGGTGAGCTTGATGTCGTACACCTCGCCCAAGGCCACCAGGAGCAGCATCTCGCACTCGTACTTGAGGGATTTGACCTTCTTGGCGTTCTCGTCCACGGGCTTGCGCTCGCGCAGGCGGTCCAGCATGCGGCCGCCTTCCTCGATCATGATGGAGAGGTTCTTGACGAGCTTCTTGGCCGGGAACTTCACCACGTGGAAGTCGTACAGGCCGATGCGCGTGGAGATGGCCTTGATGAGGTTCAGGAGGTCTTCCTGGGCGATATTGATGTTGTGGATGTCTTCGCGGTCGATGGGGGTGATGAAGGTCATGGAGAGCTGCTGGGAAATGCTCCGCGCTATGCCGTTGCCCGTCTCCTCGATGAGGTTGATGGACTTGCATTTGTTCTCAACATCCACGAAGTCCTGGAAGATGCTGTTCAGAGCGGTGACGGCCTCGTTCAGCTTCTCGTACTGTTCCTGAAACAGGTCGAAAAACTGAATCTCCTTGGGAAAGAAGCTGAAGCCCATAGGCTCTCCTTGTGACAAGTCGTGCTTTGAAGTTCGAGGAAGGCTCAAGGAGCCGTGCGCTCCAGGCCAGAAACCTATAGCCCGGCCCAGGTCGTCTGCCAAGACAAATCAGGTGGTACAATCTGGCGAACGCTGCCCGCCTCCTTGACACCAGGAGCCGAAATGCTCAGAACGAAGCATGTTGAACGCTTCAACTCTTTGTCCTGGCGCTTTGGCCGTGTTGTGCATTGCGGAACTGCGCCTCCCGACAACAGAAAAGAAAAAAGCCGACCCTTTCGGAATCGGCTTTTGTGTCTTACGTGGTGGGTCACCAAGGAATCGAACCTTGAACCTCCGGATTAAGAGTCCGCTGCTCTACCAATTGAGCTAGTGACCCACGTTTGCGTTGGCGTCGTTGTCGTCGTCAGCGCGAAAAGGGGTCTACGTGGACAGGCATCCTTTGTCAACACGAAAAAATGCATCGAGCGAAAAAAATGTCACACAAAGTTCTAGGAACCGCCCTTTGCCTCATCCTGCTGGCCCTCATTGCCCCCCTTTCGGCCAGCGCCGCAGACCGGCACGAAGACTTGCCCCTGGCCACTTCCTGGGCGGCCTTCAGCCTCGGCCAGCAGTCCAGGGCGGAGGCCGGACTCGAAGCCAGACGCGTGGCCGTGCTTTTTCTGGAGCCCGATGACGGCTGGTACACCTATGCCCACGACCCCGGCGGCTTCGCCAAGCCCACGAAACTTTCCGCCAGCCTGGGCAAGACGCCCCTGCCGGTGCTCTACCCCGCCGGGCAGCCCAAGGCCGATCCCCTTGATCCCGGCGCACTGGTCAAGGCCTACGCGGGCAAGACGCCGCTGTTCGTGCTTCTGCCGGAGGACGGCAAGGCCAAGGCCGCCAGCCTGACGGCCAAGCTGGAGCTGCTGCTGTGCACCAAGGACAAGTGCCTGCCCGCCAGCATCGACCTGGCCTTTGTCCTGCCCAGGGGCACCCTGCCCGACGTGCGCACCCAACCCTGGTGGCCCGCCCTGCTGGCCGCGGCCAAGACCACGGACAAGCAGGCCCTGGCCAAGCCGACGGTAACGGCAGCCCCAGCCGAGGCCGTTCCAGGCAAGACTGTCCCCGATCAGGCCGTCCAGGCCGCCGCCGCAGGCGACTGGTCCAACCTCGTTCCTCGCTACTTCCAGCCCGAGCTCGAGGTGGCCGGCCTGGTGAAGGCCGTGCTGCTGGGCCTGCTTGCCGGGTTCATCCTGAACTTCATGCCCTGCGTGCTGCCGGTGATCAGCATCAAGCTCTCAGCCCTCATGGCGGGCAGCACCAGCGCCGATGCCGTCAAACGCCGGGCCTTGTTCCGCGAGCACAACCTCTACTTCGCCTCGGGCATCCTGCTCTACTTCCTGATCCTGAGCGCCATTCTAGGCGCAACGGGCCTGGCCTGGGGGCAGATCTTCCAGCAGCCGGTCATCGTCATGGCCCTCACGGCGCTGATCTTCGCCCTGTCCTTGAGCCTGTTCGGCGTGTTCAGCCTGCCCATCGTGGACCTGAAGTTCGACCAGATGACCTCGCATCCCAAGCTGCAGGCCCTGTTCACGGGCCTGTTGGCCACGCTTCTGGCCACGCCCTGCAGCGGGCCCTTCCTGGGTGGCGTGCTGGGCTGGACGCTCATGCAGCCGCCCTGGGTCATCAGCTCCGTGCTGCTCGCCGTGGGCTTCGGCATGGCCCTGCCCTACCTCGTCATGGTGCTCTTCCCCGGCCTGGCGCGCCTGTTCCCCAAGCCCGGCGCCTGGACCGGCCACCTGGAGAAGGCCGTGGGCCTCCTGCTCATGGGCACCTGCATCTACCTCATCAGCATCCTGCCCGATGCGCGCCTCATCCCGGTGCTCATCCTGCTGTGGTTCACGGCTCTTGGCGCCTGGGCCTGGGGCGTGGCCGCGCCGGGTTTCGACTCGGCCAAGACCGTGCTGCTCAAGGTTCTTGCGATTCTGCTGCTTGTTGCGGGTTTCTGGCTGGGCCTGCGCCCCGCCGAGGTGGTGACGCAGATGGACGCCTATTCCGAAGCCTCCCTGCGCTCCATGCTCGGCAAGGAGACCGTGGTGGTGGACTTCACGGCCGACTGGTGCCCCTCGTGCAAGGTGCTGGAACAGACGACCTTGACGCCCGCCCGCCTTGGGGACATGAAGAAGCGCTTCGGCCTCAAGCTCGTCCGGGCCGATTTGACGGAACAGAACCCCGAGGCCGAGGCCCTGTTGCACGCCCTGGGCAGCAAGAGCATCCCGGTCCTGGCGATATTCCCCAAGAACGCACCGGAGCATCCCCTCGTACTGCGCGACCTGTTCACGCCCACGCAGCTTGAGGAAGCCCTGGAACACACAGCGCGCCCATAAGGAGGCCCCATGCTGTCCTTCACCTACCGTCTGCCCACAACCCTCGTCTTCGGCCCTGGCAAGCTGAACGAGCTGGAGACCACGCCGCACCTGCCCCAGGGCACCAAGGCCCTCATCGTCATCGGGGCCAGCGGCAACATCCTGCGTCAGGGCTACCTGGCCCGTGTGCAGGGCCTGCTGGGCGCGCGCGGCGTCATGACCACGGTGTTCGACGGCGTGCGCGCCAACCCGCGCACCGAGGACGTGGACGCGGCCGCGGCCCAGGCCCGCGGCATGGGCGCGGAAATGGTCATCGCCCTTGGCGGCGGCAGCGTCATCGACTCGGCCAAGGCCATCTGCCTGGCCGCGACGAAGGAGGCCCCTTTCTGGAGCGCCTTTGCCGCCAAGGCCTATGAGGGCGTGAGCGGCCTGCCGCTGGTGGTCATTCCCACCACGGCCGGCACGGGCAGCGAGGGCAACGGCGCGGCGCTCATCTGCGGCGAGCCCGGCAAGCGCGGCTTCATCCATCCGTCTTTCTTCCCGGCCCTGTCCATCGTGGACCCGGAACTCAGCGCCTCCATGCCGCCCCGGCTGACGGCCGTCACGGGCATGGACGCCTTCTTCCACGCCGTGGAGTGCTTTCTTTCCACCGCGCGCCAGCCCATGAGCGACATGCTCTGCCTGGAGGCCGCGCACCTGGTGACGCGCTTCCTGCCCCAGGCCGTGGAACAGGGTGACGACCTGAACGCCCGCACGGCGCTGGCCTGGGCCAGCACTGCCGCAGGCATGGCCCTGGCCTTGTCCTCGCCCATTTCCCAGCACGCGCTGGAATACTCCTTCAGCGGTTCGGGCAAGGGCTCGGAGCACGGCGCCGGACTGGTGGTCCTCTCACGTCCCTACTTCATGCGCCTCATCGAGCTGGCGCAGGCCCAGAACGACGAGGACACCCTGGACCGGCTGCTGAACCTATCCGTGGCCATGGGCTTCGGGGTGGACGAGGACGACGAGGCGCATCCCTTCCTCATGGCGCTCCAAGCGCTGCTGGAGGCCACGGGCCTGGACGGCCTGCGGGCCGAGGACATGGGATACAGCGCGGAGGAGATTCCCGCCTATGTGGCGGCGGCCATGGAGCACAAGACGCTGCGGAACTTCACGAACACTCCGGTGTCCATGGGCGAGGCCGACGTGCGGGCCATCTTCGAAGGGGTGTTCGGGCGCTAGGGATTATTCAGAGTCCGCGCCCCAGGCGCGAGTGTCATTCAGAGTCCGCGCCCCAGGCGCGAACCAGGCCGGGCAGCCGGTCGAACCCCTCGGCGCGTATCCAACGCACGCCAGGCTCCTTGGCGAACCAGGTGAGCTGCCGCTTGGCGTAAGCGCGCGTGTTGCGGTACCAGAGGTCGCAGGTCTCTTCGAAATTCGCCTCGCCCAGGATGTGCGCCAGAAGCTCCGCGCAGCCGATGCCGGAGTAGCCAGGAGCCTCGCGGTCCGGCGTATGCTCCCAGGCCCGCCGCACCTCGTCCACGGCCCCGCGCTCCAGCATGATGCCAATGCGCTTGCGCAAGCGCGGCTCCAGCTCGCCCAAGGTGGTGGAGACCCCCACCTTGCACAGGTCCACGCCCGTGTGCCCGCGCTTCTGCTCATGAAACCACTCGGACAGGGGCTTGCCCGTGCCCAGGAACACCTCCAGCGCGCGCGCGATGCGCTGGGTGTCGTTCTTGTGCAGGCGTGCGGCGGTCTCCGGGTCGGCCTGGGCCAAGTCCTCGTGCAGGGCGTTGGGGCCTTCGCGGCCCATGCGCTCCAGCACCCACTGGCGCACGTCCGGCGCGATGGGCGGAATGTCCGCCAGACCCTGCTCCAAGGCCTTCACGTACAGGCCGGTGCCGCCCACCAGCACAGGCACGCGGCCGGCTTCCTGGGCCGCGGCCATCTCCGTGCGCGCCAGCTCGGCAAAGCGGGCCGCGCTCATGGCCTCGGCCGTGGGCAGAAAGCCGTACAGCCTGTGCGGGCACTGGGCCTGCTCGTGGGCTTCCGGCTGGGCGGTGACGATGGGGAAATCGGCGTAGAGCTGGCGCGAGTCGTAGTTGATGACCGTGACGGGCATGTCCCGGGCCAGCCCAAGGGCGGCCTCGGTCTTTCCGGAGCCCGTGGGCCCCAGGATGCAGACGGCGCGCAGCATGCCCATGAGCGTTCCCGCTACTCCGCGGCCTTGAGGGACTCGTACTTCTGCGAAAGCTTGGCCAACACCGGTTCGGACACCAGGCCCTTCACGTTGCCGCCGTGCAGGGCCACCTCCTTCACGATGGTGGAGCTCAAGTACATCCACTTGTAGTCGGTCATGAGGAACACGGTCTGCACCTCGCGCGAGAGGCGGCGGTTCATGAGCGCCATCTGGAACTCGTACTCGAAGTCGCTTACCGCGCGCAGGCCGCGCAGGATGGACCCGGCTCCGCGCTGCTGCACATAGTCGATGAGCAGGCCGTCAAAGGACTCCACCACGATGTTCGGCTCGTCGGCGAAGGTCTCGCGGGCCATCTGCACGCGCTCCTCCAGGGTGAAGCAGGTCTTTTTGGGCGTGCTTTTGGCTATGGCCAGGACCACGGTTTCGAACACGCGCAAGCCCCGGTAGATGAGGCTGGTGTGCCCCCGCGTCAGGGGGTCGAAGGTGCCGGGGTAGACGGCGAGTCTTGGATTGTATTCCGCCATAGCAGTATCCTCGTCTGCCCGTAGAGCCTGTCGGTCTGCGGGATGAGTTGGGCCGGGATGCGGCCCGTGAAGTCGCAGCGTGCCTCCACTTCGGCGAGCACCAGCCCGCCGTCGGCTATCCAGCCGCCGCGCACGGCCTTTTCCATGGCCGGGGGCAAAAGGTCAAGCCCATAGGGCGGGTCCACGAACACCAGGTCAAAGGGGGCCGGCGCGGGCTTCTCCAAGGCTTTCAAGAGGTCCGTGTTCAGCACCCGGAAGCGCGAAGGAGCCACGCGCAAGTCCGCCAGCGAGGCCTTGATGGCCGCGACAGCGCGCGGGTTCTTGTCCATGAGCCAGGCCTCGGCCGCGCCGCGGCTCAGGGCTTCCATGGCCAGGGAACCGCTGCCCGCGAAGAGGTCGAGCACGCGCGCGCCCTCCCAGGAAAGGCCCCGCGCCTCCAGCATGGAGAACACCGCCTGGCGCACCTTGGCCGTGGCCGGGCGGTACCCCGGTCCCTCCACGGTGCGGATGCTCCGCCCGCCGTATTCGCCCGCTATGATTCGCATCGCTGTCTGTCGCCTAGAGCTCGGAAATGAGCTCCACCATCTTGCGGTTCAGGTCCAGGAAACGGTCGCGTATCTCGGTCTGGGCCACCCAGGGCTTGGACTTGGCCTGCTCGATGCGCTTCTGGAATTCCTCGAACAGGTGCTTGTTGTCCGCCATGAGGAAATCCCAATCAATACGCGGCGCGGCCTTGGCCTCGTCCACCACGGGCACCATGACCTTGCCGGGTTCAAGGGTCAGCTCCTCAAGGTAGGTGGGAATGTGCACCTCCATGCCCAGCTGGTCGTGCACGATGCCGGACAGGGTCTCAAGGGCCTTCACTTCGCCGTGGATGAGGATGACCTTGGTGCTCCTGCCGTCGAAGCTCTTGAGCCACTGGAGGATCTCCGCCTGGCCCGCGTGGGCCGAGAAGCCGCCGATGGTGAAGACCTTGGCCGCGACAGACACTTCCTCGCCGAAGATGGTGATGTGCTTGGCGCCGTCCACGATCTTGCGGCCCGGGGTTCCTTCGCCCTGGTAGCCGCAGAACACGATGCTCGCGCCCTTGCGCCACAGGTTGTGGCGCAGGTGGTGGCGGATGCGCCCCGCGTTGGCCATGCCGCTGGCGGAGATGATGATGGCCGAGCCGGTCATGGTGTTCAGCGCGCGGGATTCCTCCGCCGACTGGCTGAAGCGCAGGTTGGGCATGGATAAGGGGTCCTGGCCCTTGGCCAGCAAGGCCTTCATGTCGTCGTCGAAGTATTCCGGGTGCTTGCGGAAGATCTCCGTGGCCTGAATGGCCAGGGGGCTGTCCAAGTAGATGGGCATGTCCTTGGGCAGCTTGCCTTCCTTGTCCAGCAGAAACAGCGTGTACAGAATCTGCTGGGTGCGCTCCACGGCGAAGGCCGGGATGATGACCTTCTCCTTGTTCTTGTAGCTGTAGGCGATGGCCGCGGCCAGTTCGTCGCGGCTGGTCTCCGCGCTCTTGTGGTCGCGGTCGCCGTAGGTGGACTCCATGAACAGGTAGTCCGTGTGGCCGCCCTTGCTGGGGTCGCGCAAAATAAGCTGGTCCGGGCGGCCCAGGTCGCCGGAGAAGATGATCTTGGTGGTCTTGCCGTCTTCTATGTACTCCACCTCGATGAAGGCGGACCCCAGGATGTGCCCGGCGTTGCGGTAGGTGACGCGGATGCCCGGCGCGGGCTCGAACGGCGTGTCATACTCCACCGGATTGATGAGCGGGAAGGTGTTCAGCGCGTCCTGGGTGGTGTACAGCGGCTGCTCCATCCCGGCTTCGCGGCGTTCAACCGGCGGGTAGATGGCGGCAGGCGCGGTTTTGCCGCGGCGCTCCACGGCCGGAGGCGGCGTGCCGACCTTGCCCCGGCGCAGGCCCCGGCGCAGACGCTGCTCGGCTTCCATCTCCTGGATGTGCGCGCTGTCGAGCAACAGGATCTTCATCAGGTCCATGGTGGGCGGGGTGGCGTAGATCTTGCCCTTGAAGCCCGCGCCGACCAGACGGGGCAAAAGTCCGATGTGGTCGATATGGGCGTGGGTGATGAGGATGAAGTCCAGGTTCGCGGGACTGTAATTGTCCATGTTGAGATTGCGCTTCTCAATCTCCTTGTTGCCCTGATGCATGCCGCAATCGACGCTGAAACGATGGCCGCCCGTTTCGAGAATATAGCAGGAGCCGGTGACGGCCTGCGCGGCTCCAAGGAAATGGATCTTCATGTATCCCCCGCGTTGAAGCGTTTAAAATGCATCCGGGCGCTGGCGCGCCTCTTTCACTCGTACCGGATTGCGTGTACACGGCAGGCATCCGGCGAGAGCGCATGTTAGCCAAAGACAGCGCAGGGCCGCAACCACTATTCAGGAGCCCAAGAAAAGGCCATGCCACATTCCAAGCAGTACCTCATAGACGACCTGTCCATGCAGGAGTCCTGGCGGCTCTTCAAAATCCTGTCCGAGATCGTGGACGGCTTCGAAACCTTGAACGACATCGGCCCGGCCGTGTCCGTGTTCGGTTCCGCCCGGGTGAAGCCCGGCGAGCCCTGGTACGAGCGCACCGTGGACCTTTCCCGCCAGTTGGCGGACGCGGGCTTCACCGTCATCACCGGCGGCGGGCCCGGCCTTATGGAGGCGGGCAACAAGGGTGCCTTCGAGGCCGGCGGACGCTCCGTGGGCCTGCACATCCACCTGCCCCTGGAACAGAAAAACAATCAATATCTGAACACCCGCTGCGACTTCCGCTACTTTTTCGTGCGCAAGCTGATGTTCATCAAGTACGCC
>CAYUOW010000004.1:0-35427 GCA_964446455.1 uncultured Desulfocurvus sp.
TTCCCGTCGGGGGGTCCGGGGGCCTCAGGCCCCCGGCCGCCGGAGGCATTCTTCACTTCCTAACTTACAACCCCAGTTCGCCCCATAGCGCGTCGATGCGGGCCTTGGTGGCCGGGTCCATGCTCAGGGCGTCGGGCCAGCCCCGGGTATGGCCGTCCTCGGGGCCTTTTTTCGTGGCGTCGATGCCCATCTTGCCGCCGAAGCAGGGTCTCGGCGCGGAATGGTCCAGTTCGTCCATGGGTCCTTCCACGATGACCACGTCGCGTTTGGGATCGACGTTGTTGCCCACGCGCCACCAGACTTCGGAGGTGTTTTGCACGTTGACCTCGGCGTCGACCACCACGATGAACTTGGTGAACATCATCTGGCCCAGGCCCCAGATGGCGTACATGATCTTGCGGGTCTGGCCGGGATAGCGCTTGTCGATGGAGACGAAGCAGAAGTTGTGGAACACGCCTTCCAGCGGCAGGCTCATGTCCACGATTTCCGGCAGCTGCTTCTTGATCAACGGCAGAAAGAGGCGTTCGGTGGCCTTGCCCATGTAGGTGTCTTCCATGGGCGGCTGTCCCACCAAGGTGGCCGGATAGACGGCGTCCTTGCGGTGGGTGATGGCGGTCACGTGAAAGACCGGGAAGTCGTCGGCCAGGGAGTAGTAGCCGGTGTGGTCGCCGAAGGGGCCTTCGCGGCGGCGCTCCTTGGGGTCCACGTAGCCTTCCAGCACGAACTGGCTGGTGGCGGGCACCTCAAGGTCCACGGTCTTGCACTTCACCAGTTCAACCGGCTGGTTGCGCAGGAAACCGGCGAAGAGCATCTCGTCGATCTCGTCCGGGATCGGCGCGGTGGCGGCATAGGTAACGGCCGGGTCCGGTCCGATGGCCACGGCGACCTCAAGGCGTTTGCCCGCCTTTTCGGCCAGGTGGTAGTGGTAGGCGCCGCCCTTGTGGCGGTGCCAGTGCATGCCGGTGGTGTTCTTGTCGAACACCTGCATGCGGTACATGCCCGCGTTGCGCACGCCGGTTTCCGGGTTCTTGGTGAACACCACGGGCAGGGTGATGAACGGGCCCGCGTCGCCCGGCCAGGTGGTCAGAACGGGCATGATGGACAGGTCCACCTGGTCGCCGGTCAGGACGACGTCCTGGCAGCAGCCCTTCTTCACGTGGTCGGGGAAGATGTTGGTGAGCTTCGAGAGCTTGGGGATCATCTGCAGTTTCTTGATGATGCCGTCGGGCCGCTCGATCTCCAGGTATTCGTGGATGCGTTCGCCCAGGGCGTCCAGGTTCTCGGAATCCAGCGCCATGTTCATGCGTTCGTACGAGCCGTACATGTTGGTCAGCACGGGGAACTTGGTGCCCTTGGCTTTTTCGAAAAGCAGGGCGGGGCCGAACTTCTTGCTCACCCGGTCCGTCACCTCGGCGATTTCGAGGTAGGGGTCCAGCTCCGCGTCGATGTGCTTGAGCTCGCCTTTGCGGTCCAGATGCTTCAGGAATTCCTGTAAATCCTTGTAGGGCATGAAATCCTCGCAGGTTTGCGTTTCCCATACACTACCAAAGTGGTGCCCACTCTGACAAGCGCACAAGGGCTGGGGCGGCCTCGCCTCTTGACAGGGACAAAACAAGAATTTAAACAATGTTTCAAGGGGCCGCACGCATCAGGCCGCCCTTTACGCAGGAGAGGGAGAACGCCATGGCGACACCACATGATTCTTGCACGAAAACGAGGCTGCTTGCGGCCGCGCGGGAGCATTTCGCCTTGCGCGGGGTCAAGGAGGCCACGGTGCGCGACATCTGCGCCCAGGCCGAAGCCAACGTGGCGGCTGTGAATTATCACTTCGGCGGCAAGGACAAGCTGTTCATCGCCGTGCTCATGGATTTTCTGGAGCAGGCGCAGGCCAAGTATCCGGTGCAGATGGAGCTTGGGCCGGAGGCTCCGGCCAAGGACCGCCTCAAGGCCTACATCCGATCCCTTTTGTACCGCGTGATGGGCGACGGCGACCCGGTGAACGAGAAGCTGGGCCAGCTGCTGAGCGCCGAGTTCATCGAGCCCTCGCCCGATTTCGAGGTCATCACCGAACGCTACATCACCCCGCACCATGAGGTGCTGCTGGGCATCATCCGCGAGCTGCTGCCACAGGCGGAGGCGCGCACCGTGCACCTGTGCGCGGCCGGGGTGGTTGGACACTGCATTCTTTTCGACAACGCCAAGCAGCTCATCCGCCAGATGTACCCGGAAATCGTTTTGGAGAAGCTCGGCGTCGAATTCGTGGCCGACTTCATCCATCGCTACGCCCTGGCGGGCATCGCCTGCATGGGACAGCCCGCCTAGGCAACCGCCCCGTTTTTCCTTTGTTCCCAAAAGTGAGCCCCTGCCTGGGCGTTACAGGCAGGGGCTCTGGAGTTAGGGCAGGCGTGCAGGTCCCTCTTCCCGCACGCCCGCGCCGCAAGGGAGAGGAATGTCTAGACGGCCGCCTCCCCGCGCTCGTTGGTGCGGATGCGCACGGCGTCTTCGATGTTGGTGACGAAGATCTTGCCGTCGCCGATGCTGTTGGTGTTTGCCGCGTTGCGCACGGCCTCCACCACGCCCGGGGCGATGGCGTCGTTGACCACGACCTCGATCTTCACCTTGGCCTTGAACACCACCTGGTATTCGGCGCCGCGGTACATCTCCACATGGCCCTTCTGCCGACCGTAGCCCTTCACTTCCGTCACGGTCATGCCGTGCACGCCGGCCTTGTCCAGGGCGTCCTTCACGTCGTCGAGCTTGTGGGGCTTGATGATGGCTTCAATCTTCTTCATTTCTGCCTCCGGCCCGTTAGCGATGGGTCTTGTTGATGGAGAACTCGGGGTAGCCGATGACGGCCACTTCAGCCATGTCCAGACCTTCCTGCTCGACCTCGGCCGGCACGCGAATCTTGGCGATCTTGTCGGAGATCTTGAAGAAGACGTACATGACCACGAACACGAAGATGATGTTCACGGCCACGGCGATGAGCTGGGCCACGAGCTGGGAGGCGTCGCCGTAGAACAGGCCCTTCACGGTGCCTTCCACGCCGTTCAGCTTGTCGCCGTAGGTGCCGTCGGCGAAGAGGCCGAGGGCGATCATGCCCCAGGCGCCGTTGACGCCGTGGACCGAGATGGCGCCCACGGGGTCGTCGAGCTTCAGGGTGTTTTCGACGAAGAGCACGCTGACGCAGAGGAGCACACCGGCGATGACGCCGATGAGCACGGAAGCCATGGGATTCACGAAGCCGCAGGGGGCGGTGATGGCGACCAGGCCGGCGAGCATGCCGTTGGCGGCCATGGAGATGTCCGGCTTGCCGTAGCGCAGCCACATGTACATCATGGCGGACATGGCGCCGCCAGCGGAGGCGAGCATGGTGTTGACGGCCACGACGCTGATGCGCATGTCGCCGCCGGCCAGGGTGGAGCCGGCGTTGAAGCCGAACCAGCCGAAGGCCAGGATGAGACAGCCGGCCAGGGCCATGGGAATGTGGTGTCCGGGCAGGGCGTTGGCCGTGCCATCGGCGCGGAACTTGCCAAGGCGGGGGCCGATGATCATGGCGCCGGCCAGGGCGGCCACACCACCGGTCATGTGCACCACCGAGGAGCCTGCGAAGTCAAGAACGCCGTGGCCCAGGCCGAAGTTGCTGCCCAGGGTGGACAACCAGCCGGCGCCCCACACCCAGTTGGCGTACAGCGGGTACACGAACATGGAGATGAAGAAGCCGTAGATGACGAAGTTCTTGAAGGTCCAGCGTTCGGCCATGGCGCCCGTGGGAATGGTGGCCGTGGTGTCCATGAAGACCATCTGGAACAGGAACATGGTGAGCACGGTGGTGTCGTAGACGTCCTCGCCCAGCAGGAAGCCCTTCGTGCCGAACAGGCCAAAGTCCTTGCCGAACAGGGTGATGGTGAACTCCTGGTTGAGCAGGGTGCCGCCGCCCAGGGCCGCCGCTCCGCCGCTGCCGCCCATCTGCAGGGCGAAGCCGGTGAGCCAGAAGCCCAGCATGCCGATGCCGTACACCATCATGTTCATGCCCATGGTGTGGCCGGCGTTCTTGGCGCGGGTGAAGCCCGTTTCCGCCATGGCGAAACCGAGCTGCATGAACATGACCAGGAAGCCGCAAATGAGCGTCCAGACCATGTTGATGGAGATGCGGTTGTGGCCAACGACGTCGGCGAGCTTGGTGGCCAAGGGTTCGGAGTCCTTGTACTTCTCCATGTCCACTTCGGTGGGCGCGCCGGAAGTGGCGTTGACCACGTCGGTCGCGGTGCCGATGGTGGCGCCGATGGGATCCGGCTTCGGGGGATCGTCAGCCGCGAAAACCGTGGCCGAGCCGACCATGATGACCATTGCGAGGGTAAGAACCATAACGATGTGCTTGAGCATGCTGCCTCCAGAAATAAGAATTTGGATGAGCTGATATGGCAGCATGGGCAAGAAGCGGGCCAAGAGAGTCCTTGCGCTGATTTTATTGAGTTTGTTTGTTTAGAAGCCGTTTTGTGTGCCATCTATTATTACAATATTGCAAGAACGGCTGTAGAAATTCAGCGGCTACTCGAGCATTATTTTGTCCTGTGGCTTTCGCGTTATCTTTTAACTGTCTTATATTGTTTGGATCTTGCCTGTGTTCTTAGAATTGTGTGAAGGTGTGACGATCCTGTTCATTTTTGTGTGGTGACATATTTGTCTACATCGTTTCACGCCCTCGATTGTGGGTCGTGGGGGAGTTTTGGGCTCACCATGACGACCAATTTAACCCTGTGATGTCGGGTTGTTTGCTTTGCCTTCTTCATGCGTGGCAGAGTCTTTCTCAAGCCAATTTGACCAGCACGAAGTCATAAATGCTGAAAATGTAAATTTAGTGTAAACAAGAGGGCGCGCCACGAACCGTTCCGGCCTTCCTCAGAAGCCGGGTGATTTTGCACCCCGCACCAGGGCACGGTCTTGACTTCCGGCTGGGGAGCACCACCTTTCACCTTGAAGCAGAGAGGTTTTTGACCGAGGGCACGGGCAAGCTGCCGTGTTGGCGCAGGAGTTTCTGTGCCATTAGGCCTTACGGTTCGTGGAATAACACGATATGCTTCGGTATTCCGCCCGCCACGGCGAGGGGGCGTGGCCCGTGGAGGTGCTGGATTTTTTGTCGGCACCCAAGGCCTTGGGGTTTTACAAAACCCTCGGCGTAGGATAAATCAAAAGTCAGCCAAACCCTTTTGGAGGACATCATGCTTGGCGAACTCTTTCAGCCCATGCACCTGCTTTTGATCCTGGTCATCGCCCTGTTGCTGTTCGGTCCCGGCAAATTGCCGCAGATCGCCGCCAACATGGGCAAAAGCATTCGCGAGTTCAAGTCGGCGCTCTCCGCGCCGGATGAAGTGAAGGTTGCCGCGCCCCAGCAGCAGGCCGAGGCTCAGCCTCAGCCCGCCCAGACTGCCGCGCAGCCTGCCCAGCCCGCCCAATCCGCAGCCCAGGCGGAGGCTCCCAAACAGGAGCAGAAGAGCGCGTAGAGTGGTTCCAGAAATGTTCAGTCCAAAGCCTTGCGCAGGCCTCGGCCCGGATCAGCCCGTTGTGAGCGGCTGGTCCGGGTCTTCTACGACTGGCGCGCGGGAAGCAAAGCCGGAGGCCGTGGCGTGGATCTGACCGCCCTGCTTTCCACCTACGGCTACCTTGCCCTGTTCATCGGCACCTTCCTGGAAGGCGAGACCATTCTCATCATCGCGGGCTTTGCGGCCTACAACGGCCACCTGTCCCTGCCCCTGGCCATCCTGGCGGCCTTTCTGGGCAGCTTCGCGGGAGATCAGACGGCCTTCTACGTGGGCCGCTACAACAAGAAGTTCCTGGAAACGCGCCTCAAGAAGTGGGAATGCCGCATCGAGAAGGTGCACAAGCTGCTGGAAAAGCATCAGGTGCTGGTGCTGGTGTCCTTCCGCTTCTTCTACGGCTTCCGCAATATCACGCCCTTTGCCGTGGGCACCACGAACATCTCGCCCCTGCGCTTTTTCGCGCTGAACGGCATCGGCGCGGCCATCTGGGCCGTGTCCTTCGGTGTGGGCGGATACTACCTGGGTGACGTGCTGGAGCGTTTTCTTCAGGAAGCCAAGTGGTGGGTGGCCGGCGGCCTGTTCGGCCTGTTGACCGTCATCTGGATCTTCAAGACCGTACGCAACCGCCTGCGCAAGTCGCGCTGCTAGCAGGCCCTAGGGCCTGGCGTAGCGGATGATGCTGCCTTCGACCTGACGCGGGGCCTGCGGGGTCACGCCCAGGGCCGCCCAGAAGGCGAAGGCCTCCATGCTTGGCGCGTCCGCTCCGCGCATGATCTCCTGAACAGTCTGCCCTGCGGCTCCGTTTTCGCTTGGGCCGGTCCCTTCCGCGCCGTAATAGGCGAGGGTGAGGCCGCGGTCCACCTTGAGCAGCCCGCCGCGCAGGGCCACACCGGCCATGACGCCCACACCGTCGGTGAAGGCCATCACCGGCCTGTCCGTGGTGAGGGTGCCGGGGCCGGCTTCCTCGCGCACGCCCAGCACATCGTACTTCACCGAGGCGTCGAAGGTGAGCCCCTGCGACAGGATGCGCTCGAGCATCTCCTCCTCCATGACCACCAGCACCAGGCGCGACTTCTCTAGCCCGATCTGGGGTCCATAGCCCGCGCCACCCATGGCCATGAAGACCGGCGCGCCCCAGCCGCCATCGGCCCTGCGGGCCACCAGCACGCCGCTGCCCGCATGGATGGAATACAGGAAGCCCGCCTGGTACACGCCCGGCAGCACAATGACCGCGCGCGCGCTTTCCAGGGCTTCGTCCAGGATGCGGTGGGGCTTTTCGGCGCGCATTTCGCGCAGGGTGCGGGCGGATTGCTCCAAAAGGGAGGCGGCCATGGACCGCGAGGACGCGGCCATGCTCTGCGCCGGGGCCGGGTCGCGCGGGGCCGTGCTCTGGCCCGTTGCCGCGCAACCGTTCAGGGCGGACAAGGCTGTCAGCCCGCACAGGGCCAGGGGAAGCAGGCGGCGCATGAGGGATTGCCTATCTGGCCAGCCGGTTCAGGGCGGCCAGGCGGGGGTCGGTTTCCGGGTCGCGCGGGAACTCGAGCACGTCGCGCAGCAGGTCCACGCCGTCCAGCAGGGCCTGGCAGACCTCCGGCGCGGCCAGCATGCGGCCGGAGCGCAGCAGGTCGAGCACGTTCTCCAGCCGGTGCGCGGCGGTCTCCACCTGGCGCAGGCCCAGGAGGTTGGCCCCGGCCTTCACGGAATGGGCGTCGCGGAACACGGCGTTCAGCAGTTCGGCGTCCGGGTGGGCCGGGTCGCGCTCAAGTTCGAGCAGGCCGCGTTCGAGGGAGCTGATGCGCGAGGCGCTCTCCTCGGCAAAGGCGGCCAGCACCTCAGGATCGTGTTCAAGCATGGGCGGGGCTCCGTTTTGCGTCGCGCCCGGCCACCAGCTGCATGGCGATCTCGGGCAGGCGCTCCAGGTCGGGCTTGGCGATCTGCATGTCCGCACCCACGCTGTCGCCCTTGTGGCGCAGCTCGTCGGTGATGATGGACGAGTAGAGGATCACGGGCACGTCCTTGAGCAGGGGGTCGCGTTTCACGAATTTCGTCAGGCTGAAGCCGTCCATGAGCGGCATCTCGATGTCGGAGATGAGCACGTCGAGGAAGTCCGACAGGGGCCGGGACTCCGCCTGTGCGCGGGCGGCCAGCTCCTTCAGGGTTTCCAGGGCCTCCTGGCCGTTGCCCACCACCATGGGCGCCAGGCCGGAACGTTCCAGGGTCTTCTTGAGCATGAGCCGGATGGTGGCGGAGTCGTCGGCCACCAGGACCTTCAGCTCGCGTTCGGCCATGAATTTCGGCGGCGCGGAGAAGTCGATCTCGTCGGGCGAGAGGTCGGCGATGATGGTTTCGAGGTCGAGGAGCTGGATGAAGTGGCCGTCGCGCTCCACCAGCCCGATGATGGCCTGGGTGCCGGTCTTGGGCATGTAGCCGTCCGGGGGGATGACCTCGGGCCAGCCTACGCGGTGGATGCCTGTGACGCCGGAGACCACGAAGCCGGTGACGGTCTTGCTGAACTCGGTGACGATGACGTTGTCGCGCGGGGCGGGGTCCTTGTTTATGCCCAGCCACACGGCCAGGTCGATGACCGGCAGGATGTGGCTGCGCAGGGGGATGAGCCCCCGGAAGCTGGGGTGCGCCGCGCCGGGCTGGGGCTCAAGGCGGGGGCTTTCGATGACCTCCATGACCTTGGCCACGTTGACGCCGAAGCTGTGCCGCTGCGGTTCGGCGCCCTGGTCGTCGTCTGCGGCCGTATCCGGGCCGGGCTCTCCGTCGATGTGGAACTCGAGGATTTCCAGCTCGTTGGTGCCGGTTTCCAGCAGAATCCCGGTATCCATGGTGTGGGCTCCAGTGTTGGCGTCGAGGGGGGCAAAGTCTCTGTCTTGTACGCCGCCCGGACGGGGCTGTAAAGCGTGAGGCCGCTCTTGGGGCCTGTGCCGCGGCCTTGCCATTGACCGCAGAGGTGGACGGCCCGGCTCTTTGGACGTATGGATTGCCTTCCGCCGGGCGGGCCGCAAGGGCGCTGTAGCCGCAAGGGCAGAGCGCTTCCTCTCGGGCGATACGCGTCCGCAAGATTGCGGGAAGGGCGGATGATTGTTGTAATGACGTGAGATGATTGGCGTGCCAGGAAGGATTCGAACCCTCGACCGACGGCTTAGAAGGCCGTTGCTCTATCCACCTGAGCTACTGGCACGCGCGGGGATTCCTTCAGTAATCAAGCAGCGCGGCGCGGTCAAGGGGCCGCGCGGACAAGGCCGCCGTGACGCATACTCCCACCTTCGCTGATTTCGTGACCCGGCTGGACGAGCTGGGCCTGTTCCACATGGACCTGACCCTGGACCGCATGGCCGCCTTTGTGGCGCGCCACGGCCAACCGCGCTTCCCCGTGCTGCACGTGGTGGGCACCAACGGCAAGGGCTCCACGGCCACCATCCTGGCCGAGCTGCTTGCCGCCCATGGCCTGCGCGTGGGCCTCTCGGTCAGCCCGCACTTCGTCAGCGTGCGCGAGCGCATCCTGGTGAACGGGGCCATGCTGGACGAGGACACCTGGGCCCGGCTGGGTGCGCGGGTGTTTGAAGAGGCCGAGGGCCTGGGCCTGACTTATTTCGAGGTGCTCACCGCCTTGTCGCTTTTGGCCTTTGAGGACGCGGGCGTCGATGTGGCCGTCATGGAGGCGGGCCTGGGCGGCCGCTACGACGCCACCAACGTGCTGAACCCCGCGCTCACCGTGTTCACGCCCATGGGCCTGGACCACATGAATGTGCTGGGCGCAACGCTGGAGGAGATCGCCGCGGACAAGGCCGGGGCCATGCGCAAGGGCGGCGCGGCCGTTTCCGCCCCGCAGGAGCCCAAGGCCTGGCGCGTGCTGCGCGAGACGGCGCGTGAGGTGGGCTCGGAGCTCACCGCCGCGGCGGAGGTGCTGTACTACAGCCGCGCCAACGGCCGCGTGCAGCCCGGACCCCTTGCCAGCCGTGGCAAGAAGCGCTTTGTGCGGGCCATGACCGGCCTGTGGCTTGCCCTCCCCGGCGCGCACCAGGAGCTGAACGCCCGCGTGGCCCTGGCCGCGTTCCATGTCTGGGCCGATTCCCTGCGCCTGCCCATTCTGGAGGACGCCTGCCGCGAGGCCTTCGCCCGGGCCTTCATCCCCGGCCGCATGCAGCTGGCAACGGGCGAACCCGGCCTGCCGCACACGCTCATCCTGGACGGCGGGCACAACGCCCACGGCCTGGACGCCCTCAAGGACGCCCTCGCGGCGGAGGGCATCACGCCCGCTGCCGTGGTCTACGGCTGCCTGCGCGACAAGCCCCTGGACGACATGCTGCCCCTGGTGAAGGAAATCGCCGGCGAAGCCCCCGTGTACGCCGTCGGTATCCCCAGCTGCCCGCGCGCCTGCGCGCCCGGAGAACTGGCGGGCCTGCTCGGGGCCGGCTCCGCGCCGGATGTGCACTGGGCTCTGGAGCGACTGAAGAACGCGACGGGCCCTGTGCTGGTCTGCGGTTCCTTGTATTTGCTGGGCGAGTTTTATACAAAGCATCCTCGACTGCTGGAACGCCCCGAACGAGAACACGGCGCCGGCAGCCCCCGGAGGTTCCAGCCGTGAGCACGCTTTTCCGCCACATTCCCGCCGTGGACCAGGCCCTGGCCGCCCTGTGCGCCGAGCAGAGCGTGGCCGGAGGCGCCTTCCGCGCCGCGCCGCGCCCGCTTTTGAAGGATCTGGTCAACGCCTTCCTGGACCTTCTGCGCGAGGAGATCCGCGCCGGGGCCATCACCGAGGCCGCCCAGCTGAATTTGCCCGCCCTCATGCCCCGGCTCATGGCCTACGTGCGCCAGGGCTTGCGCCCCCGCTTCCGCAGGGTGCTGAACGCCACCGGCGTGGTCATCCACACCAACATGGGGCGTTCGCTTCTGGCCAAGGAAGCCGTGGCGGCCGTGGCTTCGGCCGCCGGGCACTACTCCAACCTGGAGTTCGATCTCTCCACGGGCGAGCGCGGCAGCCGCTACTCCCACGTGGAGGAGCTGCTCTGCCGCCTCACCGGGGCCGAGGCCGCGCTGGTGGTGAACAACAACGCCGCCGCCGTGCTCATCGTGCTCGATACGCTCTGCAAGGGGCGCGAGGTCATCGTGTCGCGCGGGCAGCTGGTGGAGATCGGCGGCAGCTTCCGCATCCCGGAGGTCATGGCCAAGAGCGGGGCGATCCTGCGCGAGGTGGGCGCCACCAACCGCACGCATCTGCGCGACTATGAGGCCGCCATCGGTTCAGACACCTCCGCCATCATGAAGGTGCACACCAGCAACTACCGCATGACGGGCTTCGTGAAGGAAGTGCCTCTCCATGAACTCAAGGCCCTGGCGGGCAGCTACGGCCTGCCGGTCATCGAGGACCTGGGCAGCGGCAGCCTGCTGCGCTTCGAGGGCGACGGCCTGCCCGGCGAACCCACGGCCCAGGAGGCCGTGGCCGAGGGCGCGGACATCGTGACCTTCTCCGGCGACAAGGTTCTGGGCGGTCCGCAGGCGGGCATCATCGTGGGCCGCAGGGAGATCATCGAGCGCATCAAGAAGAACCAGCTGAACCGCGCCCTGCGCATCGACAAGCTGACGCTGGCCGCCCTTGAGGCCACCCTGCGCCTGTACCTGGACCCGGACCTGGCGCGGGAGCGTGTGCCCACCGTGGCCATGATGACCAGGAACCTCGTGTCGTTGCGGGCCCAGGCCGCGCGGCTGGCCGGGCTTTTGCGCAAGCACCTTTCCGATTCCCTGGAGCTGGCCTTGCGCGCCGGTTCCTCCCGCGTGGGCGGCGGGGCCTTCCCGGAGGCCGATCTGCCCACGTCCCTGGTGTGCCTGAAGCCCACGGGCATGGCCGTGGAGGCCCTGCGCGAGGCGCTCCTGTCCACGGACCCGCCCCTGGTGGGCCGCGTGGAGGACGACGCCCTGTGCCTGGACCCGCGCACCCTGGACCCTTCCGAACACGCCCTTGTCCTCTCCGCCCTGCGTCAGGCGCTGGGCGGCATGTGACCTGAACTATCGGCCAGAACGGCCTGAACCTGATTGGAGCATTCCGTGAGCAAAAAGACCCCTGAACTTGAGCACCAGTCCCGCAACTGCTGGGACGTGTATTCCAGCGCCGCCGACAAGAAGGCCGTGGAAACCTGCGCCAAGGGCTACATGGATTTCATCAGCCGCTGCAAGACCGAGCGCGAGACCGTGGACTTTGTCCTGGCCGCGGCCAAGGCCGCCGGCTTCAGCGAGACCCTGAACGCCAAGACCAAGGCCTATGTGCGCGTGCAGCGCGGCAAGACCGTGCTGCTGGTTCGGCGCGGCAAAAAGCCCTTGAGCGAGGGCTTCCGGCTCATCGGCGCCCACGCCGACACCCCGCGCATCGACCTGAAGCAGCACCCGCTGTACGAGGATACCGAACTGGGCCTCATGAAGACCCACTATTACGGCGGCATCCGCAAATACCAGTGGCTGGCGCGCGAGCTGGCCCTGCATGGCGTGGTGGTGAAGAAGGACGGCAGCATCGTCAAGGTGCTGGTGGGCGAGGATCCGAGCGACCCCGTGCTGACCATCACCGACCTTCTGCCGCACCTGGCCTACAAGCAGGTGGAGCAGAAGGTTTCCGACGCCTTTGAGGCCGAAAAGTTGAACGCCGTGGTGGGGCATGAGCCCGCAAAGCGCGGCGACGACAAGGCCGCCAAGGACAAGGACCGCGTGAAGGGCCGCGTGCTGGAGCTTCTGCACGCCCGCTACGGCATCACCGAGAGCGACCTGTTCAGCGCGGAGCTGCAGCTTGTGCCCGCCGGGCCCGCCCGCAGCGTGGGGCTCGATTCCTCCATGATCGGCGGCTACGGCCACGACGACCGCTCTTGCGTGTTCGCCGCCTTCCAGGCCCTGCTGGCCGAGAAGACGCCGGAGCACACCCAGCTGGTGCTCTTCTGGGACAAGGAGGAGATCGGTTCCGAGGGCGCCACCGGCGCGCAGTCGCTCTTTTTTGAGTACGCCCTGCAGGACCTGATCGACGCCTGGTCGCCGGGCTTGCGCTTGGCCCGCGTGTTCGAGCGCGGCATGGCCATCAGCGCGGACGTGAACGCCGCCGTGGACCCGGACCACCTGGACGTTTACGAGAAGCTGAACGCGGCCTACATGGGCCATGGCCCCTGCTTCAACAAGTTCACCGGCCACCGGGGCAAGGTTGGCGCAAACGACGCCCACCCTGAGTTCGTGGCTTATCTGCGCGGCATTCTGGACAAGGCGAACGTGCCCTGGCAGATGGCCGAGCTGGGCAAGGTGGACCTGGGCGGCGGCGGCACGGTGGCGAAATTCCTGGCCGTGTACGGCATGGACGTCATCGACATGGGCCCGGCCGTGCTTTCCATGCACAGCCCCTTCGAGGTGCTGGGCAAGGCCGACCTGTACGCCACGGTGCAGGCCTTCCGCGCCTTCCTCAAGAGCTAGGAGCGTCTCATGCCGGTCATCATGGGCACCGCCGGGCACATCGACCACGGCAAGACCACGCTGGTGAAGGCCCTCACCGGCATCGACTGCGACCGCCTGGCCGAGGAGAAGAAGCGCGGCATCACCATCGAGCTGGGCTTCGCCTTCATGGATTTGCCACCGACAAAAGCAGGGCCCAGGCGGCTTGGCGTGGTGGACGTGCCCGGGCACGAGCGCTTCGTGAAGAACATGGTGGCCGGCGCCGCGGGCATAGACTTCGTGTTGCTGGTCATCGCCGCGGATGAAGGCGTGATGCCGCAGACGCGCGAGCACCTGGAAATCTGTTCGCTGCTGGGCATCACCACCGGCGTGGTGGCCCTGACCAAGACCGACATGGTGGAGCCGGACTGGCTGGACATGGTGAAGGAGGAGGTGGCGACCTACCTCCAGGGCAGCTTCCTCGAAGGCGCGCCCATCATGCCCGTTTCCGCGCACACCGGGGCCGGGCTCGACGAACTGAAGGCCGAGCTGGCCAAGCTGGCCGAGGCCTTCCAGCCGCACCGCCGTTCGGACCTGTTCCGCCTGCCCGTGGACCGCGTGTTCACCATGAAGGGCTACGGCACCGTGGTCACGGGCACCCTCGTGTCCGGCAAGGTCAAGGTGGGCGACGACATCACCGTGTATCCCGGCGGGCTTTCCACCAAGGTGCGCACGCTCCAGTCCCACGGGGCCCAGGTGGAGGAAGTGCAGGCGGGCAGCCGCACGGCCGTCAACCTTGCGGGCGTGGAGGTGGAGCAGCTTTCGCGCGGCGAGGTGCTGGCCCGGCCGGGCACGCTCTTTCCCAGCCCCTTCTGGGACGTGGAGCTGACCTGCCTCAAGAGTTCCCCGCGCTCCATCAAGCACCGCAAGGAGGTGCACTTCCACCACGGCGCGCGCGAGGTCATGGCCCGCGTGTATATGCTGGAGGGCGAGACCCTGGAGCCCGGGCAGACCGCCATGTGCCGCATCCGTTTTTCCGAGCCCCTGGCCGGGGTCTACGGCGACCGCGTGGTGGCGCGCTCCTTTTCCCCCTTGCGCACCGTGGCGGGCGGGCGGCTGTTGAATCCCCTGCCGCACCGGGTGAAGCGCTTCAGCCCCGCGGTGGAGACCCTGCGCAGCCTGGGCGCGGCCGAGCCCGAGGGCATCGTGCTGGGGCAGCTGGCCCTGGCCGGAACCGGCGGCCTTTCCTTCGCCGAGCTCCTGGTGGCCACCAGCCTGGAGTCCAAGGCCCTGGACAAGGCCCTGCAGCTCATGGGGGGCAAGCAGGAGGCCTTTCTCATCGACCGCGAGGCCAGGACCTATGTTTCCGGCCAGGTGGCGCAGCAGCTGTCTGACGGCCTTCTGGCGCACCTGGCCGAGTTCCACGCCCGCGAGCCCATGAAGCCCGGCGTGGCGCGCGGCGGCCTGGCCTCCACCTGGGGACGCAGGCTTTCGCCCAAGCTGTTCCACTTCGTGCTGGAAGGGCTCTTGCGAAAAGGGGCCATCGCGGCCGAGGCCGAGATCCTGCGCCTGCCCGGGCACAAGGTGTCCCTGGCGGGAGACGCCTCGGCCCTGCGGGACAAGCTGCTCACCGCGTACGAGGCGGGCGGCGAGAGCCCGCCCAACCTGAAGGATGTGCTGGATCCCCTGAACCTGACGTTCAAGGAGGCCGCGGCGGTGTTCAAGGTGCTGCAGGACGAGGGGCGGCTCGTGAAGGTGAAGGAGGAGATGTACTACGCCAAGGCTGCCCTTGAGGCCGTCATCGAGCGTACGCGCGCCTTCTTCAACGACCATGAGGAGATGACGCCCCAGGACTTCCGCGAGGTGTCCAAGCTGTCGCGCAAGTACGCCATCCCGCTTCTGGAGTACTTCGACAAGGAGAAGTACACCGTGCGCGTGGGCGACAACCGCCGCTGGCGCAAGCGCTAGGAATCGCGGTGGATTATTCCCTGTTGCATTTCGGGTCGGACTTGCGCACAGTGCCGCGCGGAAGCGCTGCGGCCGGTTTGGCTGGCCACGCGCAAGGGCAAAAGAAAAAGGCCCCGCGCGAACGCAGGGCCTCTGACTACTCGAGTGGGGTGAATGAAGGGGCTTGAACCCTCGGCCCCCAGGGCCACAACCTGGTGCTCTGCCAACTGAGCTACATTCACCACAAGAGGAAGAATCGTTTATATGAAGGCCGCCCCGGCGGTCAAGAACTAAATCCAGAATATTCCGGTTCGGGGCGAAATACCTGCCCCGGGCGGGATGCGAACACACAAAGGAAGCAGAATGGACAAGCTCATCATCCAGGGCGGCGTGCCCCTCAAAGGGACCATCCAGGTCAGCGGCTCCAAGAACGCGGCCCTGCCCATCCTCACCGCCTGCCTGCTGGCCAAGGGGCCGGTGCGCCTGACCAACGTGCCGCGCCTGCGCGACATCAACACCACCCTGAAGCTCCTGAACATCCTTGGCTGCGAGACCACCTTCGAGGACAACACCGTCACCGCCCAGGTGAAGGAACTGAAGCCCGAGGCCCCCTATGAGCTGGTGAAGACCATGCGCGCCAGCGTGCTGTGCCTGGGCCCGCTTCTGGGCCTCTTGGGCGAGGCCAAGGTGGCCCTGCCCGGCGGCTGCGCCATCGGCGCGCGCCCGGTGGACCTGCACCTGAAGGCCCTGGAGCGCATGGGCGCGAAGTTCATCCTTGATTCCGGCTACATCCACGGCATCTGCGGCGGGCTCATCGGCGCGCGCATCATGTTCGACTTCCCCACCGTGGGGGGCACGGAGAACCTGCTCATGGCCGCCAGCGTGGCCAAGGGCTGCACCATTCTGGAAAACTGCGCCCGCGAGCCCGAAGTGGTGGACTTGGCCAATTTCCTCATCGCCATGGGCGCGAAGATCCGCGGCGCGGGCACCAGCGTCATCGAGGTGGAGGGCGTGCGCGAGCTCAAGGGCTGCGAGTACCGCGTCATGCCCGACCGCATCGAGGCGGGCACCTATCTGGTGGCCGGGGCCATTACCGACGGCGAGCTGAAGCTCATCGACTGCCCCACGGCCGACCTGGACGCCCTCATCACCAAGCTGCGCGAGATGAACGTCTCCGTTGAGGACCAGACCGACGGCAGCGTGCTGGTGCGGCGCAATGGTCCGCTCCTGGGCGTGGACGTCATCACCCAGCCGCACCCCGGCTTTCCCACGGACATGCAGGCCCAGGTCATGGCCCTCATGTGCGTGGCCGAGGGCTCGGGCTCCATCCAGGAGAAGATCTTCGAGAACCGCTTCATGCACGTGTCCGAGCTGGGCCGCATGGGCGCGCGCATCACCCTGAAGGACCGCACGGCCATGGTGCGCGGGGTGGAGCACCTGGAAGGCGCGCCGGTGATGGCGAGCGATCTGCGCGCCAGCGCGTCCCTTGTGCTGGCCGGACTGGTGGCCAAGGGCACCACGGAGATCCAGCGCATCTACCACTTGGACCGTGGCTACGAGCGCATGGAGGAGAAACTCTCCGCCGTGGGAGCGCGCATCCGCCGGGAGAAGGAATAAGCGCGCCGCCGAAAGCCTAGCCGGACGCAAGCGACGTGTACGCCAGCCAGCTGCAGAACTCCGACGCCGGAGGAGCGGGCTCGACCCCGCCCGGACTGCTGGCCTGGCAAATCTACTTCCTGACCTATGCGGCGGGCATCTGGGGCCTCAGGCACCCGGAGCCCGCCGTTGCCGCGTCCGGCGTCCTGTGGCTGGGCCTTGTGCTGTTCCGCAGGCCCAGGCCGCTCTCCTGCCTCGTCTCGTTGCTGCTGGCCGTGGCCTGTTTCGTTGGGGGAAGGCAGCACGCGCAGCACGCCCTGCCGGTGACCCCGGCTGAAACGCCGGAACTGGCAGCAGTCAGCGATGCCGGGGCCAAGACGCGCCTTTCGGCCCGCGTGGCCGAGGTGACGGACAAGGCTTACGGGCGCATCGAGGTGCTGCTGGAAGGTGTCAACGCCACGCTCATCCCCAAGCCGCAGCGCGAGGACGAGGAGCCGGAGGCGCAGCCTGCGCCGGAACCCAGGCCTGTCGCTGTGCCTGGCTCCGTGGCCTGGGACTGGGACGAGCCGGGCCTGCGCCCTGCACCGGGGCAGAGCGTGGAAGTGGTGCTGCGCCTGCGCCCCGTGCACGGCTTCGCGAATGCCGGGGGCGCGGATTTCGAGTGGCAGCAGCGCCTGCGCGGGGTGTTTTATCGCGCCTATACGCGCGGGCCGGAGGTGGAGGCCACGTGGGGCCAGCGTCCGGCGAACCCGTGGTGGGACGCGCGCGAGGGCCTGCGCGACGCGCTCCTGTCGCGCCTGCCGGACACGCAGGGCGCGGCCATCGTGCTGGGCCTGCTGCTGGGCGACCGTTCGCGCATCGACCAGACCGTCACCGAGGAGTTGCGCGCGGCCGGGCTTTCGCACACCCTGGCCCTGTCCGGGCTGAACGTGGTCTACGTGGCCGTGCTGGGCCTGGGCCTGGCCTGGGGCCTTGGACTGGTCTGGCCCGGCCTCTTTCTGCGCATACCCCGGCAAAAGCTGGCGATACTCCTGTCCTTTCCTCTTGTGGCGGCCTACGTGTGGCTGGGCCAGGGCAGCCCGTCCCTGGTGCGCTCGGCCTGGATGTTCTTCTTCTGGGGCCTCTTGCTTTTGCTGGATCGGGGCCGGGCCCTGGTGGACGGACTGTTCCTGGCGCTGGTGCTCATGGTGCTCTGGAATCCGCTGTGCGTGTTCGACGTGAGCCTGCAGATGTCCGCCGTGGCCGTGGCCGGGCTGGCGTTCCTGTATCCCTGGCTGAACGGGCTTGTGCCTGCGGGCCGGGGGCGCGCAGGGCGCTGCCTGCACTGGGCCTGGGACGCCCTGGCCATGACCCTTGCGGCCAACCTGGCGCTTCTGCCCGTCACCATCTGGTACTTCGGCACCTATCCGCCCAACTTCCTGCTCAACCTGCCCTGGCTGCCCGTGCAGGGGCTGGTGGTGCAGGTGCTGGGCATGGCGGGCCTGGGTTTGGCTTCCGTGCCCGGTCTTGGGGCTGCTGCGGGCGCGCTGCTGGGCCTGGCCGCGCAGGTGCAGGACTGGATGCTCGACGTGCTGCACCGGCTGGTGCTGGACGGCTGGTTCCCCACCTGGGCGCTCTTGCGGCCCCTGTGGCCGGAGATCCTTGGCGCCTCGCTGGTGCTGGCCGTGGCCCCCTATTGCCGCGATGCGCGCCGCTCCCTGCCGGTCTTGCTGCTCCTGGCCGGACTTCTCGCCCTGGCCTGGCCCCACGCGCAACTGCTGCGCGATGAAGCGCGCGACGAAGTGCGCCTGAGCGTGCTCGATGTGGGCCAGTCCCAGGCCGTGCTGGTCACGGCTCCGGGCGGTCGGCGCGTGCTGGTGGACGGCGGCGGGGCGCTCAGTCGCACCTTCGACATGGGACGTTCCGTGGTGGGCCCGGCCCTTGCCTGGGGACGTCCGCCCAGGCTCGACGCCGTGGTCATGACCCATCCGGACGCGGACCACGCCCAAGGCTTGGCCTGGATTCTGCGTCAGTTCGGCGTGGGACGCTTCTTCACCAACGGCCAGTGGCCCGAGGGACGCCTTGCCGGGGAGCTGGAGGATGCCCTGGCGGCGGGCGTTTCCGGCGGGCACCTCGAACCCCTGGCCCTCAAGGCCGGGGAGCGCCTGGACCTGGGCGCGGGCGTGGTGCTTGAGGCCCAGCACCCGGCCGAGGGCTACGCGGGCCGGGGCACCAATGACAATTCCGTGGTGCTGCGCCTTCTCTGGCGGGGAGAACCCCTGGCGCTCTTGCCGGGCGACGTGCAGCGCGACGGCATCGAGAACATGCTGGAGCGGGGGCGCGACCTGCGCGCGGCCGTGCTGCTCCTGCCGCACCACGGGTCCAAGTCCAGCCTGTCCGGCCTCTTGTACGAGGCCGTTGGCCCGGACCAGGCGCTGGTGAGCTGCGGCTTCCAGAACATGTACCGCTTCCCGAACAAGGACGTGGTGGCGGAATTGGCCAGCCGGAGCATCCCCCTGGCCACGACGCCGGAGCGCGGCATGCTGGAATGCGTGTGGAAGGCGCCGGGCCGGGCGTTTGAGCTGCGCGGCGCGCGCTGGTGAAGCGGCTTTGCGGAGCGGCTAGTCCGTTTTCGGTGTCCGGCCGGTGAGGTAGTCCCAGGCCTGGTCCGCGGGCAGGGGCTTGGCGTACAGGTAGCCCTGGGCGAACTCGCAGGACAGGCCGCGCAAGAGGTCGCGCTGGCTCTCGCGCTCCACGCCCTCGGCGATGACCTGGAGCTGGAGGGAGTGCGCCAGGCTGATGATGGCCTTGACGATCTCCAGTCCCTCGGGCCCGATCTCCATGCGCTGCACAAAGGACAGGTCGATCTTGAGCGTGTCCAGCGGGAACTGCTGCAGGCTGCTCATGGAGGAGTAGCCGGTGCCGAAGTCGTCGATGGAAAGCGCCATGCCCAGCGCCTTGAGCCTGCGCAGCTTGTCCACCGCGCTGGTGGCGTTGTCCATGATGGCCGATTCGGTGATCTCAAGCTTGAGGGCCTTGGGCGGCAGGCCGGTTTCGGCCAGCACGGCCTTGATGGCCTCCACCAGGGTCGGGTCGGAGAACTGCCGGGGCGAAAGGTTCACGCTCATGATCAGGTCGCGCGCAAGCACGGTGTCCTCGCGCCAGCCTTGCAGGGTCAGGCAGGCCTCGCGCAGGACCCAGACGCCGATGTCCACGATGAGCCCGGATTCCTCGGCCACGGGGATGAACTCCCCCGGGGAGATGAGCCCCCTGCGCGGGTGGTTCCAGCGGATGAGCGCCTCGAAGCCCTGCAGGGTGGCGTGGCCGTCCAGCCTTACGATGGGCTGATACACCAGATAGAATTCCCCGCGCCCGATGGCCCGCCTGAGGTCCGTCTCCAGCACCAGCAGGCGGCTGGCGCGGTCCAGCATGCCCTGGGTGAAGGCCTTGAAGCGGTTGCGGCCCGCCTTCTTGGCCTGGTGCATGGCGATGTTGGCGTTGCGGAGCAGGTCCGCCGGGTTATCCGTCTCCTGCGCACCCAGGGTGATGCCCATGCTGGCCGTGAGCTGGATTTCGTGCCCGCCCAGGATGAAGGGCTGGCGCAGGGCCTGGCGGATGCGCTGCACGGCCTGGATGGTCTCGCGCGGGGAGGAGAGCTCCTCCAGCAGGATGACGAACTCGTCGCCGCCGAAACGCGACACCGTGTCGAAGGAGCGGATGCTGCCGCGCAGCACCTCGGCCACGCTGATGAGCACCTGGTCGCCGAAGGCGTGACCCAGGCTGTCGTTCAGCACCTTGAAGCGGTCCAGGTCCAGGAACACCACGGAGAAAGAGTACGGCTTGCGCCTGCGGCCGCGTTCCATGGCCTGGTGGATGCGGTCCAGGCACAGGGTGCGGTTGGCCAGGCCGGTGAGGGGGTCGTGCAGGGCCAAATGCCGCAGCTGGATCTCCATCTCCTTGCGCTCGGTGATGTCGCGCAGGGAGATGCGGGTGCCGAGCGACCCGCCGTTGCCGCCCATGACCTCGCGCTTGACCTCGTTGACCCAGCGCAACGTGCCGTTCTTGTGGCGGATGCGGTAATCGAGGGATTCGTCGTCTATGGTCTGGGCGTGGAACTGCCGCCAGGATTCCAGGTCGGCGCCATGGACGAGCTCCTCCAGTCCGCGCGGATCGGCCAGGAAATGCTCGCGCGGGTAGCCGGTGATGCGCTCGCACGAGGGGCTTGCGTAGACCATGTCCCCGCTGGGGCTGATCCAGCATTCCATGCCGTGGGTGTACTCGGCCACGATACGGTGGCGGTCCTCGCTCTGCTGCAGGGCCTGCTCGGTCTGCACCTGGCGGGTCATGTCCACGGCGATGGCCGCCACGGCGGTTATGGCGTGGTTCTGCATGATGGGGAACTTGGACACCTGCAGATGGCGCGCGGGGCCGCCGCCGCGCAGCCGCACAGTCTCCTGCACCATGAGGGGCTGGCCCTCACGCAGCACGTAGGCGTCGTACTCGCGGATCATGTTCGCCACGTCCTCGGGCCAGATGTCCATGTCGCTGCGGCCGATGATCTTTTGCGGCGGCAGGCCCAGGCATTCGCCAAAGGCCGGGTTGCAGAAGATATAGCGGCCGTTCGTGTCCTTGATGAAGGCCATGGCGGGCGAGTTCTCCATGAACGAGGCGAAGAGCTGGCGGCTCTTGTCCAGCTCGGCCTCGATGAGCAGCCGCATGGTGACGTCGCGCGCGACGACAACGGCGTAGCCCTTGCCCGCAAAGGCGTGCAGGGTCACGGTGATCTCGATGGGCACGCTGCGTCCCTCGGCCCCGGTGAGGCTGGTGACGATGTGACCGTTGCGGAACTGCACCTCGCCCGTGGCCACGCCGGCGGTGCTGAGCGCCCCTGCGTAGCGGGCGGCGATCTCCTTGGGGAAGAACTGTGAAATGTGCCGGCCCTGCACCTGCGCCCGGTCGAGCCCGAGCATCATCAGCGCGGTTTCGTTGACGTCGGCCACGGTCCAGTCGTCGGTGAGGAAGACGAAGATGGCGTCGTTGGCGTGGTCCACCACGGCGCGGAAGCGCTCCAGCTCATCCAGCCTGCGGCGCAGCTCCGGATAATAGCTTTTGGCCATGGAGCGTTCGCCCAGGCCGATGAGCCTGTCGCGCAGGGAGTTGCCGTTCTTTCCGTCTTCAGAGGGCATTCCGGTACACGGCCTTTATGTCCGCGGCCGTGGGGGCCTTGGGGTTGGTGACGAGGCAGGGGTCGTTCATGGCGAAGGCGGCCAGGCCGTCCAGATGCTCCGGGCCGACGCCGAGGGAGCCGAGCCCCTCCGTGGCGCCAACAGCGGCCTTGAGGGCGCGCACCTGGGCCAGCACGGCCTCGCGTTTTTCCTCAAGCGGGGCAGCCGGCGAAAGCTGCGCGCCCAGGGCAATGGCGATGTCCGCGTAGCGGTTCGGCGCGGCGTCGAAGTTGTAGGCGATGACGTGGTCAAGGAGCATGGCGTTGCACTGGCCGTGGGGCAGGTCCATGAGGCCGCCCAGGCTGTGGGCCATGGCGTGCACCGCCCCAAGGATGGCGTTGGAGAAGGCGAGGCCTGCGTACATGCTGCCGAGCATCATTCCCGCTCTCGCCTCGGCGTCGTCCGGCCTGGTGATGGCCAGGGGCAGGTGCCGGGCGATGCGCCGTATGGCGTCCAGGGCGAAGAGGTCCGTCGTGGGCCCATGGGCGTTGGAGACGTATGCCTCGATGGCGTGGGTCAGGGCGTCCACCCCGGTGTGCGCGGTGAGCTCGCGCGGCATGGTCAGGGTCAGCAGGGGGTCGATGAGGGCCACATCGGGCACCATGGCCTTGCTGACAATGGCGATTTTGACCTTGCGCGCGGTGTCGTTGATGATGGCGAACTGCGAGACATCGGCGCTGCTGCCCGCGGTGGTGGGCACGCAGATGAGCGGCGGGCCGGGGTTCTGCACGTTGTCCACGCCCTCGAACTGCAGCACGTGGCAGTCGTTGGTCACCACGATGCCGATGCCCTTGGCGCAGTCCATGGGGCTGCCGCCGCCCACGGCAACGATGGCGTCGCAGCCTTTGGCGCGAAAAATATCGGCTCCGTGCATCACCTCGAAGTCGCGCGGGTTGGCGTGGACTTCGGCGAAGACCTCCAACTCCACGCCCATGTCGCGGATGCTGCCGGTGATGCCCGAGAACCACGGCAGGTCGACGATGCCGGGGTCGGTGACAAGCAGCACCCTGCGCGCGCCGAGATTTTGCACATAACGGCCCGCCAGGGCGGCCGCCCCTGCGCCGAACACGGATTCCGGGGCCAGGAATTTGCGGAGCTCAAGCAGTGACGCCGTGTGCATGGGGCTCCTCCGTGTAAGTATTATGTGCGCATTGGGCACGATTGAACATTGCTATACTTATCTTAGAGGAAGAAGGAAGGGAAGGGGGCTGGGAGAATTTATTGCCTCGGAGGCGGCTAGTAGAGCCAGGATTGCCCGGAGGCGAGGTGGGAGACGGAGCATTGGGGCAGCAACCTGCGCAGATTTTCCGTGCGGTCTTTCCCGGTGCAGTGTCCGGCCACCAACTGGCGCACGCCATGCTGCGCAAGGGCCTGGGCCGTCTCCTCAAGGGCTTCCTGCCCGGCCTTGAACAGGTGCAGGCCACCCAGCACGGCGTAAAAGGCCGTGTGCCCCAGGCGCTCGCGTGCGCAGGCCAGGGAATTGGCCAGGCCGCTGTGGCAGCAGCCCAGGATGACCACCGGGCCCTGGGCCGTGTCGAGCACCAGGAAGGAATCGTCGGGCACGGGGTCCGGTTCGGTGCCGGCGGGATCGAGGGAGAAGCCCTGCACGGCCTGGAAGCGGCCGGGTACGCGCGGGATGTCCGTCAGGAGCGTGAGGCCCGGGGCCAGCACCGTCAGCGGCTCGGCCGGCATGAAGGGCGGCAGGGGGGTGGGCGGCCCGATGTGCCGGGGCTTGCCTTTTTCCTTGGCGTAGCGGTCCGCCGCGCAGGAGGGATGGGCGTGGATGGCCCCGCGGAAGCCTGCGGCCAGCAGGGCCGGAAGCCCGCCCGTGTGGTCGTAGTGCCCGTGGCTCAGGGCCAGGCCGCGCGCCTGGGAGACGTCGATTCCCAGGGTACGCGCGTTCTTCAGGAACAGGTCCGTATGGCCCGTGTCCCACAGCCACAAGCCGCCCGCGTCATCCAGCCCGGGCCCCAGGTCGATGGCAAGGGAAAGGCCCCACTCGCATGCGCAAGCGGGGCCGGAAGTCTCGTTGTCGCACAGGACGACGACGCGTGCCGTGGCCTGGGGCATCAGGCCTTCTTCGGCTCTTTCAACGCCGTAGCGTTGTGCTTGCCGCCGGGCTTGGGCCACTTCTGCGGGTCGTCCTTGAACAGCTTGTAGTTGATGGAGTCCACGAGCGCCTGCCAACTGGCCTCGATGATGTTGTGGGACACGCCCACAGTGGTCCAGCGGTCCTGGCGGTCGCCGGACTCGATGAGCACGCGCACGTAGGAGGCCGTGCCCCCGCCGTTCTTGTCCACGAGCGACATGACGCGCACCTTGAAGTCCAGCAGGCGCATCTGGGCCAGGTTGGGGTACGAGGGCTCCAGCGCGCGCCGCAGGGCAACGTCCAGGGCGTTCACCGGGCCGCGGCCCGTGGCGGCCGTGTGGGCCACCTCGCCGCGCACCTGCAGCATCACCGTGGCCTCGCTGAAGGGCTCCTTGTCCTCGTTCACGGCGTCGAGCACGCGGTAGTTCACCATCTGGAAGTAGCGCTTGCTCCAGCCCATCATGCGGAAGAACAGGATCTCGTAGCTGGCCTCGGCCACGGAGTAGTCGTAGCCCATGCTCTCGCGGCGCTTCAGCTCGGCCAGGAGGTCCATGACCGACGGATCGTCCTTGTCCAGGTCGTAGCCATATTGCCGGGCCTTGAACAGGATGTTGCTGCGGCCGGCCAGGTCGGACAGAAGCACGCGGCTCACGTTGCCCACCTGGGCCGGGTCGATGTGCTCGTAGGTCTGCGGGTTTTTCACCACCGCGCTCACGTGGATGCCGCCCTTGTGGGCGAAGGCCGAGCCGCCCACGTAGGGCTGGCGCGGGAAGGGCCGCTGGTTGGCCGTTTCCGCAACGTAGTTGGCCACCATGGCCAGTTTCTTCAGGTTCTCCGGTCCGATGGTGCGCACGCCGAGCTTGAGTTCCAGCGTGGGGATGATGGAGCAGAGGTTGGCGTTGCCGCAGCGCTCGCCGTAGCCGTTCATGGTGCCCTGCACCTGCACGGCGCCCAGGCGCACGGCCTCGATGCTGTTGGCCACGGCCAGCTCGGCGTCGTTGTGGGTGTGGATGCCCAGCGCCGCGCCGGGCAGGGCCGCCTGCACCTTGCGGATGATTTCGTTCACTTCCGTAGGCAGGGTGCCGCCGTTGGTGTCGCACAGGACCAGCACGTCCGTCCCGGCATCCTTGGCCGCCTTCAGGCAGGCGATGGCATAGTCCGGGTTGGCCTTGAAGCCGTCGAAGAAGTGCTCCGCGTCGAAGAACAGCTCCTTCAAGTTCGGGCGCAAGAAGGCCAGGCTGCCGCTGATGAGCTCCAGATTGCGCGGGAGGCTCACCTTCAGGGCGTGGGTGGCGTGGAAGTCCCAGGTCTTGCCGAAGATGGACGCGGCCTCCACCTGGGCATCGACGATGGCCTTCAGGTTGGGGTCGTTCTCCGGGGTGGACTTCAGGCTGTGCGTGCTGCCGAAGGCCGCGACGCAGGCGTTCTTCAAGTCGTAGTTCTTGATCTCCTTGAAGAACTGCCTGTCCGTCGGGTTCGAGCCGGGCCAGCCGCCCTCAATGTAGTGAACACCTAGCTCGTCCAGCTTGCGCGCAATGCGGATCTTGTCCTCGGTGGTGAGGTGCAGTTCTTCCGCCTGTGTGCCGTCACGGAGCGTGGTGTCGTAGATGCTGGCCTGGCGCATGGTCGTCCTTGTGCTGATTGTTTATCCGACGAAGACCTGGTGCAGGGTGCGCACCGCGAGTTCGGTGTACTTGTCCTCGATGAGGCAGGAGAGCTTGATCTCCGAGGTCGAGATCATCAGGATGTTGATGTTCTCGTCGCGCAGGGCGCGGAAGGCCTGCGCCGCCACGCCGGAGTGGTTGCGCATGCCCACGCCGATGACCGAGACCTTGCTCACGTTCTTGTCGGAGAGCAGGGCCTTGTAGCCGATCTCGGCCTTGAGGCCTTCCATCAGCTTCAGGGTGGCGTCCAGGTCGGCGCGGGTGACGGTGAAGGTGATGTCCGTGCGGCCTTCCTTGCTGGGATTCTGCACGATCATGTCCACCAGGATCTTCTTCTCCGCGATGGGCGTGAAGATGGAGGCGCAGACGCCGGGTTCGTCGATGACGCCCACCAGCGTGACCTGGGCCTGGTCCTTGTCGTAGGCGACGCCGGAGACCTGCACTGCTTCCATGACTTTGTCCTCCTGGGTGACTATGGTGCCGGGCTCGTCGCTGAAGGTGGAGCGCACATGCACCGCAACATTGTATTTCTTGGCGAATTCCACGGAACGGATCTGCAGCACCTTGGCGCCCATGCTGGCCATCTCGAGCATCTCGTCATAGGAGATGCGGTCGAGCTTCCTGGCCTCGGCGCAGATGTTGGGGTCGGTGGTGAACACGCCGGGCACGTCGGTGTAGATCTCGCACATCTCGGCCTTGAGGGCGGCGGCAACCGCCACGGCCGAGGTGTCGGACCCGCCGCGGCCCAGGGTGGTGATGCGGCCCTTGGCGTCCACGCCCTGGAAGCCCGCCACCACGAGCACGTCGTATTCCTCCAGCATGCCCACCAGCATTTTGTCGTCGATGCTTTCGATGCGCGCCTTGCCGTAGGAGCTGTCGCTGACGATGGGGATCTGGAAGCCGAGCACGCTGCGGCACTTGATGCCCTCGTCCTTGGCCATCATGGCGAAGAGCGCCACGGAAATCTGCTCGCCGGTGGAGACGAGGCTGTCCATCTCGGCGGCGTCCGGAGTGGGCGACCACTGCTTTGAAAGGGCGATGAGCCGGTTGGTCTCTCCCGCCATGGCGGAGAGCACCACGATGACCTTGTCTCCGTTCGCCAGGGGACGGCGAACATTGTTCAGCACCTGCCGCATGCACTCCAGGTTGCGCACGGAGGTGCCGCCGAATTTCTGCACCACGATGTTCTTCATCTCGGGAAATCCTTCTGCCAATGGTTGAGCGTGGAGGCCAGGCCCTCAAGCAGGCCGCCGGCCGCCTTTCCCCATGCCCTGATTTCGAGCGCCCGTCCAGAGGGAACAGGGGACCAAAGGAGGTGCAGGGCCTCCTCGGGCCAGTCTTTTTCCGGCAGGTTCTCCACCCATTCGGCCACCACCAGAACATCCTTCGCATCAAGGGCGTCCAGGAATTCGTCGGGCGTCTGGCCCGCGCAACGGTAAAGGTCGAAGTGGGCCACCTGGGGCGTTGTGGGGTACAGGTTCACTATGTTGAAGCTGGGGCTTGAGACCTCGGCCTCGTGCGCGCCGGGCAGGGCGGAAACCAGACCGCGCACCAGCGTGGTCTTGCCTGAGCCCAGCGGCCCGGTGAGCAGAAGCGGCACGGGTCCGCCGCCGGCGCGCCCCCCGGTTGAACAAGAGGAGCGCGCCAGGGCCAAGCCCAGCGCCGCGCCAAGGGCCAGCGTGGCGTCCGCGTCGTTGATGAAAAGCTGCACGTCCTGTCCTGTGTCTCCGGTCTATTTGTGCGCTACTTGTGTTCCAGAAGCGTGCGCAGGATGTCCTCCTTGCCGACCACGCCCACGAGCTTGCCGCCGTCCACCACGGGCAGGGTGTACAGCTTCTCGTTCACCATGACGGTGGCGATCTCGTCGATGGGCGTCTGGGGCGTCACGGCCTTGGGGTGCGGGGTCATGGCCTGCTCCACCTTGCTTGCCGCGATCTTCTTGATCTCGCGTTCGAAGTCCTCGCGGCTGGAGAGGGCGATGAAGCCGTCGAGCATGGAGAACAGCGAGGGCATGGTGACCTGCTTCTGCTGGGCCACCAAGTCGCTCTGGCACAGCACGCCCACGAGCTTGCCGCTTGCGTCCACCACGGGCGCGCCGTTGATCTTCTTTTCGATAAGCAGGGCCACGGCCGTGCGGATGTCCGTATCGGGCGAAAGGGTGACCGGGTCCGGGGTCATGATGTCGATGGCCTTCAGCATTGTGCACGCTCCTTCAGTACGAGTGGGAGGATATGGGCGATTTCGGTCGGCAGGTTGCCACGGCCGGGAAAATCATCGGCAAGCAGTGCGCCGCACTGGGCGTGCCAGTAAACCCCCAGGCACGCGGCCTGAAGGGGAGGGATGCCGCGCGAGAGGCAGGCGGCCATGACCCCGGCCAGCACGTCGCCCGAGCCGCCCACAGCCAGGTTGGGCGCGGCCACGGCGCACAGGTGCAGCGTGCCGCTTTGGCCCACCAGGGTGCCCGCGCCCTTGAGCGCCAGCACCTGCGGATGCGCCTGGGTGAAGCGGCGCGCCGCCGTGGGGCGGTCGGCCTGCAGTTCGCCCATGCCCATGCCCAGGATGCGCGCCATTTCGCCGGGGTGCGGGGTGAGCACGGCGTTCTTCGGCAGCGCGGCCATGAGCTTGGGCGTTTGGGCCAGGTGGAACAGGGCGTCGGCGTCGATGATGCATGGCGGGGCCCAGGCCTTGCCGAAATCCACGCTGAAATGCTGGGCAAAGGCGGCGAGGAAGGCGGCCAGGAACTCCGCCGCGGCCTGCCCGCGCCCAAGGCCGGGCCCCACCACCACGGCGTCGAAGCGGCTCAGGTGCGGTAGAAGCTCGTCCAGGCATTCCGGCGACCATTGCGTTGCGCCACAGGAGCCAAGGGGCAGGGCCATGAGGTCGGGCATGCCGGACTTGATTTCCGCCAGCACGCCGCGCGGGCAGGCCAGGGTGACGAGCCCGGCCCCGGCGCGCAGGCCGCCCAGGCCGCACAGCTGCGCCGCGCCGGTCAGGCCCTCGCTGCCGCCGATGACCAGCACGTGCCCGGCCTTGCCCTTGTGCAGGTCGGCCGCCGGGGCCTTCAAAAGGTCCAGCACGCCGTCGGTGATGACGAACTGCATGGCGGGGGCGGCCAGGGTGACGGCGCGGGGGATGCCGATGTGCCGGGGCACGAGTTCGCCCACGTAGGGGGCGGCCTGGGGCAGCGCGGCGCCGAGCTTGGCTGCGTGGAAGGCCACGGTGAGGTCGGCGCGCACGGCCACGGGCTTGGGCAGCCCTGTGGTGCCGCACAGGCCGGAGGGGATGTCCAGCGCCAGCACGAAGGCTTCCGCGCCCAGAAGATTCATGGCCGAGACGAGCTCCACGGCCTCGGGCGAGAGCGTGCCGCTGAAGCCGGTGCCCAGCAGCCCGTCCACCAGGATGTCCGGGGCCTCGAAGGCGTCGAGCATCTGCGCCGCGCGTTCCAGGGGCAGGTGCTTCAGCTCCACTCCGGCGCGGCGGGCCAGGTCCAGGTGGTAGCGGGCCTCGGCCTTGTAGGCGCTCCGGGGCTTGGTGTGCAGCACCTGGGGAATGGCCCCTTCGTCCAGCAGCCTGCGCGCGAGCACGAAGGCGTCGCCGCCGTTGTTGCCGCCCCCGGCCACAAGCAGCACGTGCGCGCCGTCCAGCGGGCCGAAGTCCTGCTCCAGGACCGCCAGGGCCTGGGCACCGGCGTTTTCCATGAGCAGCTCGGCCTTGAGGCCGTAGTCCTTGATGGCGGCCTGGTCCCAGGCGGTCATCTCTGCGGGGGTGGGCAAGGGCTCGAACATGTGTCCTCCTGAAAATCGATGCGGGACAGCGGGCCTTACAGGGGGGAGCCCTCCAGAATGACGACAGCGGCGGCCACGTCGCGGCCGTGGGTCAGGGAAAGATGCAGCCGGTCCGCGCCCAGGGCCTCGGCCAGCTCCCGCGCGCGCCCGGAAAGCAGCAGCGTGGGAGCGCCGGAAGGTAGGGAGCGTACCTCGATGTTGTGCATGGTCACGCCATCGGCGAAGCCGGTGCCCAGGGCCTTGGCGCAGGCCTCCTTGGCGGCGAAGCGCGCGGCGACAAAGGCCGTGGCGTCGCCCTTGGGCATGCCCGCGGCCTCGGCCTCGGTCAGCAGCCGCTGTGCGAAGCGCGCGCCGAAGCGTTCCATGCTTTCGCGGATGCGGCCCAGCTCGGCCACGTCGAGGCCCATGCCCAGGATCATGCGCGCTCCTAGTCCACGAACCCGCGCAGGATGTCCGCCATGTCGCGGGTGGCCTGGCGCAGGCCGGTGTAAACGGCCCGGGCCATGATGCTGTGGCCGATGGAGTATTCGTGGATGCCCGGCACGCGCGCAAAGGGCAGCACGTTGACGTAGTTGAGGCCGTGGCCCAGGTTCACCTTGAGGCCCAGGGACTGCGCGTAGCGGATGCCCGCCAGGATCTTTTCCAGCTCGGCGGCGCGCTCGGCCGGGGTGGCGGCGTCGGCGTAGTGGCCGGTGTGGATCTCGATGTACTGCGCGCCGGTCTGGCTGGCGGCCTCGATCTGGTCCGGCTCGGCGTCGATGAACAGGCTGGCCTCGATGTCGCGTTCGAGCAGGGGGGCCAGGAAGGCCGAAAGCTCGCCCTCGCGCCCCAGGCAGTTGAGCCCGCCCTCGGTGGTCAGCTCCTGCCGCTTCTCGGGCACCAGGCACACCGTGTCCGGGCCGATGGCCAGGGCGATCTGCTGCATCTCGCGCGTGGCGGCCATTTCCAGGTTCAGCTTGGTGTTCACCGTACGCCGCAGGATTTCCACGTCGCGGTCCTGGATGTGGCGCCGGTCCTCGCGCAGGTGCACGATGATGCCGGAGGCGCCGCCCAGTTCGGCCTCGTGCGCGCCCAGCACAGGATCAGGCTCCCGGCCCAGGCGGGCCTGGCGCAGGGTGGCCACGTGGTCCACGTTGACGCAGAGAAGGGGCATGGGTACCTCCGGATTTAGGGGGGACGTTTCCATTTTTCCTACGCTTTCCCAGGGCCGAAGGCAACTGCCGGGGCAGCTGCGCAGCGTATCATCCACGCGGCGCGTTGACATGGACGGCGCGTGAAGGTACCCCCAAGCCGTCAAAGTTCGCCCTGGAAAGCATGTTCCACCCCTTTTCCGCGAGGAGCCTGTTCATGAACGTCTGCATCGTCGGCACCGGTTACGTCGGCCTGGTCACCGCTGCCTGTCTCTCGGAGATGGGCAACCACGTGCGCTGCGTGGACAAGAGCGCGCACGTCGTCGAGACCCTGCGCGCCGGGCGCATCCACATCTTCGAGCCCGGGCTTGAGGAGCTGGTGCGCCGCAACACCGCCGAGGGCCGCCTGACCTTCACCGACAGCCTGGAGCAGGGCCTTTCCTTTGACGGCGACGGGGCCGAGTTCGCCTTCATCTGCGTGGGCACGCCCTCGGGCGAGGACGGCGTGTGCGACCTGTGCTTCGTGGACGCCGTGGCCGAGGAGATCGGCCGCACGGTGGCCAAGCCGCTCATCGTGGTGAACAAGTCCACCGTGCCCGTGGGCACCGCCGACCGGGTGCGCGGCATCCTGGACCGCGAACTGGCCGCGCGCGGGGTCACGCTGGACGTGGACGTGGTGTCCAACCCGGAATTCCTGAAAGAGGGCGACGCGGTGAAGGACTTCATGAAGCCCGACCGCGTCATCGTGGGCACGGAGAACCAGCGCAGCGCGGAGATGCTGAAGGCGCTCTACGCGCCCTTTGCCCGCAGCCGCGAGAAGCTCATCATCATGGGCGTGCGCAGCGCGGAGATGACCAAGTACGCCGCCAACTGCATGCTGGCCACCAAGATCAGCTTCATCAACGAAGTGGCCAACATCTGCGAGCGCGTGGGAGCCGACGTCTCCGAGGTGCGCCTGGGCATCGGCTCAGACCACCGCATCGGCTATGACTTCATCTATCCCGGCGTGGGCTACGGCGGCTCCTGCTTTCCCAAGGACGTGAAGGCCTTCCTGGCCACCGCGAAAGAGGCCGGATACGCGGCCGGGCTCATCGACGCCGTGGACCAGGTGAACAGCCGCCAGAAGCTGGTGCTGGCCCAGAAGGTCGTCAAGCATTTCGAGCCCATGGGCGGCGTGAAGGGCAAGACCCTGGCCGTGTGGGGCCTGGCCTTCAAGGCCAACACCGACGACATCCGCGAGGCCCCGGCGCTCGCCATCATCGCGGCCCTCACCGCGCAGGGCATGCGCGTGCGGGCCTTCGACCCCGTGGCCCGGGAGCGCGCGGAAGGGGAACTTGCCGCAAATCCCCTGGCCGAGCTGGTCTCCGGCCAGTACGAGGCCCTGGACGGGGCCGACGCCCTGGCCGTGGTGACGGACTGGAACCAGTTCCGCAATCCGGACTTCGCGGGCATGGCCCGCAAGCTCGCCGGAAAGGTGGTCTTCGACGGCCGCAACCTGTACCAGCCGGAGCTTCTGGCCCGTTTCGGGCTCAAGCACTACGGCATCGGGCGGTAGCTGCCGCGCCAGGAGGACCATGGCAACAGCGAAGCCGGCCCCCATCGACCGCATTCTCAGTCCCTTCAACCGCTTCTTCAAAACCAGCGCCGCAGGCGGGCTCCTCTTGCTCGCCTGCACGGCTCTGGCCATGGCCTGGGCCAACTCGCCGTATGCCGGCTCCTACTTCCGCCTGCGCGATCTGCACATCTCCATCGGCGCGGGCGGCAGCGAACTGGATCTCTCGCTGCTGCATTGGGTCAACGATGGGCTCATGGCGGTTTTTTTCTTCGTGGTCGGGCTGGAGATCAAGCGCGAGATCCTGGCGGGCGAGCTTTCCAGCACCCGCAAGGCGCTGTTGCCCATCGCCGCGGCCGTGGGCGGCATGGTGGCCCCGGCGGGGCTGTACCTGCTGTTCACCGCAGGCACGGGCCTGGAACGGGGCTGGGGCATTCCCATGGCCACGGACATCGCCTTCACCCTGGGCGTGCTGTCGCTCCTGGGCCGACGCATCCCGGCAAGTCTCAAGGTCTTTCTCACGGCCCTGGCCATCGCCGATGACATCGGCGCGGTGCTCGTCATCGCGCTTTTCTACGGCGGGGCTCTGAACCTGTTCGCCCTGGGCCTGGGCGTGGCCGTGCTGGCGGGGATGGTTCTAGCCAACGCCCTGGGAGTGCGCCGCACCGTGGTCTATTTCGTGCTGGGAACCATCGCCTGGCTGTGCTTCTACAACTCCGGCGTGCATGCCACCGTGGCGGGCGTGCTGGCGGCCATGACCATCCCGGCGCGGCCGCGCATGGGCGTTGCCGAGATGCTGTCCAGAAGCCGCAGCCTGCTGGACGATCTGAAGCATGAGGACAAGGGGCGGGGCATGCTCGCAAGCGACCGCCTGCACAAGATCGTGCTGACCCTGCGCGGGGCCTGCCGCGATGCCGAGACGCCCTTGCAGCGCCTGGACTCCCTGTTGCATCCCTGGGTGGCCTTCCTCATCATGCCCGTGTTCGCCCTGGCCAACGGCGGCGTGGCGCTTTCGGGAGACTTCCTCTCCGTCCTTGCGAGCCCGCTGTCTCTGGGAGTCGGGGCTGGCCTGCTGCTGGGCAAGCCCGTGGGCGTTTGCCTCGTCTCGCTGGCCATGATCCGCCTGGGCCTGGCCCCGAAGCTGCCCGGGGTGAGCTTACGGCACATACTGGGCGCGGGCTGCCTTGCGGGCATCGGCTTCACCATGTCGATCTTCGTGGCCGGGCTGGCATTCCCCGGCGGGACGGAGGCCGACCTCTCCAAGCTCGGCATCCTCGCGGGCTCCCTGGCCTCGGCCGTCATCGGCTGGACCGTTCTGCACGGCCTGCCGGAAGCGGCGGAGCCTGGAGCCTAGCGCCTAAAAGCGCTCCAGGTGCACGCGCTCGGGCCGGTAGCGGTCCTCGCCCTTCTTCTCCTCTGCCGGGTATCCCACGGGGATGAAGGAGTGGGGGATGACGCCCGCGGGCACGCCGAAGAGTCCGGCAAAGGCCTCCACCCGCTCCTGCAGGGGGTAAACGGCCGTCCACACCGCGCCCAGGCCCAGGTCATGGGCCGCCAGCAGCAGATTCTGCACCGCCGCCGAGCAGTCGATGACCCAGAAGCCGGGGTACTTCTCCACACGCGTATCGCCGCAGACCAGGATGCCCAGCGCCGCCTTCGGGGCCATGGCCGCGTGGGGATGGATGCGCGTGATGTCCTGCAGCCGGGCCTTGTCGCGCACCAGCACGAACTGCCAGGGCTGCTGGTTTCCCGCGCTGGGCGCGGACATGGCGGCGCTGAGCAGGGTCTGCACCTGCGCCTCGCTCACCGGCTGGTCCGTGTACTTGCGGATGCTGCGGCGGGTCATGATGGCGTCCAATGTTTCCATGCTGTCCTCCTTCGCATTGGGAACAAGGCTTGGCGTTGGGGTTTCCTCGAGCATGATATATACTGCAGCTCCGGGCGGAAAGCAAAGCACACCGCAGTTGACCTTGGGCCCAATGGCGGGTAGTGGCTTCTGGTCCGGCCCCGCCGCGATTTCAATCTTTCAGGAGCAGCTGCACATGCGCAAACCGACCATCGGACTCAGCCTCGAAGGCCTGCCGTCCATCGGCCTTTCGGCCTTTACCACCCTGGTCTTCGCGGCCATGGGCTGGTGGCTTCTGGCCCTCATCCTCCTCATCGTCACCGGGTTCGTGGTGCACTTCTTCCGCGACCCCGAACGCGTGGCGCCGGAGGATCTGGACGCCGTGATCTCCCCGGCGGATGGGCGGGTGGTCAAGGTGGACTTCGCCCCGGACCCTGTCTCCGGCCAGATCCGCCAAGTGGTCTGCGTGTTCATGAACGTGCTGGACGTGCACGTGAACCGCGCCCCGGTGGAGGGCAGCGTGGAGCTCATCCGCTACATTCCGGGCAAGTTCTTCAATGCCAGCCTGGACAAGGCCAGCACCGACAACGAGCGCAACATCGTTGTCATGGGCCGCGGAGCCGACCGCTTCACCATCGTGCAGATCGCCGGCCTCATCGCGCGGCGCATCGTCTGCTGGGCCGAGCCCGGGGACATCCTGCGCCGGGGCGAGCGCTTCGGTCTTATCAAGTTCGGCTCCAGAGTTGACCTCTATTTGCCCGATGACTATGCTGTTAAGGTCTATGTGGGCGAAACCGTCCGCGCGGGCGAGACGGCTCTTGCCGTCCGCAAATAGCCCCGCCAGAGGCGCCCGGGAGATATGATGGCCAAGGAAAAGGCTTTGCCCCGTCACAAGGGCGTGTACATACTGCCGAACCTCTTCACCACGGCGAGCCTGTTCCTGGGCTTTCTGGGGATGATCTGGTCCATTGAGGGCAAGTTCGAGTACACGGCGCTGTGCATACTTGGCTCCTGCCTGTTCGACGGCCTGGACGGCAAGATCGCCCGGCTGACCAACACCACCAGCGAATTCGGCGTGCAGTTCGACTCCCTGGCCGACCTGGTGGCCTTCGGCGCGACACCCGGCCTCATGATGTACCAGTGGCAGCTCTCCGGGTTCGGCACTTTGGGGCTCATGGCCTCGTTTCTGCTCGTGGCCTGCGGCGCGCTGCGCCTGGCCCGCTTCAACGTGCAGTCGGCCGTCACCAGCAAGAAGTTCTTCATCGGCCTGCCCATTCCGGCCCAGGCCAGCACCCTGGCCAGCCTCGTGCTCTTCGCCCCGCACCTGCCGGAGGCGTGGCTCGTCGACGTTCTGCCCACGGCCAGCCTCGTGCTCGTGTACGTGCTGTCCTTCCTCATGGTCAGCACCATGCGCTACGCCTCGTTCAAGGAATACGGCTTCATCAAGGCGCACCCCTTCAGCTCCATGGTCACGGTGATCCTGCTCTTCGTCATGGTGGCCTCGCGCCCCAAGATGCTGGGCTTCGTGTTCTTCCTGGGCTATCTCATCAGCGGCCCCATCTACACGCTGTTCATCCTTTCGCCGCGCGGCTCCAAGCTGGTTGCGAAAGAACAGAAGGACCAGAAGGACCAGCAGCACGAGCACGAGCGGACCTGATTTTGACCGC
>CAYUOW010000004.1:35437-62383 GCA_964446455.1 uncultured Desulfocurvus sp.
AATTTTCGCCCCTGCGGCGCGCCGGTGCTGGACAAGGTCCGCCCGGTCGTGGCATAAGGCACTTGCGCACAGGCGGAACACCCGTCGGCGCACCGGAAAAAAAGATGAATATCAAGACAGTGCACACCGCATCCTTCGCCGCCATTCCCGGCACCGCCCTGATCCTACGTGAGTCCCAGCGGGACCCCTCGTAGGCCGGGCTTTCTTTCCGTCTTTTTTCCTGAAAGCATAAGTCTTCGGTCCAGGGTGTCACCCACTGGGACGTTTCGCGCGCGGGCATTTGCCCGCGTTTTGTTTTGCCTGTTTTGTCAAACTTGCACCCAATCCGCGAAGCGGATAGGCTCACACCACCAAGCGAGGAGGATTTATGTCTGATCGCGTGTACATTTTCGATACCACCCTCCGGGACGGAGAGCAGTCTCCCGGCGCCACCATGAACCTTGAGGAAAAGGTCAGCCTGGCGCGGCAGCTGGAGGCCCTCGGTGTCGACATCATCGAGGCGGGTTTCCCCGCCGCCAGCCAGGGCGACTTCGAGGCCGTCAAGGCCATTGCCGCCTCGGTGAAGGACATCCAGGTGGCCGCCCTGTGCCGGGCCCTCACCAAGGACATCGACCGCGGCTGGGAAGCCATCAAGGATGCCGCCCACCCGCGCATCCATACCTTCCTGGCCACCAGCGAAATCCACATGGCCCACAAGCTGCGCAAAACGCGCGAGGAAGTGCTGGCCATGGCCGAGGCCGCTGTGAAGCACGCCGTGAGCCTGACTCCCAACGTCGAATTCAGCGCCGAGGACGCCTCGCGCTCGGACTGGGAATTCCTGGCCACTGTCTGCGAGACCGTCATCCGCGCCGGGGCCACGACCGTGAACATCCCGGACACCGTGGGTTACGCCCAGCCGTTCGAGTTCGGCGAGCTCATCAGCTACCTCTTGAAAAACGTGCCCAACGCCAAGGACGCCGTGTTCAGCGTGCACTGCCACAACGACCTGGGCCTGGCCGTGGCCAACAGCCTGTCGGCCATCCGCGCCGGGGCGCGCCAGGCCGAGGTGACGCTTCTCGGCATCGGCGAGCGCGCGGGCAACGCCTCCCTTGAAGAGCTGGTGATGGCCCTGCACACCCGCCACGAGCTGTACAAGATCGATTGCGGCGTGAAGACCGAGCAGCTCTACCCCAGCTGCCGCCGCCTCTCGCAGATCATCGGCCAGCCCATCCCGCCGTACAAGGCCATCGTGGGCCCCAACGCCTTCGCGCACGAATCCGGCATCCACCAGGACGGCGTGCTGAAGAACCCGCTGACCTACGAGATCATGACGCCCGAGTCCGTGGGCCGCAAGGGCACGGACATGGTCATCGGCAAGCACTCCGGCAGCCACGCCATCAAGGCCAAGCTGGTGGAGCTGGGCTACCAGCTGGACGAGCAGCAGCTCGGCCTGGTCTTCGCCGCGGTGAAGGAGCTGGCCGACAAGAAGGAGCGCGTGTTCGACGAGGACGTCGAGGCGCTCGTGCTTGAGAAGGTCTACCGCCGCCGCGACAAGTACCGCCTGAAGGACATGAGCGTGTTCTCCGGCACGCACGGCGTGCCGCCGCATGCGGCCATGGTGCTCGAGGTGCTGGACGGCGAGAAGGTCATGGAGGAGAAGCGGCACTCGGCCTTCGGCGAAGGTCCGGTGGACGCCCTGTTCAAGTGCATTGGCGAGATGGTGGGCTTCCAGCCCGCCCTCGACCGCTTTCAGATAAACGCCGTCACCGGGGGCACGGACGCCCAGGCCACGGTGACCGTGCGCATCGCGCATGGAGCGAAGAAGTCCGTGGGCCGGGGCACCAACGAGGATATCCTCGTGGCCAGCGCGATGGCATTTTTGAACGCGCTCAACCGTTTGGAGAAAATGAGAGAGGAGAGAGACGAATGTCCCACACTGTAGCCGAAAAAATCCTGCAGGCGCACACGGATGAAGAAATCACCCGCGCCGGGCAGATAGTCAATTGCCGCGTGTCGCTCGTGCTGGCCAACGACATCACCGCGCCGCTGGCCATCAAGAGCTTCAAGGCCATGGGCGCCACCAAGGTCTTTGACAAGGACAAGATCGCGCTGGTGTGCGACCACTTCACGCCGAACAAGGACATCGACTCCGCCGAGCAGGTGAAGGTGGTGCGCGAGTTCGCCCAGGAAATGGGCGTGACCCACTACTACGAGGGCGGCAACGTGGGCGTGGAGCATGCCCTGCTGCCGGAGCTGGGCCTTGTGGGCCCCGGCGACATCGTGGTCGGCGCGGATTCCCACACCTGCACCTACGGCGGCCTGGGCGCCTTTGCCACCGGCATGGGCAGCACCGACATCGCCGGGGCCATGGCCCTGGGCGAGACCTGGTTCAAGGTGCCGCCCACCATCCGTGTGGACTTCGACGGCACCCTTGATCCTTTCGTGGGCGGCAAGGACCTGATCCTGCACGTCATCGGCACCATCGGCGTTTCCGGCGCGCTTTACCGCGCCCTGGAGTTCGGCGGTCCGGTCATCGACAATCTCTCCATCGAGGGCCGCATGACCATGGCCAACATGGCCATCGAGGCGGGCGGAAAGGTGGGCCTGTTCCCGGCCGATGCCAAGACCCTGGCCTACTGCGCCGCCGCCGGCCGCAAGGGGGACAAGGCCATCGCCGCCGATCCCGGCGCGGCCTACGAGCGCGAGTTGAAGATCTCCGTCAGCGGCATGCAGCCCCAGGTGGCCTGCCCGCACCTGCCGGACAACGTGCGCGGCGTGGACGAGCTGAAGGGCCTCAAGGTGGACCAGGCGGTCATCGGCTCCTGCACCAACGGCCGCATCGAGGACCTGCGCGAGGCCGCGGCCATCCTCAAGGGCCGCAAGGCGCACAAGAACGTGCGGCTCATCATCCTGCCCGCCACGCCGAAAATCTGGCGGCAGGCCATGGACGAAGGCCTGTTCAGCATCTTCCTGGACGCCGGGGCTGTTGTCGGCCCCCCCACCTGCGGGCCCTGCCTGGGCGGCCATATGGGCATCCTGGCCGGGGGCGAGCGCTGCATCGCCACCACCAACCGCAACTTCAAGGGCCGCATGGGCAGCCTCCAGAGTGAAGTCTACCTGGGAAGCCCGGCCGTGGCCGCGGCCAGCGCCATCGCTGGCGAGATCATGAACCCCGCGAAGCTGTAAGCCGCGAACCATAAGGAGACGAAACACATGCTCGTCACTGGCAATGCGCACAAGGTCGGGGCGCACATCGACACCGACGCCATCATTCCCGCCCGGTTCCTGGTGACCACCGACACCGAGGTGCTGGGGTCGAACTGCATGGAAGGCCTGGAGCCCGGCTGGGTCAAACGGGTCAAGAAGAACGACATCATGGTGGCCGAGGAGAACTTCGGCTGCGGCTCCTCCCGCGAGCACGCGCCCATCGCCATTCTGGGCGCGGGCATTCCCGTGGTGGTGGCCAAGAGCTTCGCCCGCATCTTCTACCGCAACGGCTTCAACATGGGCCTGGTGCTGCTGGAAGTGGGCGACGACATCGCCAAGCTCAAGGACGGCGACAAGCTCGAGGTGGACACCGGCAAGGGCGAGATCAAGAATCTGACCACGGGCGAAACCATCATCTGCGCCAAGGTTCCCGCGTTCATGCAGGAACTCCTCGACGCGGGCGGCCTGGTGCCCTACGTCAAGAAGCGCCTCGCGGCGAAGCAGTAGGGCGGTGCGAATATGAAAATCTGCGTCATGCCCGGAGACGGCATCGGCAAGGAGATCATCGCCCAGGCGCTGCGCGTATTGGGCAAGGTGACCGAGAAGTACGGCACCCGCTTCGAGATCGAGGAAGCCCTCATCGGCGGCAGCGCCATCGACGCCACGGGCGGCCCCTTGCCGGACGCCACGGTGAAGCTGTGCCAGGCGGCGGACGCCGTGCTCCTGGGCGCTGTGGGCGGCCCCAAGTGGGACACCATCGATCCGGCCATCCGGCCCGAGCGCGGCCTGCTGGGCATCCGCAAGGCGCTGGGGCTCTTCGCCAACCTGCGCCCGGCCAGCCTGTTCCCGGAACTCAAGCACGCCTGCTACCTGCGCCCGGACATCGTGGCCAAGGGCATCGACCTCCTGGTGGTGCGCGAGCTGACCGGCGGCGCGTACTTCGGCACGCCCAAGGGCGTGGAGGTGCGCGACGGCGAGCGCGTGGGCTTCAACAACATGATCTACGCCGAGCATGAGATCCGCCGCATCGCCAAGGTGGGCTTCGAGGCCGCGCGCAAGCGCCGCAAGAAGCTGTGCAGCGTGGACAAGGCCAACGTGCTCGATGTCTCCCGCCTGTGGCGCGAGATCGTGCTGGAGGTGGCCAAGGACTACCCGGACATCGAGCTGAGCCACATGTACGTGGACAACGCGGCCATGCAGCTGGTGCGCGACCCGTCCCAGTTCGACGTCATCGTCACCGAGAACCTCTTTGGCGACATCCTGTCGGACGAGGCCAGCGTCATCACCGGCTCCATCGGCATGCTGCCTTCGGCCAGCGTGGGCGAGAAGAATCCCGGCCTGTTCGAGCCCATCCACGGCTCCGCCCCAGACATCGCCGGGCAGGACAAGGCCAATCCTCTGGCCACCATTCTCTCCGTGGCCATGCTGCTGCGCTACAGCGCCACCGAGAAGACCGGCGACATGAGCGCGCAGGCGGACTGCATCGAACAGGCCGTGCAGAAGACCCTGCAGCAGGGCTACCGCACCGGCGACATCCGCGAGGAAGGCTGCAAGCTGGTGGGGTGTGTCGCCATGGGCGACGCCGTGCTGGCGAACATGTAAGCGGGTCAGAACATCACGCGATTGCGACGGGGGATCGGGCGACCGGTCCCCCTTTTTTTTGCGCCCGGAGCAGGGCGAAGGGAACATTGTCTGCTTCCAACCGCCCCAGCGCGGCGTGGGGGGCAGCACACCCCATACTCTGGACGAATGTCCGGCGAATGTCCTCCTACCAGGCGAAGGGCGGCTCTTCCTTGAACTCGAAGAGATAGGGGAAGCTGGGGGCCTGGATGGGCTCCACGGCCTCCACCTCAATGCGGAACTTGGGATTGGTGAGGGAGAGCGACGGCCCTTCGCCCTTGGGTGCGGCCTTGACCAGGCCTTTGTCCTCGCCCTTGGGCGCGAGGGGGGCCAAGCGGCCAAAGATCTCCACCCAGTCGCCGTTCTTGAGTCCGTCCAGACCCTGGCCCCGTGTGACGAAGGACAGCTCCATGCTGTCGGCCAGGCAGCAGACCACGGCCGTGCGCTTGAGCAGCACATGCCCGCGTCCGTCCAGCTGCGGCGTGCGCGACACCACCGCCCGCAGGGCGAAGCGCTCCGGGTAGTCCGTGCGGCCCTTGTCGAGCATGATGTAAAGCTCCGCCAGGTTCAGGCGCACATACTCCTTGCCGTCCTTTACCGGGCGCGGGTCCACAGGGGCTTCTTCCTCCGGGGCCAGGGCCGCGTTCTCGGACGAGGCCGGGTTCACGGCTCCGGGCAGGGGCTCGCTGGCCGCCTGGCCCCAGGCCGTGGCCGCCAGGGACAGGAAGCCCAGGAGCACGGCCTGCCGCCACAGGCGCATGGTGGTTGCCGGGCCAGGCACAGGGCGGACGAGCAGGGCCAGTCCGGCGAGGCAGAGCAGGGCACCAGCGCCCAGGGTGACGCCGCTGAACTTCGGGTTCAGGAAATACCAGTACAGCCCGGAGCGCGAGAGCGCGGCGATGAACCCGCCCAGGCAGAGCAGGCACAGACCGTCCACGCGATCCTGAAGGGTTGCCTTGAAGGTGGCGAGCGCGCTCATTTGAAGACTCCGGCCAGGCCCAGGCTCATGGCCAGCATGTATACGCCGACCGCCGGAGCGATGATGAGCACGAGCGCCACGCGCCGCTGGAACACGGTGGCGAGGGCCGGAATGAGCTTCAGGTCCAGCATGGGGCCGAGCGCCAGAAAGGCCAGTATGGCCGGGCGCGGGAACATGGACAGGCTGGCGGCCACGAAGGCGTCGGCCTCGGAACAGATGCTCATGAGCACGGCGAGCAGCATCATGGCGGGCACGGCAAGCCAGAGGTTTGCGGAAACGAGCGCCAGCCATTCCTGCGGCAGGAAGACCTTGAACAGCCCGGCCGCGCATGCGCCCACGATGAGGAACAGGCCCATGTCCAGGAACTCGCGCCCGGTGCCGCGCAGCACGTCGAGGAGCCCCTGACCCAGGCCGGGGCGCTTGCGTTCCCCTGCGTGGTCATGTCCGCAGCCGCAGCCGCAACCATCGGCATGGGCGGCATGGGTGGCATGGGCCATCTCCAGCGTGGGCCGCAGGAGGTCCGGTCCCTTGATGGCGCCCAGGGCCCAGCCCAGGGCCGCGGCAGGCAGGATCACCAGCGCCACGCGCCCGGCCACCATGGAGAGGTCGCCTTGGAAGGCCACCCAGGTGGCGGCCAGCGACACCGGATTGACCACCGGTGCCGCGAGCATGAAGGGGATGGCCGCGCCCGTGGGTACGCCTTTTTTTAGCAGTCGGCGCGTCACCGGCACCACGCCGCACTCGCAGGTGGGCAGCAAGAGCCCGGCAAAGAGCCCCAGGCAGATCTGCGCGGGCAGGCTTTTTTGTCCCAGGCGCGCCAGGGCGTCGTCGCCCACATACACGGCGATGACGGACGACAAGAGCGAGCCCAGGAGCAGGAAAGGGGCGGCCTCCAGCACGATGGAGGTGACGATGGCCGCGAAGATGGCGAAGGCGCTCTGATCCATGTTTTCCTTGCGTCGCGTTTTGTGCCGCGCGCGTCGGCTTGACAGCCATGCAACTTTGTTGCAGAGACGATGCAACAGAGTTGCACCGCCTGGGGTGTAGCCGAAACCTGGAGCGACCGCAATGAGAAAAGCGCTTGGAATTTTGTGTGCCGTGCTGATGGCTTGCGCCATGCCAGCCCTGGCTCTTGCCGGGAAAATGCAGGTCGCGGTGGGGGTTGCCCCGCTGGCACACTTCGCCAAAAAGATCGGCGGAGACCTGATCGAGACCACGGTGCTGGTGCCTGCCGGGGCCGACGCGCACACATACGAGCCCAAGCCTTCGCAGATGCGCGCCATCTCCGGCGCGGTGCTCTACCTCTCCACCGGGCTGGAGTTCGAGGAGGCCTGGGAGCCCCGTCTCAAGGGCGCGAATCCCAAGCTTGTGTTCGTGCACACAGATGCCGGCCTGAAAAAGCTGCCCATGCCCGAGGGCCACGACGACCATGGCAAGGGCGCGCACAAGCCCGGCCCGGCCCATTCCGACGAGATGGACCCGCACATCTGGGTCTCGCCCGCCAATGCGCGGCTCATGGCGGCCAAGATCGCCGAGGCCTTTTCCAAGGCCGACCCGGCCCACGCCAAGGTCTACGCCGCCAACCTCGCGGCCTGGCAGAAGGAGATCGACACCCTGGACGCACAGCTGAAGGCCGCGTTTGCGGCCGTTCCAGCGGACAAGCGCGGCTTCCTGGTGTTCCACCCGGCCTGGGGCTACTTCGCACGGGACTACGGCCTGACCCAGACGGCCATCGAGTTCGAGGGCAAGGAGCCATCGCCGCGGCGCATGGCGGCCATCGTCAGCCAGGCCAAGGCCAAGGGCGCGCGCGCCATCTTCGTGCAGCCGCAGATGAGCCAGCGCACCGCCGGGGCCATCGCCCAGGCCGTGGGGGCCAGGCTTGTGGTGGCCGACCCGTTGGCCCTGGACTGGGAGGCCAACCTGCTCAAGGTTGCCAAGGGCTTTCGCGAGGCGTTACAGTAGCCGCAGGCAATGACGGCAAGGGAGTGGCACTGCATGGACGGCAGGGAGATTCTGGAACGCGGCGGGCTGGCCGCCACGGAAAAGCGCCTGCTGGTGGTGCGCGCGCTCACCGAGGCCGCCGGGCCCGCAACGCCGCAGGAGCTGCTTACCACACTGGGCGCGCAGCTCAACCGCGTCACCCTGTACCGCATCCTGGACCTTTTGGTTGCGCACAACGTGGCCACCCGGCACAACGCGGGCGAGCGTGCCTTTCGCTACTGCCTGCACTCCGGCCACGACAACCACGCCCACTTCACCTGCATCCGCTGCGGGCACACGGAATGCCTGGACTCCCGCGAGTTCGGCACGGACCTGGGCGCGCTGCTTTCGCACCTGCCCATGCGCGTGGACTCGGCCGAGATCCGCTTCGGCGGGGTGTGCCAGGGCTGCCTGCGCGGCTAGCCGCAGTCACCGAAACGCGTAGGCCCGGCCCGGAGTTGACGCTCCTGGCCGGGTTTTTACGTGGATAGGGGGGGGCTCACCTGGAGCCCTTTCGGCTTTTCCACGCGCAAACCGCACCCAGGCAGTTGCCCGCCAAGAGCCTGTGCGCTAGGGTTGCGCCCGCGCCTGCGGCCCCGCCTGGGGCTTGCGGAAGCGAAAACATGGGATTCCCTGGAGGACTGATGGAGAGCGAGAGATTCATTGACGGAGTGACGCAGATCGGCTTTGGCGCGGGCATGGTGCGCATCGACCTGGGCAGCCTTTCGACCACCGAGAAGGACGACAAGGGCGAGCCCATCCTGGAGACCCGCGAGCGTCTGGTCATGCGCCCCGAGGCCTTTCTGCAGATGCTGATCGCCTTCGACCACATGGCCAAGCGCCTTGCGGACGCCGAGATTTTGCCGCAGAACCCCCAGGCGCAGGGCGGCCAGTAGCAACCGCCAGGGCGGAGGCCGCGCCTTCCGCCTTGCCGCACCGGCGCGACCATAAGAAAAGACCGCCTCCGCACAGGTTTGTCCCTGACGGAGGCGGTCTTTTTCGTTCGCCTTTGTTCCGCGCGCAGCGCCGGGCCTAAACCTTCACCTCGTAGCCCAACTGCACCAGGTCGGCCCTTTGGCCGCCGCGGATGCCGAAGTTCTCGCGCGGCTGCTCAATGAGCCGGATGAACACGTCGTTCTTGTCCATGCCGAGTCCTTCCAGGGCGTTCACGATCTGCGCGTAGAGCGCGCCTTTGGTTTCCGGGCTGCGGCCCTCGAACAGCGCGATCTCGACGAGGGCGAAGCGGTTGCTTTTGCCCTCGGGCAGCAGCCATTCATCCGGCTCATGCTCGCACAAGCGCAGGTAGCGGTCGTGCGGAGGCAGCTTGAGCCCCGTGACGATGGCCTGTTGCACCGCTTCCATGAGCGCGCGCTTCTCCGCCTTTGTGCGGCCTTTTACGGTGCTCACCAGGGTCACGGGCATGGCGTCGTCCTCCCTGTTGCTACAGCTTGGGCAAACCCGTTGCAGGGACGTTCTTTTCCAGGGCGTGCGCGGCCTGGAGCATGCGCGCCTCGTCAAAGGCCCGGCCGGTGAGCTGCAGGCCAACGGGCATGCCGGAATCGCGGCCAAGGCCCACGGGCAGGCTCATGCCCGGCAATCCGGCCAGGTTGGTGCTGATGGTGAAGATGTCCATGAGGTACATCTGCAAGGGGTCGCTGGTCATCTCGCCCACTTTGAAGGCCGTGGTGGGGCACACCGGCCCGGCCAGCAGGTCGCACTGGGAAAGCGCGGCCTCGAAGTCCTGGCGGATGAGGCGGCGCACCTGCGCGGCCTTGCGGTAGTAGGCGTCGTAATAGCCGGAGGACAGAACGTAGGTGCCCAGGATGATGCGGCGCTGCACCTCGTCGCCAAAGCCCTCGGTGCGGCTGCGCACGTACATGTCCATGAGGTCCGCCGGGTTCTGCGCGCGGTGGCCGTAGCGCACGCCGTCGAAGCGCGCCAGGTTGGAACTCGCCTCGGCCACGGCGATGATGTAATACGTCGCAATGGCGTACTGCGAGAGCTTGAGCTGCACGGGCACGGTCCTGGCGCCCAGTTCCTCGCACTTCTTGACCGCCGCGCCGCAGGCCTCGGCCACCTCGGGCGAGAGGCCCTTGTCCCAGTACTCGGCGGGCAGGCCGATGGTCAGGCCCTTCAGGTCGCCCTTTTCGGACAGCGCGGCCAGATAGTCGGGCACTGGCGTGTCCACGCTGGTGGAATCGCGCTCGTCGTGTCCGGCGATGACCTGGAGCATGCGCGCGGCGTCTTCCACGCTCCTGGTCATGGGGCCGATCTGGTCCAGGGAGGAGCCGTAGGCCACCATGCCGAAGCGCGACACGCGGCCGTAGGTGGGCTTGAGGCCCACGATGCCGCAGAAGCTGGCGGGCAGGCGGATGGAGCCGCCGGTATCGGTCCCCAGCGCGCCAAAGCACTGCCCCGCCGCGACGGTAGCGCCGGAGCCGCCGCTGGAGCCGCCGGGAACGCGCGCCAGGTCCCAGGGGTTCTTGGTGGCGAAGTAGGCGGAGTTCTCCGTGGTGGAGCCCATGGCGAACTCGTCCATGTTGGCCTTGCCCACAAGCACGGCCCCGGCGTCCTTCAGGCGGGCCACGGCCGTGGCGTCGTACACCGGGCGGAAGTTCTCCAGGATCTTGGAGCCGCAGGTCGTTGCCACGCCCTTGGTGGCCAGCACGTCCTTCACCACCAGGGGCACGCCCCACAGGGGCTTGGAGGCGTCCGGGCCGCTCGCGTCCAGGGCCTTGGCCGCGGCGCGGGCTTCCTCGGCCTGCACGGAGATGAGGGCCTGCACCTTGGGCTCGGTGGCGGTGATGCGGGAGAGCGCGGCCTCGGTGACTTCGGCGGCGCTGACGGTCTTGTCCGCAAGGGCTTTGCGGACCTCGGAAAGGGTCATCTGCGTAAGTTCGGGCATGTGGTGTATCCGTGGGGGAAGTATGGTGTCGGCTTGGGTGCTTACACGATGCGCGGCACGATGAAGAACGCGCCGTCGGTCTCGGGCGCGTTTTTCAGGATGTCCTCGCGGGCGTAGTCCTTCTTGACCACGTCGTCGCGCATGACGCTGACCTGGTCCACCGGGGTGTACATGGGCTCCACGCTCTGCGTGTCGAGCTCGGAAAGCTTGTCCATGTAGCCCAGGATGCCGTCCAGCTGTTCGGCGTACTGGCCGATCTTGGCCTCGCTCAGGTCGAGCCGGGCCAGCTTGGCCACCTTGGCCACTTCTTCGGGGCTGATCTTCATCGCTGCTCCTTAATCCTTGACGTCCCGGGTCAGGCTGCCCGAGGGGCCGTCCTTCTTGTTCTTCTGGATTTCCTTGGCAATGACCAGGCGGCGCTCGCGGCGTTCCTTGGTCTTCTGGATGCTCGTGCGCATGGATTCGGCGTCGACCAGGGCCTTGCCCTCCTTGCGCGGGGTGAACAGGTACAGGTTCTGCCGGGCCACGCCGTCGGCGTTCCAGCCCACCGGGGCCATGCTGTAGTCCAGGTCCTTCAGGCCCGCAAGGCGCGCGTTGACCCCGGCGGCGTTCCAGCCTTCGGTCAGGCCCAGGCGGGCGGAGAGGCGCACGAAGTCATAGCCCAGCGCCACCCAGAAGTCGGCCTGGCCCAGGTTTTGTTCGTCCATGACGGCCTGCAGGGCGCGGCCGCCGTTTGTTTCCGGCCACCAGGCGCCGGGGCAGGCGGCCTGCTGGAAGTAGGTGTCGTCCACGTCCTTGGCGTTGTCGAGGCCCACGCTCCAGAGGTCCGTGCCCAGGAACAGCAGGTGCTGGCCCTCGAAGAAATGGAAGTTCGAGGCCAGGAGTTCGGCCTGGGTCCAGTCCTCGGGCATGAACACCGCGCCGAAGTCCGGCATGGGCAGGGGCATGTTCTTGTTGCGGCGGAAGCCGTCCGGAATCCTGAGCAGCTTGCTCACGCTGTGGATCCAGCGCGGGTGGTCGTCCGGCGGGTAGGTTTCGCTTGCGGCGATGCGCACGTTCTTGGCCTTGGCCTCGGCCTGGAAGACCTCGGCCATGCGCTGGCCGTAGCGGTTCTTGGGGGCCAGCACGGCCACGGAGCGGATGCCCAGCTGGTTGGCCGTGAGGTCGATGAGGGCGCGGACCTGGTCCTGGAAGCTGGGATAGAAGCGCCAAGCCTGCCTGCCTTCCTGCACCGGGGCCAGGTCGGGCTGGAAGGCGAACACGGCGCGCTTGGCCACGGTGCCGTCCGCCGCCAGGGCGCGCAAGCCCTCCACGTTCAAGAGCGGCCCGCCCACGGTGGCCACATTGGCCGGGAGCGCGGCCAGTTGCTCGCGCCAGTCCGGGGAATCGGCGTTGATGACGGTGATTTCCACCGTGCGGCCCTGCTTGGTGAGGCGCTTCTGGGCGGCGCCGGCCCCGCGCAGCACCATCTGGCCCGTGGTGGCGAAGCGTCCGGTGAGCGGGAGCACCAGGGCCAGACGGGTCACGCCGTCGCCCGCGGGCAGAAGGGCCTGGGGCTGGTCGCTCTGCAGGCGCGTGGCGTTCTGGGCCAGCAGCGGGCCGGGAAGCGGCGCGGCCGCCACGGCGGCGGCGCGGGCGGGCATGGCCGCATAGACTGCGGGGGCGCTTTGTCCGGCGCGCAGGCCACGGCGGGCGGCCTCGCGCTGGACGATGGCCTGGGGGAAGACCTTGCCGCCAGGCCCGGCAACGCGCGCCAGGGCGGTCAGCTGTTCCTCGGGCAGGTCCAGCAGGGACGTGGCGTAGAGGCCTTCCAGAAATTTCTTCGCGGCGTCGTCCGGGGCCTGGCGGTGCAGCTCGGCCAGGGCGTCCAGGGTGCGGGCATAGTCGCCTCCGCGCGTGCCGAACTCGGAAAAGAGCACCATGGCCCGGGCGCGCACCTCGAAGGGCAGCTCCTTGTGGGCCATGACCCAGGCCTGGTGGGTTTCCAGCAAATCCTGGCGGTTCAGGGCGGCGATGGTGCGGATGTACAGCTCGTGCCAGGGCCAGGTGCCCAGCACGGCCTTGTCCGTGCCGGCGCGGCGGTCCAGGGCCTGCTTGGCCTGGTAATAGTGCCGGGACTTGTAGGCGCTGGCGGCCAGGCGGTCCAGGGCCTGCAGCTTCTCGGCGCGCTCCAGGTCCGTGCGCTCCAGCAGGCGGGAGTAGAGCAGTTCGGACAGGGGCTGGTTCCCGGCCTTCCAGTAGCCGTCGGCCTCGGCGGCCAGATCCTGGGTGGACTGCTCGCTCAAGGTTTCCCGCGGCGGCTCAGAGGGGCTCGGCAGGGTGAGGGTGGAACAGCCCAGGCCCGCGAGGGCGGCGAGGGCGAAGGCAACTGCCAGCAGCCGGGCGGCGGCATAACGGACGCCCGGACGGCGCGTGATCGTGGCCTTGTTCATGCTGTGGCCTCCCCCCTGCTGGGTACGAAAAAAATCCCGGCCTGCGAACGGTCCGCAAGCCGGGATATGGTATGCTGTCTTGCCCTGCAAGGCAAGCCGCGCAGGGCGTAAGGGGCTATTTGACCTCGGTGTAGTCCGCGTCCACCACGTTCTCGTCGGCGGGCTTGGCCTGGCCGCCGCAGGTGCCGCCGGCACAGCCGCCAGCGCCGCCCGCAGCGCCAGCGCCGGGCTCGGCCTGCTTCTGGGCGTACAGCTGCTCGGCCAGCTTGTGGCTGCTCTGGGCCAGCTCGTCGGCCGCGGCCTTGATGGTGTCCACGTCCTCGGTCTCAAGGGCCTTCTTCACGGCCTCGATCTTGGTCTCCACGTCGCCCTTGAGCACGGGATCGACCTTGTCGCCGATGTCGCGCAGGCTCTTCTCGGTGGAGTAGACCAGGCTGTCGGCCTGGTTGCGGGCCTCGATGAGGGCCTGCTTCTTCTTGTCCTCTTCGGCGTGGGCCTCGGCGTCCTTCACCATGCGGTCGATGTCCGTCTCGGAAAGACCGGAAGACGCGGTGATGCGGATGGACTGCTCCTTGCCGGTGCCGGTGTCCTTGGCGGACACGTTCACGATGCCGTTGGCGTCGATGTCGAAGGTGACCTCGATCTGCGGCACGCCGCGCGGCGCGGGCAGAATGCCGGTGAGCTCGAAGCGGCCCAGGGTCATGTTGTCGCTGGCCATGGGGCGCTCGCCCTGGAGCACGTGGATGGACACCGAGGGCTGCGAATCCGCAGCGGTGGTGAACACCTGGCTCTTGCGGGTGGGGATGGTGGTGTTGCGCTCAATGAGCTTGGTGAACACGCTGCCCATGGTCTCGATGCCCAGCGACAGCGGGGTGACGTCGAGGAGCAGCACGTCCTTCACGTCGCCCGCCAGGATGCCGCCCTGGATGGCCGCGCCCATGGACACGACTTCGTCGGGGTTCACGGTGCGGTTGGGCTCCTTGCCGAAGAACTCGCCCACCTTCTGCTGCACCAGGGGCATGCGGGTCATGCCGCCCACCAGCACCACTTCGTCGATGTCCTTGGCGGTGAGGCCGGCATCGGCCAGGGCCTTCTTGCAGGGGGCGATGGTGCGCTCCACCAGATCCATGACGAGGGACTCCAGCTTGGCGCGGGAGAGCTTCACCATGAGGTGCTTGGGGCCGTTCTGGTCGGCGGTGATGAAGGGCAGGTTGATCTCGGTCTCCATGGTGGAGGAGAGCTCCTGCTTGGCCTTCTCGGAGGCCTCCTTCAGGCGCTGCAGGGCCATGCGGTCCTTGGCCAGATCGATGCCGTTCTCGCGCTTGAACTCTTCCACGAGGTACTGGATGACCTTCTGGTCGAAGTCCTCGCCGCCGAGGAAGGTGTCGCCGTTGGTGGCGCGCACTTCGACGACGTTGTCGCCCACCTCGAGGATGGAGATGTCGAAGGTGCCGCCGCCGAGGTCGAACACGGCGATCTTTTCGTTCTTCTTGCGGTCCATGCCGTAGGCCAGCGAGGCCGCCGTGGGCTCGTTGATGATGCGCTTGACCTCAAGGCCGGCGATCTTGCCCGCGTCCTTGGTGGCCTGGCGCTGGGAGTCGTTGAAGTAGGCCGGAACCGTGATGACGGCTTCGGTGACGGTCTCGCCCAGGTAGGTCTCGGCGTCCTTCTTCAGCTTCTGCAGGATGAAGGCGGAGACTTCGGGCGGGCTGTACTTCTTGCCCGCGATCTCGACCCAGGCGTCGTTGTTCTTGCCGGCCACGATCTTGTAGGGGCAGTGCTCGCGCCACTTCTTGACCTCGGGGCTGTCGTACTGGCGGCCCATGAGGCGCTTGATGGCGTAGATGGTCTTGTCCGGGTTGGTGACGCTCTGACGCTTGGCGATCTCGCCGATCAGGCGTTCCTTGTCCGTGAAGGCCACGATGGACGGCGTGGTGCGGCCGCCCTCGGGGCTGGTGATGCATTTGGGGTCCTTGCCCTCCATGACGTACACGCAGGAGTTGGTGGTGCCCAGGTCGATGCCGATGATCTTGCCCATAATGATGAACCTCCGGGTGAGGAATAATGTTTGCTGTCGGGACTTGAAGTAAGACCGCTTTTTCCGATGTAAAGGCCGGGTGCCTACTCTTCCGTGGTCTTGTTCACCAGCACCTTGGCGGGGCGGATGACGCGACCCTTGAGCACGTAGCCCGACTGGGCCACCTTGGCCACGCAGCCCTCGGGCTGGCCTTCTTCGCACACGGTGCCGATGGCCTCATGCACGTTGGGGTCGAAGGCCTCGCCGCAGGCGCCCACGCACTCCAGGCCGTGCTTTTTCAAGGTGTCGATGAAAATCTTGCGGGTCATGTCCACGCCCATGACGATGTTCTTGCAGGCCTCCATGCCGCGGGCGTGGTCGATGGCCAGGGCCAGGTTGTCCAGCACGGGCAAGAGGTCGGCCAGCACGCTCTCTGTGGCGTAGCGGCGCACTTCTTCCGTCTCGCGCTGGATGCGGCGCTTGAAGTTTTCGTTGTCCGCCAGGGCGCGCAGCTTCACGTCCTCGGCCTCGGCCATCACGGCGCACTTGGTGCACACGTGAGCCTTGCACAGGGCGGTCAGCTCCTCCTCGGAAAGGTCCACCTTGCCCTGGCCCGCTTGCGTCGCGGTGTCCTGGACTTCAGCGGCCTCTGCGGCCTCGGCTTCGCTCTTTTCTTTCTCAGACATGCGCAATCCCGTCCTTCTAATCGCCCGCCGGGCAGGTGGCCCTGGGCGTTCGGTCCGACACAGGCGACGCCGGGTCGCTCACGATGAAGCGCGCCCGGCGTCGAGGTCATTCACATTTGTAAGCACGGTTGGAGGCATGTCAACACGCGGCGGGTCTTGTTTCGCGCCCTGGGGTGCAAAAAACCGCACTGCCGCCTTTGGGAGGGAAATCAGAGCAGGAACTGGCCGTCCTCGTAGATGGCGCGTTTGCCGCCCCCGGCCAGGCCGGCCGTGACGCGTTTCTTTTCCGTGTTCACCAGGTCCCAGTGCAGGCCGGAAATGTTGAAGCCCAGCTCCTCCTGCCGCTGCGCGGTGAGCTCCTGGGCGGGCCCGGCGAAGCTGGCCGCGCTGGAGCCGCCAAGGGCGATGTGGCAGTTGCCCGACTCGCCGCCGTAGTTCTCATCGAGCAGCGTGTGGGCCATGAAGCGCTCCACGCGGGAGATGCGCTTGTCCGTGAGGGAGAACTCGCCCACGCGCCGGGCGCCTCCGTCGGAGGCCAGACTTCCGGAAAGAAATGTTTCGCCCTGGGCCGCCTGGGCGGAGACCGCCACGCCGCCGTGGAACTCCAGCCGCGCCTGGGAGACCATTCTGCCCCAGCGAATGCTCGGCTGGTCGGCGTAGTACACGCCGGAGACCGTGCGCCAGTCCGGGGCCAGGTACAGCTCATAGCCGGGGATGTTGCGGCCGGTGACGCCCACGAAGCGGCGCTTGGCCCCAGGGGCGAGGCGCAGGTCCATGTGCCCGCTTTCGATGTGCAGGGATTCGATCTTGAGGCCGTCCAGCCACTTGGCGATGTCGGCCAGCTCCTGCTTCACGCGTTTCCACTGGCGCACCGGGTCCGGGGTGAACAGCAGGCAGGCCCGCGCCAGGCGCTCGGCGTACTCGGGCAGCGGCATGCCGCTGGCCTCGGCCAGGGCGCTGGTGGGGTAGAGGCACACGGTGGAGCCCAGGAGCCCCGTGCGGCGGCGGCGGTCCAAAAGGCTCATGGCCGCGAGCTCGCTCTTCTCCCCCTGGGCGATGTCGTTCGGGTCCACCTCGCTCAAGGAGCCCAGGTCGTCGGGCGCGAGGATGGTGATGACGCCCGCCGTGGCGCGGAAAAGTTCGTCCAGGCCCGGCTGGGCGAAGGTCAGTTGGCCGAAGCTGGAGTTGCCGAAGTGCTGGGCCTGCATGAAGCTGGTAGGCAGGGCCTGGGGCAGGGGGTGCAGGTGCGCGTCCATGAGAGCGGCATAAGTGGCCTCAGCCAGCGGGGTGGCGGCCACGTCGAAGCGCAGCAGCACCAGCTCTCCATTCTTGAATGGCACCGCGCGGGACGTGCGCAAGCCCCAGAGAAGCACCTCGGCGTAGGCGGCGAGATTTTCTTCGGTCAGCAGGTCCACCCGGCCCCCCGCATGAAGTTGGGCGCCACAGGCGGCATCAAGCGGGCTCGCCGGTTTCGCCGGGATCGGGCCAGATGCGGTTGCGGCCCGAGTTCTTGGCCTTGTACAGCGCTGTGTCGGCCTCGCGCACCAGGCATTCCGGGGAATTGTCCTCCGCGGGGACAAGGCTGGCTACGCCCAGGCTCACGGTGACGATGCCGCCTGCCGTGCCTTCGGGCATGACCGGCTGGGGCATGTCCGGGTGGGGCAGGGCCAGCGCCCATATCTCGCGCTGGATGCGCCGCGCGGCCTCCTGGGCGCCGCGCAGGTCCGTATCCGGCAGAAGCACCACGAATTCCTCCCCGCCATAGCGGGCGACCATCCTGCCGGCGCGGCGTTCCATGCGTTCCAGGGTCTCGGCCAGGGCCTTCAGGCAGCTGTCGCCCGCCAGATGCCCCAGGCAGTCGTTGTAGTGCTTGAAGTGGTCCACATCGAGCATGATGAGCGCCAGGGGCTGGCCGGTGCGCCGGTTGCGGTTCCATTCCTTGACCAGCTCGCAGTCGAAGCGGCGGCGGTTGGCCACGCCGGTGAGCCCATCGGTGTTGCTCAGGGTCTCCAGCTTGGCGTTGGTGGCCTCCAGTTCGCGGGTGCGCTCCTCCACCAGCACTTCCAGCTCGCGGTTGCGCGACTGGAGGTTGCTCAAGGGGTACACCTCGCCCGTCTGCACCAGGTGGTAGGGGATGGAGATGGTGCTGCTGACGATCTTCCAGGCTTCGCCCTCGCGCCGGAACACCAGCACCAGGCGGGCCGTCTCCCGGGAGAGGATGGAGTCCTGCAGGGGCAGATTGATGCGGAAGAAGGCCGTGCTCATGACCACGTCGTCGCTTAAGTCCTGCAGGGCCAGGTCCAGCATGTCGATGCGGATGCGGCCGGGCACCTCGGAAAAGTCCTGCCGGGTGATCTTCACCCAGGCGTCCCGGTCCTTGACGAGGAAATCTCCGCCGCCGGTGCACCCGCTGAAATTCTCGCTGAAGTGCTCAGTCAGGCTGTCGTCGCGTCCGGCGTACTTCTCTATATACTCGTCGAACAGGGCTCGGATGAGTTCGTGGCGGTCGGGTCGGATCAAGCGTGTCCTTTTGGCGCGGCGCAGACAATCGCGAATGCGTCTCCGGGGGGAGCCGGGGGTCGGCCGGTGATACCTTTGCTCTGCGGGCGCGTCTGCAAAACACTCTACATGATTCAAATGCGTTGGGCTAGGGGGGGCGGAAAAGATGGGGCGGAATACTACGCGGACGGGAATCTGTCGGCGGTCTGGCCGAGGGGCCGCAATCCGGGCGGGCACAACCTTCTTATGGTTGGCCCGCCCGGGGCATACATTTCGCCGGATCGGGAGGGGGGGCGAGGGGCCTACCCCTTGCCCAAATCCTCCAGCAGATTCTTGAACGCGCCCTTGGCCCCGGCCAGCGCGCCGCCGAAGCCGCCGCCGGGGTTGCCCCAGGCGCTCGAAAGGTACAGCCCCTTCACCGGGGTGCGGTTTTCCAGGCGCGTCAGGAACGAGTTGTCCACGGTCTGGTCGTAGCCGTAGATGGCTCCGGCCGGGTTGCCGGTGAAGCGCCGGTTGGTCAGCGGGCTCGAAACCTCGCGCATGGCGATCATCTTGGACAGGCCCGGCACCATCTTCTCCTCCACCGTCTTGATGAACAGGTCGGCGATGCGGTCCTTGGCCTGGTTGTACTCGTGCTTGTTCCCGGCCTCGTAGTCCTTTTCGAACTTCTTCCAGGGCTCGAAGCCGGAGAGGCACATGATCGCCATGGTGCTTTTTCCCTTGGGCGAAAATCCCGGCACCAGGTGGTCGTAGATCATGCAGCCCAGGCCGGTCTTGCTCCAGTCGCCGGTCATGGAGCCCGCGTAGCTGATCTCCGGGTCGTCCTGCAGGTCGATGGAGAATTCCGCGCGCGGCTGGATCTTGGTCACGTCGCCGTTCAGCCCCAGCCAGACAATGACGCTGCTGACGCTGGGATTGAAGCCGGCCAGCTTCGCGGCGTAGTCCATGGGCACCACGCCCTTGGGCAGCATGCCGAAGGTGACGGGCGCGGCGGCGTTGCTCACCACGGCGCGGGCCTCGAAGACCTTGCCCGAGGCCGTGCGCACCCCGCTGGCGCGGCCGTTCTTCATGGTGATGGCGCTGACGCGCTCGCCCAGGATGACCTTGCCGCCGCCCTTGGCGATGACGTCTGCCAGGGCGTTGCTCATGGCCTGGGAGGTGCCGCGCACGTACTGGCCGCCGTGGGTCAGGTAGTCGGCCATGGGCTCCAGGTAGTAGAAGGCGGAAAGCTTGGAGGGCGGCAGGCCGTAGTAGCCCCAGGTCATGCCCACCAGGTTCTTCAGGTCCTTGTTGGCCAGGAAGCGGTCCAGCACCTGGGCCAGGGTCTTGCCCGCCACGTACCACAGGGTGGGGTAGACCTTGGGGAACTGCGCGTTGTCGGCGATGCCCTTGGTCTCCAGCGTTTCCAGCTCCAGCATGAACTGCCGCCAAAAGGCCATGAACTTGGCGATGGCCTCCTTCTCCGCCGGGAAGCGCTGCACCAGCAGGGCTTCCAGCCCGGCCAAGCCCGCGTTGGGCAGGTCGATGACGCCGCGCGAGTCCACCCGGCTCCAGGCCTGCTTGTGGTCCACCAGGTCCAGGCGGTCCCAGATGCCCATGTCGGTGAACATTTTCCTGGAGCTGGGCGAGCGGGCCACGGTGGAGTGCAGGGAGACCTCACATTTGTAGGTGTTGCCCGCGTCGTCGTCGCGCTCGAAGCTGGTGGCGTAGCCGCCGGGGATGGTGTGCTGCTCGATGACCAGGGCCTTGAGGCCGTTCTGGGCCATGAGCGCGGCGCAGCCCAGGCCGCCCAGGCCTGCACCGATGATGATGGCGTCGTACGCGCCGGGCTTGCGGCCCTTGGCCGCACCCTTGGCCAGGGCCTGCGTGGGGCTCCAGCCGATGATGGCCGAACCGGCCATGAAGGTCATGATTTCCAGAAATTTGCGGCGGGTGATGGACATGCGTGCGCCTCCGGGAGTGGTGGTGTGTGGAGTACGCAATTTCCGTATCGGCATTGCTGAATGATGTCAAAGGTTCGCACACATGCGCCGGAAATCGTGACAAAAAAGAGGGGCCGTGGTGGCCCCTCTTCGATCGTTCTGATTATGCCTGGAAGCTACTGCACCTTCCGCCCGCCGTCGGCCGTGGGCGTGGGCGTCACGTCGGCGTCGAACACCACCCCGCCGTCCTCGTCCTTGCGGCCGAAGACGATCTTGCCGTCCAGCACGTCCACCACCACCTCGGCCCCGTCGGACAGGCGGCCGGAGATGATCTCCCGCGCCAGCGGCGTTTCCAGGTGCGTCTGCAGGTAGCGGCGCAGGGGCCGCGCGCCGTAGATCGGGTCGTACGCCGCCTCGGCCATGAAGCCCTTAGCCTCGTCGGTGATGTTGAGACCCATCTTGCGGTCGGACAGGCGCGCGCGCAAGGAACCAGCCAGCAGTTCGATGATGGCCATGAGCTGGCGCTGCTGCAAGGGCTTGAACAGCACGGTCTCGTCCACGCGGTTCAGAAACTCCGGCCGGAAGTGCCCGCGCAAGGATTCCATCACCTGGTCCTCCACCCCGGGGGCGAAGGTGCCGTCCTGCTCTATGCCGGCCAGCATGTACTGCGCCCCGATGTTCGAGGTCATGATGAGGATGGTGTTCTTGAAGTCCACCGTGCGGCCGTGGCTGTCCGTCAGGCGCCCGTCGTCCAGGATCTGGAGCAGGGCGTTGAACACGTCCGGGTGGGCCTTTTCCACTTCGTCGAAGAGCACCACGGCGTACGGCTTGCGGCGCACGGCCTCGGTGAGCTGGCCGCCCTCGTCGTAGCCCACGTAGCCCGGAGGCGCGCCGATGAGCCGCGCCACGGAGTGCTTCTCCATGTATTCGCTCATGTCGAGGCGCACCATGTTCTCTTCGGTGTCGAAGAGCGCCTCGGCCAGGGTCTTGCACAGCTCGGTCTTGCCCACGCCCGTGGGACCCAGGAACAGGAAGCTGCCGATGGGCCGGCGCGGGTCCTTGAGCCCGGCGCGGGCGCGCAGCACGGCGTCGGCCACGGCCTGCACGGCTTCCTCCTGGCCCACCACGCGCTGGTGCAAGAGCTCCGGCAGGCGCAGCAGCTTCTCGCGCTCGCCCTCCAGCAGGCGCGTCACGGGAATGCCCGTCCAGCGGGAGATGATGTTGGCGATGTCGTCCGGGCCGACTTCTTCCTTCAAAAGGCGCGGGCCGTCTTCCTCGGCCGTCTCGCCGGTCTCGGCCAGCTGCTTTTCCAGGGCGTGCAGCTTGGAGTAGCGCAGCTCGGCCGCGCGGTTGTAGTCCAGCGCGCGCTCGGCCTCCTCGATCTCCAGCTTGGTCTGCTCTATGCCCGCCTTGATGCGCCGCACCACCTCGATGGCGCTCTTCTCGCGCTCCCACTGGCCCATGAACTCGGCCTGCTTCTCCTTCAGCTCGGAGAGTTCCTCCTCCAGCTTGCCCAGGCGGTCGCGGCTGGCGGCGTCGGTCTCGCGCTTGAGCGCCTCGCGCTCGATCTCCAGCTGCAGCACGCGGCGGTTGGTCTCGTCCAGCTCCGTGGGCAGGCTGTCGATGTCGGTGCGGATCATGGCCGCTGCCTCGTCGATGAGGTCGATGGCCTTGTCCGGCAGTTGGCGGTCGCTGATGTAGCGGCTGGAAAGCGTCGCCGCCTCCACGATGGCCGAGTCGCTGATGCGCACGCCGTGGTGCACCTCGAAGCGTTCCTTCAGGCCGCGCAGGATGGAGATGGTGTCCTCCAGGCTCGGCTCGTCCACCAAGACGGGCTGGAAGCGGCGCTCCAGGGCCGGGTCCTTCTCGATGTACTTGCGGTACTCGTCCGTTGTGGTGGCGCCGATGCAGTGCAGTTCGCCGCGGGCCAGCAGGGGCTTCAGCATGTTGCCCGCATCCATGGCGCCCTCGGCCTTGCCCGCGCCGACGATGGTGTGGATCTCGTCGATGAACAGGATGATGCGGCCCTCGGACTTCTGCACGTCCTTCAAGACGGCCTTCAGGCGCTCCTCGAATTCGCCGCGGTACTTGGCGCCCGCGATGAGCGCGCCCATGTCGAGCGCGAAGATGGTCTTGTCCTTCAGCCCCTCGGGCACGTCCTGCTTCACGATGCGCTGGGCCAGGCCCTCCGCGATGGCGGTCTTGCCCACGCCCGCCTCGCCGATGAGCACGGGGTTGTTCTTGGTGCGGCGCGACAGGATGCGGATGACGCGGCGGATTTCCTGGTCGCGGCCGATGACCGGATCGAGCTTGCCGCTCTTGGCCTCGTCCACCAGGTCGCGCCCATACTTCTTCAGGGAGTCGTAGGTGGCCTCGGGGTTGTCGCTGGTGACGCGCTGGTTGCCGCGCACCTCGGTGAGGGCCTGCAGGAACTTGTCTCGCGTCAGGCCGAACTGGCGGTTCACCTTGCCCGGGCCGCTTGAGGGCGGCTCGTCCAAGAGGGCCAGGAAGATGTGCTCCACGCTGACGAACTCGTCCTGCATGCGCTTGGCGGTTTCGTCGGCGCGCACCAGCACGGCGTTGGCCGCCTGGGTGATGTGCACCTGGCCGGGCTGCGCGCCCGGACCTGATACGGAGGGCAGGCGGGAGAGCTCGGCCTCCACGGCCTGCACGTAGGCCTTGGCTTCCAGGTCGCACTTGCCCAGTACCTGCGGCACCAGCCCGCCGTCCTGGCTGGCCAGGGCGTGCAAAAGGTGCAGGGTGTCCACCTGCTGGTGCCCGTGCGAGATGGCGAGGTTCTGGGCGTCGGAAAGGGCGGTCTGGGACTTCTGGGTCAGTCTGTTGGGATCCATTTCATGTCCTCCCAAGGGTCACGGCCGTGGCCGTGGTTACAGCAGTCGCTTGAGTTCTGAAATCTCCTGCTCCAGGCGCTCCACGCGGCCCAGCAGGTCCACGATGATCGAGCCCGCCGCGAAGGAAATCTCCAGGTCGCGGCACAGGCGCATGAGCTTCTGGATGCGGTACACGTCGCAGGAGCGGAACAGGTATTCGTCCGCCTTGGTGCGCACGGGGTCGATCCAGCCCATCTCCAGCAGTTCGGCCACGGTGGCCGGTTCCACGCAGGTCAGCTCCACCAGGCGTCCCCAGGCGATGAGCTCCGAGCGGATGGGCAGGCTCTGCGGGTCGTTGATCTTCAGCTGCGTCATGGCGTGTCTCCTCGAAAAACTGCCTTGGCCAGCGGCTGGCTAGGCCCTCGGATTAAAGGTCGAGGTCTTGGCCAGCTCTTCCCACAGGCGCTTTTCCTCGTCGGAGAGGGCCTTGGGCGTCTGGATCATGATCCGCACCATCTGGTCGCCGCGCTTGCCCGCCGTGCCCAGGCCCTTGCCGCGCACGCGCAGCTTGGCCCCGGAGCCCACGCCGGGCGGAATCTTCATCTCCACCGCGCCGTCCAGGGTGGGCACGCGCACGCTTGCGCCAAGCGCCGCTTCCCAGGGGGTCAGGGCCAGGTCGAAGACCACGTTGTCTTCCTTGACCTTGAACTGCGGGTGGGGCCGCAGCTTGATGCGCAGGTAGAGGTCGCCGGGTTCGCCACCGGGCGAGCCGGGGCTGCCCTGGCCCGCCAGGCGTATCTTCTGGCCGTCCTTGATGCCGGGCGGAATGTTCACCTTGAGGGTGCGCGTCTGCTGCATCGGATAGCCATCGGCTCCGGGCACGTGCTCCTGGATGGTCACCGACTGCGGGCCGCCCGCGTAGGCCTGCTCCAGGCCGATCTCGTAGGTGACCTCCGCGTCCTGGCCCCTGCGCGGACGTTGCTGGAAGCCGCCGCCGAAGCCGCCCGCGCTGAAGCCGCGAGGACCGCCCCCGCCGCCGAACAGGGTCTCGAAGAAGTCGCTGAAGCCGCCCGCGCCGAAGCCGCCGCCACCCTGGCCGGAGAAGCGCATGTTCTCAAAGCCCGGAGGCGGCTGGAAATTCTGGCCCTGCTGCCAGTTGGGGCCAAGCTGGTCGTACAGCTTGCGCTTCTCGGGGTCCTTCAGCACCTCGTAGGCCTCGCCCGCCTCCTTGAACTTGGCCTCGGCCCCGGCGTCGCCCGGGTTCAGGTCAGGGTGGTGCTTGCGGGCCAACTTCTTGAAGGCCTTGGATATCTCGTCCTGGGAGGCCTGTTTGCCCACGCCAAGAATTTTGTAGTAGTCCTTGTATTCCACGCTCATTGAGGCCCAACTCCTATGTGGCGTATGCCGTGATCTCGCTGTGTTGTGAAAAATAGTGTGTGTTTGCGCCCTGTCAAGGGAGTTTTCCACAGGTCGGCTGCGCAAAGGTTCAGGGCCGCGCAGGCCAAGGGCCAGCCGCGCTGCATGCCCCGCCAGGCCGGGCTATCCGCTGATGGGGGAATTCCGGCGCAGGCCCTTGTACTCGCAATGATAGCAGCGTTCCGGGCGCATGAACAGGCGCACCAGCAACATTCCCGCGAGAAAGCCGCCCACGTGGGCCCACCAGGCGATGCCTGCGGCCTGCGCGCCCAGGTGCTCGAACAGCCCGGCGAAGATCTGCGACAGGAACCAGATGCCCAGGAACAGCCAGGCCGGGAGAGACACGATGTAGGGAATGATGATGATGGGGATGAAGGTGAGCACCTTGCCACGCGGGTAGAGGGTCACATAGGCGCCCATGACACCGGCCACCGCGCCGGAGGCCCCGATGATGGGCGCGCTTTCCGAGAGGTTGAAGGCCATGTGCAGCGCAAGGGCGGCCAGGCCGCACAGCAGATAAAAAACCATGAACCTGAACGGGCCCATGACGTCCTCGATGTTGTCGGCGAAGATCCAGAGCATCCACATGTTCGAAAGAAGATGCCACCAGCCGGAGTGCAGGAACATGTAGGAGAAGAAGGGCAGCGCACCCATGGCCGGAAAGCCCGCGAAGGCCGCCCAGTCCGGGAAGGCGTAGCGCGCGGGAACAACGCCCAGCAGCCGGTACAGCACCTCCTGCACATACGGGTCCTGCCCGCTGATGAGCACCTGCATGCCCAGGTTGGCCAGGATCACCAGGATCACGGCCACGGGCGTGTGCACGCGGGGTATGTCGTCGCGCAGGGGGATCATGCGCCGGGGTCTTCCAGGGCCGGGGCCTGGGCGGCTTCGTCCAGCAGGGCGTGCAGACGGGCGTCCGCGGCCTGGGCGCGTTCCGCGCGCAAGTCCGCCAGGTTCTTTAGCAGGCGCGCAGCCTGGGCCTTCAGCTCGCCCAGCCCGGCCACGTTGTCCACGATGAGATCGCAGGCGGCCAGCTTGCGGTCCTCCGGCCACTGCCACGACTCGAAGGCCGCCAGTACTTCCGGGGCGAGCCTGCGGCTCTCACGCAGGGGACCGCGCCGCAGCTCTTCCGGGCAGCGCACGCCCACCACCACGTCGGCCATGCGTCTGTCTTGGGCGGCCTTGGGGCTGGTCTTGGCCCCGTGCTTGGCGCCCAGCCAGCCGGCCTCGAAGAAGAGCGGGATTTCGGCCACGGCCAGCGGCGCGGCGCTGTGCTCGGCCCAGAACCGCGTCATGGCGTGGCGCACCAGCGGGTGGATCATGTCCTCCACCTCGCGCCGCTGGGCCGGGTTTTCCAGCAAGAGCGCGAGCAGCCGCTGGCGGTCCACAGCGCCTTCGGCGTCCAGGATGCCGCGCCCCAGGCTGCGGGCAAGCAGGGCCGCTCCGTCTCCGCCGGGGCCGTAGAGCTCGGCCACGCAGGCGTCGGCGCTGAAGGTGGGCGGGGCCTCCGGCGCATCGGCCAGGGCGCGCAGCAGGGCGGACTTGCCGCACCCGGGCATGCCGGTGATGACCACGCGCTGGCAGTCGCTCGCCAGGGCGCGCAAAAGGTCCATGAAGTCCTGGGGCGGGTCTTGGCGGAAGAAGAGCTCGTCGCCGCTTTCCGGATGCTCGAAGGCCAGGCGGAAGGCGTGGAGCATCTGCCGGGGGGCCAGCTTGGCCAGCGGGCCCTTTTGCGCCAGCCAGCGCGCATGGGCCGAGGGGCCGTACACGGGGTCGCCCACCAGCGGGTTGCCGATGTGCGCCAAATGTACGCGGATCTGGTGCGTGCGGCCGGTGTGCAGGTCCACGGCCAAAAGGCTGGCCCGGCCCAGGCGGTCGGTCCACAGCCTGCGCCAGCTGGTGCGCGCGTCGCGCCCGCCCTTTTGCAGCACGGCCATCTTGGTGCGCAGGGAGGGATGGCGGCCCAGGGGCAGGTCGATGTAGCCCGCGTCCTCGCCCAGCCTGCCGGTGTCGTCGCCCTTGGGGCGGCCGTGGACCAGGGCCAGGTAGGTCTTGTGCACGCGGCGGTCGGCAAAGGCCTGGGAAAGCTCCAGCCGTGCGGCCTCGGTGAGGGCCACCAGGATGAGCCCCGAGGTGTCCTTGTCCAGCCGGTGCACGATGCCCGGCCGTTCGCCCTCCATGCCGGAGACTTCGGGCGCAAGCTCGGGGAAGTGGTGCAGCAGGCGGTTCACCAGGGTGCCGTCGGGCTGGGTGGCGGCCGGGTGGGTGGTCAGGCCCGCGGGCTTGTCGATGACCGCCAGGACGGCGTCGCGGTGCAGGATGCGCAGCTCGCCCGCCTCGGCCTTGGGCACTCCTGCGCCGGAGAGATCCGGAGCGTCCAGGGTCAGACGTTCAAAGCCCTCCAGACGCAAACCCGGTTTCTTGATGGTCTTGCCGTCCACCGTGGCCAGCCCGGCCTGCAGCCATTCCTTGA